>NZ_QGAA01000006.1:0-344382 GCF_005233485.1 Pseudomonas sp. CFBP13509
GCGAGATTCTCGGTCTGTTCGGCCTGGTGGGGGCAGGGCGCACGGAGTTGTTCCGTTTGCTCAGCGGCTTGGAACGCGCCAGCGCCGGCAGCCTGGAGCTCTGCGGTGAAGCACTGACACTGCGCTCACCGCGTGATGCCATCGCCGCCGGTGTACTGCTGTGCCCCGAGGACCGCAAGAAGGAGGGCATCCTCCCGCTCGCAAGCGTCGCCGAGAACATCAACATCAGTGCCCGTGGCGCCCATGCGTCGTTTGGCTGGCTGTTGCGCGACGGTTGGGAAAAGGGCAACGCCGACCAGCAGATCAAGGCGATGAAAGTCAAAACGCCTAACGCTGAACAGAAAATCATGTACCTGTCCGGCGGCAACCAGCAGAAAGCCATTCTTGGCCGCTGGCTGTCGATGCCGATGAAGGTGCTGCTGCTCGACGAACCGACTCGCGGCATCGACATCGGCGCCAAGTCGGAGATCTACCAGATCATTCATAACCTGGCGGCCCAGGGCATTGCGGTGATCGTGGTGTCCAGCGACCTCATGGAAGTGATGGGCATCTCCGATCGCATCCTGGTGATGAGCGAAGGCGCGCTGACCGGCGAACTGAGCCGCGATCAAGCGGATGAAGCACGCCTGCTGCAACTGGCACTCCCGCGTTCGCGGGCTTGAAGAATAAGAGGGTGTAGGCATGTCTCAGGTAAAAACTGCAAAGGGCTTCTGGCCGGGCTTCAACCAGCGCAAGTTTCTCGATGACTGGGTGATGCTGTTGGCGGCATTGGGCATCTTTGTGCTCAGCGCGTTGTTTATCGACAACTTCCTCTCGCCGCTGAACATGCGCGGCCTGGGCCTGGCGATTTCCACCGTGGGCATCGCCGCCTGCACCATGCTGTTCTGCCTGGCGTCGGGGCACTTCGACCTGTCGGTGGGCTCGGTGATTGCCTGCGCCGGTGTGGTGGCGGGGATCGTGATTCGCGACACCGACAGCGTGGCGCTCGGTGTATCCGCTGCATTAGCCATGGGTTTGGTGGTAGGGCTGATCAACGGCATTGTCATCGCCAAGCTGCGTATCAATGCGTTGATCGCGACGTTGGCGACCATGCAGATCGTGCGCGGCCTGGCCTACATCTTCTCCAACGGCAAGGCGGTGGGGGTGATGAACGAGGATTTCTTTGTGTTCGGCAACGGCCAACTGTTGGGCGTGCCGGTGCCGATCATCATCACCGTGCTGTGCTTTGTGTTTTTTGGCTGGCTGTTGAACTACACCACCTATGGGCGCAACACCATGGCGATCGGAGGGAACCAGGAAGCCGCGTTGCTCGCGGGGGTGAACGTTGATCGCACCAAGATCATCATCTTTGCCGTGCACGGCCTGATCGGCGCGCTGGCCGGGGTGATCCTCGCCTCGCGCATGACCTCGGGCCAGCCGATGATCGGCCAGGGGTTCGAGCTGACGGTGATTTCCGCCTGCGTGCTGGGTGGGGTGTCGTTGAGCGGCGGCATCGGCATGATCCGCCATGTGATTGCCGGGGTGCTGATCCTGGCGATCATCGAGAACGCGATGAACCTGAAGAATATCGACACCTTCTACCAGTACGTGATTCGTGGCTCGATCCTGTTGCTGGCGGTCATCATCGACCGCATGAAGCAGCGCTAGATCGAACACCTCCCACCTTTGGATCGCCACTGTATTGAGGGGCGGTATTTGCCATAATGCCCCCGCTTTCATACCTATAGGCCCGATATGCAGGAAAACGCCCACACCCCCGTCAAAGACGCAGCCCCCACCGGCACCCAGACCCTGCTGCGTGGCCTGGGCGTCGTGCAGGCGGTGGCGGCCGGTGCGCGGGATCTGAAAGAGATCGCCAGGCGCATCGGCACCACCCGCAGCACCACCCACCGCCTGGCCAGTTGCCTGGTGGAAGAGCGTTACCTGCGCGTGGTGCCGCAAGTCGGCTACCTGTTGGGGCCGAAGTTGATCGAGCTGGGATTTCAGGCCCGCGAAGAGCTGCCGCTGGTGACCCTGGCGGTGCCGTACCTGGATGAGCTGTCGGCATTGACCGGCGACACCATCCACCTGGCCATTCGCGAATACGACGACGTGCTCTACCTGCACAAGAACCCTGGCCGCAACGGTCCGGAAATGCGCTCGCGGGTCGGCCATCGCATGCCGTTGGCGCGCACGGGCGTGGGCAAGGCGATGCTGCTGGATGACTCGGTGCAAGAGTGGCAGCGTTTGTACGAGACCAGCCTGCCGGCGGGTGGGAAAAACCTGCAATGGCCGCAGCATCCAGAACAATCCTGGGCGCAGTTCGAGCAGCGCATGCGTGAGTATGTGGTGGGCGGGTATGCGTTCGACCTGGAAGACAACGAACCGTCGATCCGGTGCGTGGCGGCACCGGTGCGCGATGCCAGCCGGCGAATCGTCGCCGGCATCAGCATCGCCAGTACCGTGCCCTACATGCCGCTGGAGAAAATGGCCGAGCTGATCCCTGTGATCAAACAGGTCGCAGCGCGGCTGTCAGCGGAGTTGGGTGCGAAGGCCTGACCAGCCCCGTAGCGTGAAGGCCCTCCCACCCATAGTATGAAGGCCCCCCGTAGCAGCTGCCGAGCGCAAGCGAGGCTGCGTCAGCGGTGTATCTGACACACCGCAACGCAGCCTCGCTTGCGCTCGGCAGCTGCTACGGGTTTACGCGGTGTTGGTATCTACTGGGAGTGGGGTGAGGGCACTCAGGCCTTCAAGGTCGCCATATCGATGACAAAGCGGTACTTCACATCACCGGCGATCATGCGGGTGTAGGCCTCGTTGATCTGGCGAATGTCGAGCATTTCGATGTCGCAGGTGATGCCATGCTCGGCGCAGAAATCCAGGACTTCCTGGGTTTCGGCAATGCCACCGATCAGCGAACCTGCCAGCACTTTACGTCCCAATACCAGTTTGGCGGCGTTGACCGGTGGGTCCACGGGCTCGATCAGGCCAACCAGGATGTGCACGCCATCAAAGCGCAGCACGTCGAGGTAGGGGTTCAGGTCGTGCTGCACCGGGATGGTGTCGAGCAGGAAGTCGAAGCTGCCGGCGGCGGCTTGCATCTGTTCGGCATCGGTGGACACGATCACATGGTCGGCACCCTGGCGGCGGCCTTCTTCAGCCTTGCTAGCCGAGCGGGTGAACAGTGTCACTTCCGCGCCCATGGCCTTGGCGAACTTGATGCCCATGTGGCCCAGGCCACCCATGCCGAGAATCCCGACCTTGTCGCCAGCCTTGACGCCGTAGTGCTTGAGCGGCGAATAGGTGGTGATGCCTGCGCACAGGATCGGCGCGGCGCTGGCCAGGTCGAGCTTGGCCGGGATCTTCACCACGAAGTGCTCGCTGACCACGATGCTGTCGGAGTAACCGCCCATGGTGTTGCTGCCATCGACGCGGTCCGGGGTGGCGTAGGTCATGGTCGGGCCTTCGAGGCAATATTGCTCGAGGTCCGATTTGCACGCTTCGCAGTGGCGGCACGAATCGACCATGCAGCCGACGCCGACGAGGTCGCCGACTTTATGCGCGGTCACGCGGGCGCCGACGGCGGTTACCTTGCCGACGATCTCGTGGCCCGGCATCAGCGGGTACACGGCGATGCCCCATTCGTTGCGCGCCTGGTGGATGTCGGAGTGGCACACGCCGCAGTAGAGAATCTCGATGGCCACGTCATCGGCGCGCGGGCTGCGGCGTTCAAACGACATGGGGGCGAGGGGAGTGGTGGCCGACTGGGCGGCGTAACCGATGGCGGTATACATGGCGAAAACCTCGCAAAAGCAGGGACAGATGAGGCGGGCCATTTTCCGCGTCACCCCCTGATGCGGCCATGGCGATTGCTCCGAGTCTCATGCCTAAAGCTCCGGAGGAGCCGCTAAAAGCAGCAAGCTACAAGTCGCAAGCTATAAACTGCGTGCTCTCTTGCAGCTTGAGGCTTGAAGCTTGCTGATGCTCAGATCTGAAAACTCCCGAGAACTGCTTTTATGCTATTGACCCGCCATGTTGATGCCAACGCCACGCTGGTTGCCCTGATCGAGGGGCTGACGTCCCGCGACGGTTTCTCCCCGACCCATCTGCCGGGTGTGCAAGTACTGCGCGCCAGTTGCGACGTAGCGCGCGGCCCGCAGATCTACGAGCCGAGCCTGATGTTCGTGGCCCAAGGCAGCAAGGTCGCCTACCTGGGCCCGCGTACGCTGGAGTATGGCGCCGGGCACTACTTGATCCAGGCGATGCCGGTGCCGTTCGAGTGCGAGACGTTCGCCATGGCGCCCGGTGCGCCGCTGCTGGGGGTGACCGTGGGCATCGACCGCGTGGTGCTGGGTGAGTTGGTGATGGCCATGGGCATGCAGGCCGGTCCGCCGCCGACCGCGCAAACCCTGGAGTCGATGAGTTCGGTGGTCCTGGATGACGCCATGCGCGGCTGCGTCGAGCGGCTGCTGCAGTGCCTGCACGATCCACTGGAAAGCCGGATCATGGGCCCGGCGCGGGTGCGGGAATTATTGTTCACCGCCTTGCGTGGCCCCCAGGCCGATGTGCTGCGCGCCTTGGTGGAACAGCAAGGGCAGTTTTCGCGGATCGCCACGTCGTTGAATCACCTGCATGCCCATTACGCCGAGCCGCTGAATATCGAGACGTTGGCGGGGTACGCGCATATGAGTGCGTCGACGTTTCACGAGCATTTCAAACGCTGCACGCTGTTGTCGCCGGTGCAGTACTTGAAGCGTTTGCGCTTGCTCAAGGCTCAGCAGTTGCTGCTGGTGGAGGGCATGGGCGTGGCGCAGGCGGCGCACAGCGTGGGGTACCAGAGTACGTCGCAGTTCAGTCGCGAGTACAAGCGCTACTTCGAGCGTAACCCTGGCGAAGAGCGGGCTGCCTAGTCATTTCAGGCAAGCCCCCTCCCACAGTTGACCGAGTTTGACTGCATAAAAAAGGCTCCCATTCGGGAGCCTCGCTTGGCTTACATATTCGGGTAAGTCGGCCCACCCGCACCTTCCGGTGTGACCCACGTGATGTTCTGCGAAGGGTCCTTGATGTCACAGGTCTTGCAGTGCACGCAGTTCTGGGCGTTGATCTGGAAGCGCTTCTCGCCGTCTTCCTGGGTGATCACTTCATACACGCCGGCCGGGCAGTAACGCTGCGCCGGTTCATCGTAGAGCGGCAGGTTGGTGCCGATCGGGATGCTTGGGTCTTTCAACTTCAAGTGGCACGGCTGCTCTTCTTCGTGGTTGGTACCGGAGATGAACACCGAGCTCAACTTGTCGAAGCTCAACTTGCCGTCGGGTTTCGGGTAGTCGATCTTCTTGCTGTCCTTGGCCAGCTTCAGGCAGGCGTAGTCCGGCTTGGTATCGTGCAGGGTGAACGGCATCTTGCCGCCGAGGATGTTCTGGTCGAACCAGTTGAAGCCGGCGCCGATGATCGGGCCGAACTTGTGCATCGCCGGGCCGAAGTTGCGGCTGGCGAACAGTTCTTCGTAGAGCCAGCTTGCCTTGAAGCTGTCGACATAGTTGGTCAGCTCATCGCCGCCTTCGGATTCGGCCAGCAGGCGTTCGGCCACGGCATCGGCAGCGAGCATGCCGGACTTCATCGCAGTGTGGCTGCCTTTGATCTTGGCCACGTTCATGGTGCCCAGGTCGCAGCCGATGAGCGCGCCGCCCTTGAACACCATCTTCGGCAACGAGTTGATACCGCCCTTGGCCAGGGCGCGTGCGCCGTAGCTGATGCGCTTGCCGCCTTCCAGGTACTGGGCCAGCACCGGGTGGTGCTTGAGGCGCTGGAACTCGTCGAATGGCGACAGGAAGGTGTTGCTGTAGGACAGGTCGACGATCAGGCCGACGACCACCTGGTTGTTTTCCAGGTGATAGAGGAACGAGCCACCGGTGTTCTCGTTGCTCATGATGTCCAGCGGCCAACCGGCAGTGTGCACCACCAGGCCTGGCTGATGCTTGGCCGGGTCGATTTCCCAGATTTCCTTGAGGCCGATGCCGTAGTGCTGGGCGTCGGCGTCGCTGTCCAGGTTGAAGCGCTGGATCAACTGCTTGCCGATATGCCCACGGCAGCCTTCGGCGAACAACGTGTACTTGCCACGCAGTTCCATGCCCGGGGTGTAGACGCCTTCTTTGGGCTGGCCTTCACGGTCGACGCCGAGGTCGCCGGTGATGATCCCGCGCACCACGCCGTTTTCATCGAACAGCGCTTCCTGGGCGGCGAAGCCTGGGTAGACTTCCACGCCCAGGTTCTCGGCCTGCTGAGCCAGCCAGCGGCACAGGTTGCCCAGGGAGATGATGTAGTTGCCTTCGTTGTGCATGGTCTTGGGCACAAAGAAGTCTGGCACCTTGGTGGAGGTGTCGGCGCTGCGCAGCACATAGATGTCATCGCGCACCACGGGGGTGTTGAGCGGGGCGCCGAGTTCCTTCCAGTCCGGGAACAGTTCGTTCAGGGCACGGGGCTCGAACACGGCACCGGAGAGGATGTGTGCGCCCACTTCGGAGCCTTTCTCGACCACGCAGACGCTGATTTCCTTACCGGCTTCGGCGGCCTTCTGCTTCAGTCGGCAGGCGGCAGACAGGCCCGCCGGGCCAGCGCCGACGATGACCACGTCGAATTCCATGTATTCGCGTTCCACAGGCTATCTCCTACTCAAGGCTCAACAGGCTTTTTTTCTAATGGGTGGAGGTTCGGTGTCGTGTCCGTCATCGCCGTGCGCAACGGCAGGGGATGACCCACCTGTCTCTCTAGGTGGCGCATTATATATAGACCACTGTCAGCGTCCAATACAAACGTTTGTTTGAATTGCCCGCAGGCTAGGTAAATCAAAGCAACGCGGCTTATGACTGGCCATTTTGCCGTATTGACCAGAATAGGCGTTCCGGTCAATATACGGTCGGTTTTGCACAGACCGTAGGCAGACTGTAGGTTTCAAGAGCACGTCCAAAAGCACGGCAAAGGCAAAACAGGTGACGCGCGTTTAATTGATGGCGCGCAGTTTACACGCCGCGATAAAGAATGACCTCCCAGTCACCACTGACGAACGGTCATCACTTCCCGTGAGCAAGGTCATTCGCCGCCGTTTTTGGAGGTGCCCTTGTGTGCCGATGAGCATCAACCGCCAGGTTCGCCTAGGCGACTTTCTTTTCACCGGAGAGTAACGAGGAATCCATGAAGGTTCTTGTAGCTGTCAAACGCGTTGTCGATTACAACGTGAAAGTTCGCGTCAAGGCGGACAATTCCGGCGTCGACCTTGCTAACGTCAAGATGTCGATGAACCCTTTCTGTGAAATCGCCGTGGAAGAAGCCGTACGCCTGAAAGAGAAAGGCGTGGCGACTGAAATCGTTGTGGTTTCCATCGGCCCGACCACTGCTCAAGAGCAGTTGCGTACCGCCCTGGCACTGGGTGCCGACCGCGCTATCCTGGTCGAGTCCGCTGAAGAGCTGACCTCCCTGGCCGTGGCCAAGTTGCTCAAGGCCGTTGTCGACAAGGAACAGCCTCAGCTGGTGATCCTCGGCAAACAGGCGATCGACAGCGACAACAACCAGACTGGCCAGATGCTGGCTGCACTGACCGGTTACGGCCAGGGCACCTTCGCTTCGAAAGTCGAAGTGAGCGGCGACAACGTTGCCGTGACCCGCGAAATCGACGGCGGCGCGCAGACGGTTTCCCTGAAACTGCCGGCCATCGTCACCACCGACCTGCGTTTGAACGAGCCGCGCTACGCGTCCCTGCCAAACATCATGAAAGCCAAGAAGAAGCCTCTCGAAGTGCTGACTCCGGATGCTTTGGGCGTTTCCACCGCCTCCACCAACAAGACCGTCAAAGTTGAAGCGCCGGCTGCACGCAGCGCGGGCATCAAGGTCAAGTCGGTGGCTGAACTGGTCGAGAAACTGAAAAACGAAGCGAAGGTAATCTAATCATGACTATCTTGGTAATCGCAGAACACGACAATAAGGTGCTGGCCCCGGCCACCCTGAACACTGTTGCTGCTGCCGCTAAAATCGGTGGCGACATCCACGTACTGGTCGCCGGTCAAGGCGCTGGCGCCGTGGCTGAGGCTGCAGCCAAAGTGGCTGGCGTAAGCAAAGTACTGCTGGCCGACAACGCCGCTTACGCTCACCAACTGCCGGAAAACGTCGCCCCCCTGGTAGCAGAGCTGGGCGCTGGCTACAGCCACATCCTGGCTGCCGCCACTTCCAACGGCAAAAACATCCTGCCGCGCGTTGCCGCGCAGCTGGATGTTGACCAGATCTCCGAGATCATCTCGGTAGAAAGCGCCGACACCTTCAAGCGCCCGATCTATGCCGGTAACGCGATTGCCACCGTGCAATCGACCGCTGCCGTCAAAGTCATCACCGTGCGTGCCACCGGTTTCGACCCGGTTGCCGCTGAAGGTGGTTCGGCTGCCGTTGAGGCCGTTGTTGCTGCCCACGATGCTGGCACGTCCAGCTTTGTTGGCGAAGAGCTGGCCAAGTCGGATCGTCCTGAACTGACCGCTGCCAAGATCGTCGTTTCCGGCGGCCGTGGCATGCAGAACGGTGACAACTTCAAGCACCTGTACGCCCTGGCCGACAAGCTCGGCGCTGCGGTCGGCGCCTCCCGCGCGGCCGTCGACGCAGGCTTCGTACCCAACGACATGCAGGTCGGCCAGACCGGCAAGATCGTTGCGCCACAGCTGTACATCGCCGTCGGTATCTCCGGCGCGATCCAGCACTTGGCCGGCATGAAAGACTCCAAGGTGATCGTCGCGATCAACAAGGACGAAGAAGCACCGATCTTCCAGGTGGCCGATTACGGCCTGGTGGCGGACTTGTTCGAAGCCGTACCTGAGTTGGAGAAGCTGGTCTAATCCAGCCGCTTCACTTATAAAGAGCCCGGTCTAGTGACCGGGCTTTTTTTGGCCCGGGCTTTTTTGAACGCCGGAGAAACCGCCATGGAACTGCGCCCCTGGGCCGTACTGCTGGGACTTACGCTGCTGCCGAGCCTGACCCAGGCAGCCGGCAAATGTGACCGCCTGGTGATCACCGGCAGCCCGGACGCACCGCCGCTGCTGTGGCGCGATCCCCAAGACCCGACGCACCTGATCGGCGCCACCGCCGATGTCTTGCAACAGGTAGCCAAGGAGCTTGGGTTGAAAATCGATCTGCTCTACGGCCGCAAGCGTTCCCTGGCCCTGGACGAAGTGCGCAGCGGGCGCATGGACATCCTCGCCGATGCACCGCTGAACCTTGGCGAGCTGGAAACCCTCGACTACATCCACCCGGCGCTGGTACAGCTCGATTATCTGGTCTGGACCCGCAAGGATTCGGCGCTGGCCTATACCACGGCGGCCGACCTGCATGGCCACAAGGGTGCAGTGTCGGAGCGAGCACGCTTGAGCCGCGACTTTGAAACCTTCGCCGGCCAGCAACTGACCCTGCAACGCCTGCCCACGTTGACCCCGGCCTTCCAGAAACTGCTGCTGGGGGAAGTGGACTACGTGCTGGCCGGGCGTTACTCCGGCATGGCCATGGCCCAGACGTTAGGGATGAGCAATGACCTGGTGGCCCGCGACGTGCCCGTCGATCAGCCCGGCCTGTACCTGGCGATTTCCCACAACTCGGCCTGCAATGATCCGTGGCTGCGCGGACAGCTGGCCAAAAAGATGACAGAATTGCCCGGGTCTGGTGTGACGGAAGCCGCGCTGCAGCGCAATCTGGAGCGTTGGAAAGCGCAATTGCAACAACCCGTCGGCACCCCAACAAAGTAGGGATTTTCAGTGACTCTTCGACCTTTTTTCGCGGCCCTCGCCGTTGTCGCTCTGGCGGGATGTGCAGCCGATCCTGCGCCGAATGAACAAATTCGCCTCACCCAGCAAGCCCTGGAACAAGCCAACGCCGTGGGCGCCAGCACCGATGAATCACCCGAACTGAAACTGGCCGAAGACAAATTCGCCCAGGCCAAGGCCGACATGGCCGAGCAATCCTACAAGGACGCGCGCATGCAGGCCGAACAGGCCGAGCTGGATGCGCGCCTGGCCGAAGCCCAGGTGCTGACCCGCAAGAGCCAGGAACAACTGAACGTGCTCAATACCCGCATCACGCGCCTGCGCAAGCAATTGCAGCTGGGAGAAGCCCAATGAACCCGATGATCCGTGGTCTGGGCTGTGCCGTGCTGCTGGGCAGTGCGGCACTGGGCGGTTGTGCCAGCCACCCTAGTGGCGAACAGGCCTTGCAACAGGCGGGCAGCGACTTCCAGAAGGTCAAGGAAGACGCCAACGTGCTGCGTATCGCACCCAAGGACGTGATCCGCGCCGGTGAATCCCTGGCGCGGGCCGACCGCTTGTCCAGCTACTGGGGCAGCGGTGCCGACGTGGTGCATTACGCCTACCTGAGCCAGCGCTACAGTGCCATCGCCCGCGAACACACCGAGCAGACACTTAACGAAGAGCGTGCCGCCAAGCTCGAACTGGAACGCCAGCGCCTGCAATTGGCCCTGCGTGAAAGCAAGCTGATCAGCGTGCAGCAGCAGGGTAAATGGCTCGAAGAACAGATCGCCAGCCTGACCACCACTCAGACCGATCGTGGCCTGGTGATGACCCTGGGCGACGTGCTGTTCGATACCGGTGAAGCGGAGTTGAAAAACTCGGCGAACCGCACCGTATTGAAAATCGTGCAGTTCCTGCAACTGAACCCCAAGCGTGTGGTGCGCATCGAGGGGTACGCTGACAATACGGGTGGTCAGCAGGAAAACGTCAAACTGTCCCGTGATCGCGCGCAATCGGTGGCCGATGTGCTGGTGGACCTGGGAATCGACGAGAAACGCATCCAGGTTGAGGGCTACGGCGACCAGTACCCGGTGGAAGCCAACGCCTCCGAACGTGGCCGCGCGCAGAACCGTCGCGTAGAAATAGTGTTCTCCGACGAGAAAGGCCAACTGGGCGCCGCTCGCTGAAGCCTTGCGCAAATCAAAAGTGTGGGAGGGGGCATGCCCCCGATAGCGGTGGATCAGTCACTATTTTCGGCGACTGACACTCCGTCATCGGGAGCAAGCCCCCTCCCACATTGTTCTGTATACATCTGAGTATTCTCTCCACTCACCTTACAGTTTTTACTGTCACTCCCGCGCGCGCTCGACTATTGTGGCAACTGTCCCCGTACACTTCTAAACTGTGCTGGTATGTTTCACACAAAAATAAAATACCCGTGAAATCGAGTGCTGCGTCATGACCAATCTGTTGCTTTACCAACGTATCGCCCAGCAACTGGCTGAGGACATCCGTCGCGGTGTCTATCAACCTGGCGAGCGCGTGCCCTCGGTGCGCAAGATGAGCTCCCAGCTCAATGTCAGCCACGCTACGGTATTGCAGGCCTACGCCAACCTGGAAGACCAGGGGCTGATCCGGGCACGGCCGCAGTCCGGTTACTACGTGCACCAGACGCCGGCGCTCACCGCTCCGACGCCGGACATCGCGCGGGTCGAGCGCCCGGGGTTGGTCACCCGCAGCAGCATAATCCAGCAAGTATTGGGTGAGTCGCGCCGCGAAGGCGTGTTCCCCTTGGGCGCCGCCGTGCCGAGTGTCGACTACTTGCCGGTCCGGGCGCTGCACCAGCAACTGGCCAAGGTCACGCGCTTCCAGAGCCCACGCGCCTTCAGCTACATGTTCAGCCCCGGTTTCGAGCCGTTGCGCCGCCAGGTGGCGATTCGCATGCGTGACGCCGGCGTGGTGGTGGACCCCTCCGAAGTGGTGATCACCCACGGCTGTGTTGACGCCTTGCAGATGTCGCTGCGGGTGCTGACACGTCCCGGCGACTTGATCGCGGCTGAATCGCCGACCTATTACGGCTTGCTGCAACTGGCCGACCTGTTGGGCCTGAAGGTCATCGAGATCCCCAGCGACCCGTCCACCGGCATGAGCCTGGAAGCCCTGCAACTGGCCGCCAACCAATGGTCGATCAAGGCCCTGGTGTTGACCACGCGCCTGAGCAACCCCTTGGGCGGCACCATGCCCGAGGAACGGCAGAAACAGTTGCTGCGCCTGGCCTCGGATTTTGATATCCAGATTGTCGAAGACGATATTTACGGCGAACTGATGTTCGAACTCGGCCGCACCAAGGCTCTCAAGGCCTATGACCGCCTGGACCGGGTCATCTATTGCTCGAGCTTTTCCAAGACCTTGTCGCCGGGTGTGCGCATCGGCTGGATGATCGCCGGCAAGTACCAGCAGGAAATCCAGCGCCTGCAAATGTTCAGCACCCACTCGGCCTGCAGCGTCACCCAGATGGGCGTGGCAGCGTATCTGGAGAACGGCGGGTACGACCGGCACCTGCGTTACATCCGCCAGGAATACCGCAAGAATCTCAGCGCCTTCCAACTGGCGGTGCAGCAGTATTTCCCGGAAGGCACCCAGATGACTCGTCCGACGGGCGGCTTTATTTTGTGGGTCAGTTTGCCTGGGCGGGTCAATACCCAGGAACTGCACGTGCGCGCCCTGCAACAGGGCATCAGCATTGCGCCGGGCTTGATCTTCAGCAATACCGAGCAGTTCAACCACTGCATTCGCCTTAACTGCGGCACACCTTGGAACCGCGAAGCAGAGCGTGCGCTGATGACCCTGGGGATGCTGGCCAGCCAGCTATGCCAGGAAACCGCAGCCGGCTTTTGAGGCGCCGAAAAGGGGCAGCGCCGATAGCTGGCTGATCACCGCGCTTGTCATGCCGCGCACAACAAGCGAGCATATGGCCCTCTGCCGTTAATGCTGTAGGCAATATGACCTCGATTGTTCGCGCTGCTTTGGTGATTGGCCTGTTAAGCCTGTGTAACGTCGGCACAGCGCTGGCGGCGGCACCCGTGGCTGAAAACAAGCCCGCTGCCAATACCCAGCCGGATGCCCCGGCAAAAAAACCTTCCACCGCCAAGCAAGCCCCCGTCGCGAAGAAGCCAACCGCCACGGCGAAAAAACGTGCGTCGACGGCGAAAAAATCCAAGTCAGCCCAGGAAGTGGCACAGACCAAACTGCCACCGGCACAGTTGGATTTGTCCCTGCCTTCGGACATGGTCAGGCACCTGCAGCCCCTGGGTACCGTGCCCAAGCCCAAGAGCGTGCCGTTGTTGCCGCCGATGTTCGGTGAAAAGCCCACCGACAACAGTGCGTTCCAGATCAACGGCCGTTTGCTCAGCAATGAGATGAAGTTGCAATTGCGCAACGAAGAGCGCCGTGAAGTGGAAGGTGCCGCGTTGGAATTCGAGTTCAAGCAATAAACTTTTTCCTACCAAGTGACGCAGGCCATCGACCATCTGTCGCAGACTGGTCGGTCACTTTTATTTTGTGCGAAAAACCCCTGTTAACCCATTTTAAAACGGCTGTTTAAGGGCGTACCCTAGCCCGGCCGTCCCTATTGAGTCGTCGAGGACCTGCTGGTCATGAATTGCCGTGAAGGCTGTGGCGCCTGCTGCATCGCCCCCTCCATCAGTTCGCCCTTACCCGGTATGCCCAATGGCAAACCGGCGGGCGAACGCTGCCTGCACCTGTCGGTCGAACAGCTGTGCCAACTGTTCGGCCGACCGGAGCGCCCGGCGGTGTGCAGTGATTTCAAGGCGGATATCGATGTCTGCGGCACCGACCAGGCCGATGCGATCCGGTTGATCGGCTGGTGGGAGCAGATGACGGCGGCTTGAGGGGCTTTACTATCGGAACTTCAACAATAAGGAATACGACAATGGGTTCGCTGAAACGAATGGCTGTGCTGTGCGGTTTTACGCTGGTATTTGCTGCCACTGCCCAGGCTGAGGATTGGCAGGTTGCCAAGGATGAAGACGGTATCAAGGTGTCCCTGAGCGAAGTCGCCGGCTCCAAATACAAGGCGTATCGCGGTGTGACCGTGATCAAGGCGCCTGTCGCCAGGATCCAGGCCCTGCAGGAAGATGTGGCCGGTGCCTGCTCGTGGATTCATGAGTGCAAATCCCAGAAGCTGGTGGACAAGAAAGGCGATGAGGCCTGGACCTACACCCAGTTCAAGGCGCCTTTCCCGGTGACCGATCGTGATTCATACATCCATGTCACCACCACCAAGGACGCCGACGGCAGCGTAACCCGCAAGCTGCAGGGCGTGCCGACCTACAAGCCCGAAGAAAAAGGCTACGTGCGTGTCGCTCAGGTCGAGGGCTTCTGGAAACTGGTCCCTAAAGGCGCCAATGAGACCGAAGTCACCTACCAGGTACACACCGAGCCAGGCGGCAGCGTGCCGTCGTGGCTGGCCAACAAGTTCGTGGTGGAAGCGCCGTTCAACACCCTGAAAGCCTTGAAGGAACACGCTGAAAAATAACTGTGCTTGATCCGGTGCTTCCTGACTTGAGTGGAACGTTTGCCGAGCCCTCAAGGTCCAGATAGAGGTAAGCCCACACATGGGTTTTATCGAGGAGGCACCGATGCAAAAGTGGCAGATTACCTTCGTTGATGATCACGGCGTACAGTCCGTGGAGCAGTTCACCTGCGAGCACAAGCCCAGCCTCGAAGATGCGGCACACATGATCCGCAACAAGCTGGTGCCCGTGGCCGCCGAACTGGACCTCAACGACCTTGAGGGCCGCAAGCCCGAGCCAACGGTCAAGATCCTCAAAGACCAGAACAGTATTCAAATCCTCGACATCTCTCCCGCCGCCTGAACATTTCCTGTATGCCATTCAAGCACCTCTGGTGGAGGTGATAGCTTCGCGCTACTCTGCAAGTGAGATCAGCGAATGAATCGCTAAGGTCTGGTCTTGTCAGCTACATGCTTGTTTTCCCGTGGTGATGTTGTTGCCGTGGTACCCGCGCCGTCAGCGCGCGGGCTTTGGGAAGCACGGAAAGTCTATCCATCGGTTTGAGGAGGACGTTTCATGAGCACAGCCTATCAAGAAGACATCAGCACCAACGTTCTGCGCCGCATGAAAGAAGGCGGTTTCGACTTTTCACGGTTCCACCCCATTGAGTTCTACGCCATTTTCCCGGATGAGGAACGGGCGCGCAGGGCTGCGGGTGAATTTCGTGGTGAGTCCCTGAATGCCCAGGTCAGTGCGCGCGACGATGGCGCCTGGTACCTGGAACTGAGCAAGATCATGTTTGCAACCTACGATGGCATAGGAGACTTCGAGCAGGACTTTGAAGCGGTGGTCGAGCCGCTGGGCGGAATCATCGAAGGTTGGGGCGTCAAGCAGGAGGTGCGTGGGTTACCCATGTAGCGCCATTGTATGAGCAACACAGCGTATCGGCTGACCCTGGGGTCGGCCGATTTTGTATGTGCTGTGTGAAAATTTCCGGAACTACCGTTGCCCTTTCCCGCACAAAAAAAAAGCCACCCGAAAAGGGTGGCTGAAAGGGAAGACCGAAGGAGCCGGTCAGTACACGAGCTTCAAGGTACCGAGTGCGGGATGGGTAAGGCTGTAGGACGTGTCCTGTTCAGCGGATGGGGAGAATTATCCGCAGGCTGGCACGGGCAGTGAAATCAACTCTGACTATGCTGTTGATAGCCAAAGCCTGCATTGCCATGAAGCGTGCGGCAGTGCAGTGGGGATTCCGCGCACCAGGACGGTGCGATCAGGTCTTTGCTTATATTCAACTCACTGATTTTTAAGTGTTTATGCCGCTGGCACGGGCCTTGCGATGGTTCTCGCGTCCGGGTGACAAGGAGTACGGCATGATCCGCACTTATTACGACGAAATGTACGATGGGGCAGGGCAGGTTCGCCCTCACTACCGCGAGTTCGCCCGCTGGTTGGCCGACACCCCCGCTGAACTGCTGGCCCAGCGCCGGCGCGAAGCCGATTTGCTGTTTCACCGCGCCGGGATCACCTTCACGCTTTACGGCGACGAGCAGGGCACCGAGCGCCTGATTCCGTTCGACACCATCCCCCGCAGCATTCCCGCCAGCGAATGGCGGATGGTCGAGCGTGGCTGCATCCAGCGGGTCAAGGCGCTGAACATGTTTCTCGCCGACCTCTATCACGAACAACGCATCATCAAGGCCGGGATCATTCCCGCCGAACAGGTACTGGCCAACGAGCAATACCAGTTGGCAATGCAGGGGCTGAACCTGCACCGCGACCTGTATTCCCACATCTCCGGAGTCGACCTCGTACGCGACGGCGACGGCACCTACTACGTGCTGGAAGACAACCTGCGTACACCCAGCGGCGTGAGCTACATGCTCGAAGACCGCAAGATGATGATGCGCCTGTTCCCCGAGCTGTTCGCGGCCCAGCGCATCGCGCCGATCGATCATTACCCCAACCTGCTGCTCGATACCCTGAAAAGCGCCAGCCCCCTGGATAATCCCAGCGTGGTGGTACTGACCCCGGGGCGCTTCAACAGCGCGTTTTTCGAGCATGCATTTTTAGCCCGGGAAATGGGTGTGGAGTTGGTGGAAGGCGCGGACCTGTTCGTACGCGATGACCGTGTGTTCATGCGCACCACCGACGGCCCCAAAGCCGTGGACGTGATCTACCGTCGCCTCGACGACGCATTCCTCGACCCGCTGGCCTTCAACCCCGACTCCATGCTCGGCGTGCCCGGCCTGCTGGCGGCGTATCGCTCGGGCAATGTGGTGCTGGCCAATGCCATCGGCACCGGGGTGGCGGATGACAAGTCGGTGTACCCCTTCGTCACCGAGATGATCCGTTTTTACCTGGACGAAGAACCGATCCTGCAGAACGTTCCCACCTTCCAGTGCCGTAAGCCCGACGAATTGTCCCACGTGCTGGCCAACCTGCCGGACCTGGTGGTGAAGGAAACCCAGGGCTCCGGCGGCTACGGCATGCTGGTGGGGCCAGCGTCCACGGCCGCGGAAATCGAAGCCTTCCGCGCGCGTATCAAGGCCAAGCCCCACGCCTATATCGCACAGCCAACCCTGTGTTTATCCACCTGCCCGACCTTTGTCGAAAACGGCATTGCGCCGCGCCATATTGATCTGCGCCCGTTCGTGTTGTCCGGCAAGGAAACCCGTGTGGTACCCGGCGGTTTGACCCGTGTCGCGCTGCGTGAAGGGTCGCTGGTGGTCAATTCGTCCCAGGGCGGCGGCACCAAAGACACCTGGGTGGTCGAGGACTGATGCCATGTTGAGTAGAACTGCCTCGGATTTGTACTGGATGTCGCGCTACCTGGAACGCGCGGAAAACCTCGCGCGCATGCTCGATGTCAGCTATTCGCTGTCGCTCATGCCCCAGGATGGGCGCGGTGATGGCCTGCATGAACTGGCCATGCCGCTGTTGATCACCGGCACGCTGGATGATTACCGCGAGCGCCACGGCGAATTGCACGCCGAACGCCTGTTGCATTTCTTCGCATTGGATGCGGCCAACCCGGCCAGCATCTACAGTTGTCTCGGTGCCGCGCGGGCCAGCGCCCATGCTGTGCGTGGGCGAATCACTGCCGACATGTGGGAAAACATCAACGCAACCTGGCTGGAGATTCGCGAAATCTCACAGCAGGGCCTCAGCCGCTACGGCATGAGCCGGTTCTGCGAGTGGGTCAAGGAGCGTTCCCATCTGTTCCGGGGGGCGACCTACGGCACCATTATGCGCAATGACGCCTTTCGTTTTATTCGGCTGGGTACGTTTATCGAGCGCGCCGACAACACCCTGCGGCTGCTGGATGCGCGCTATGAAATGGCCGGCGACCAGGCCGAAGCCGTTACCGATGGCACCGCCCACGCTTACTATCAATGGAGTGCCTTGCTGCGCGCGTTATCGTCGTTCGAGGCCTACACCGAGATCTACCGCGACGCCCCAGGTGCCCGGCAAGTCGCGGAGCTGTTGCTGTTGCGCGCCGATGTACCGCGCTCCCTGCGGGCCTGCAGCGAAGAGATCGACCAGATCCTCGCCAGCCTGCCCGGCATCAACGGCCGTCCGGCCCAGCGCCTGGCTGCCGAGATGGACGCGCGCCTGCGGTTTACCGCGATCGATGAAATCCTCGAGGAAGGCCTGCACGCCTGGCTGACCGACTTTATCCCCTTGGTCCGCCAGTTGGGCGACGCCATCTACAGTTCTTACCTGGAGGCCGCATGAGACTCTCCATCAGCCACGAAACCACCTACCACTACGAAGACCAGGTACGCGCCAGCATCCAGTACCTGCGCCTCACGCCCCACGACAGCGAGCGCCAGCATGTGCTCAGTTGGCAACTGGACCTGCCTCGCCCGGTGCGCGCGCAGATCGACCCGTTCGGCAACATCCTGCACGTGCTGACCCTGGACGAACCCCACGACGCCATCATCATTGGCGCCCGTGGCCAGGTGGATATCGATGAGCTGCGTGAGGCTGAACACGAGAGCCAGTCAGCCTTTCCGTTCCTGCGCTGCACCCGCCTGACCGAGCCCGACGACGCCCTGCGCGCCTTTGCGCAACAGCATTGCCACCAGCGTCGTGATCGCACGGCCCTGATCGACCTGATGCACGCCCTCAACCAGTCGATGGTCTACACGCCCGGCGCCACCGAAGTCGACACCTGCGCCGCCCAGGCCTTCGCAGGGCGGGCGGGGGTATGCCAGGACCATACCCATGCGTTCCTGGCCTGCGCGCGCAGCCTGGGCATTCCTGCGCGGTATGTGTCTGGGTATTTGTACACGGAAGACAGCACTCACCTGGCCAGCCACGCCTGGGCCGAAGCCTGGCTGGATGACGCCTGGTACAGCTTTGACGTGACCAACCAACTGGCCCGGCCGGAGCGGCATTTGAAACTGGCCGTGGGCCTGGACTACCTCGACGCTTGCCCGGTACGCGGTATGCGCCGTGGCGGAGGGCATGAGCAGATGCATGCCAAGGTGTTCGTGGCGCCGACGCCGGTGGTCCTGGTCCAGCAGCAATAACCCGCTCGCCACCGAGATCAGGCTGGGTTCAGGGGTGTTGTTTACGCCCCGCCATATGCTTCAAGTACCCCACCAGCAATTCCAGCTCGCTGTCAGGCAACACGCTGGCGGCGAACGCTGGCATCTTTGCCTGCGGCCAGTGCCTCAGGCTCTGCGGGTCGCGGATATAGCGCTTGATGAAGTCGCCGCTGAAATATTCCGTAGGGTTGTAGGGAACATTCAGGTCCGGCCCCACCTGTGCGTCGCCGGCGCCATTGAGGCGGTGGCAGGCCAGGCAGTTCTTCTGGAACAGCGCAAAGCCCTGGTTGACCGGATCATTCGCAGCCAGCGTCGGGTCGGGCAGCAGCGCCGGAAAACGTTCGGCCACCGTCTTCAACTGCTTGATCGCGCAGATCTGGAACGGCCACTGCTCCGGGCTGATATGCCCGGCCTGCGGATCGGTCCACACCAGGTAGAACGGCCCGGCACTCGGCTTGCCGTCTGCCAATGGGGGCCATGGGTGGGCCGGGTCTTCCACGGCCAGCCAGGCGCGGGCACCGTTTTTTTGCAGCAACGGTGCAGCCGTCAGTTCGGCGGCGAAGCCATCCAGGGCAACGGCTTGCAGATGATTATCGGGCTGTAGGCCCGGCAGGAGCACTGCCAGCGGTACTGCGCGATAGGTCATGTTGCGCTTGTAGGAAACGTCATCGACGACCTGCACTGTCTGCGCGTCCGGATGCTTGAGCAGGTCGGCGGTCTGCCAGGTCTTGCGGCTGTGATCCAGCTCGACGGTCAATTGCGCCGCCGAAGCGGGCAGGGCGAGCAACAAGGCAAGGAATGCGAAGATCGGTTTCAAGACGGCGGCCCCGTGTTAAGTGGCGATAGGGCCCACGATAGCGGAAAAGTGCAGATAAAAAGGCAGCCCCTGCAACAGGATCGCTATGCACGAAGTCCCGGCAGGTGCTGCCAAAAGCGGTAATCCTGAGGTAAGAACAGGCTCAAGAAGAGGTCACCCAATGACCTTGGTCAAGTTGGGCAAGATCAGAATCAATGTGGTGGCGAACAGAATAAGTCCTGCCTGACGTACTTTCGAATGTTTAAACATGGCTGACTGCCTTTTGTTGTTATTCCTGAGCGTCAAATGCGTGCCGTTGAATATGAGTATCGCAATGTGACGTGTCGCTTTTCTTACAGCTGCTCCAGCAAAACCCGGCAGCAACTTCTTACTGATTGAACCTTAGAGCCCTCGTTCTGCGCGGCTTAGACCCATTTCATATCACCTAATCAGCATTTCAGCTTAAAAAGGCATGAGGCATAACGCCATCTTGGCGCCAATGCCTTGGCTAGACAGCTAAAACGATTAATCCAGCAATTACCTTAGGTGCCTACCGTTCGTCCGAGCGTGGCGGTCAAAAGCAATGAGCGCATCCGTCATTGAAACCGTGTCAATCGGGCCTAAGGTAAGGGCATTACTGCGCAATGGTTCGAGGACGTCATGACCCAAGCTTTGATCTTTGATGCGATACGCACGCCCCGCGGCAAAGGCAAGGCCGACGGCGCCCTGCACAGCGTCAAGCCGGTAAACCTGGTGGCCGGCCTGCTCACCGCGCTGGGGCAACGCAACGACCTCGACACTCAACAGGTGGATGACATCGTGCTCGGCTGCGTCACCCCGGTGGGCGACCAGGGCGCCGACATCGCCAAGACCGCCGCCCTGGTGGCGGACTGGGCCGTCAGCGTCGCCGGTGTACAGATCAACCGCTTCTGCGCCTCGGGCCTGGAGGCGGTTAACCTCGGCGCGATGAAAGTGCGTTCCGGCTTTGAGGACCTGGTGGTGGTCGGCGGTGTGGAGTCCATGTCCCGCGTGCCCATGGGCAGCGATGGCGGGGCCTGGGTGCTCGACCCGCAGACCAACATGCACAGTCACTTCACGCCCCAGGGCATTGGCGCCGACCTGATTGCCACCCTGGAAGGTTTCACCCGCGAGGATGTCGATACCTTTGCCCTACAGTCCCAGCAGAAAGCCGCCAGGGCGCGTGCAGACGGTTCCTTCAACAAGTCGTTGATCGCGGTGCAGGACCAGAACGGCATCGTGCTGCTGGACCATGATGAATTCATTCGCGCCGATTCCACCCTCGAAGGCCTGGGCAAGCTCAAGCCCAGCTTCGAAATGATGGGGCAGATGGGCTTCGACGCCACCGCGTTGCGGGTCTACAGCCATGTGGAACGCATCCACCATGTCCACACACCAGGCAACAGCTCCGGCATTGTCGACGGTGCCGCATTGATGTTGATCGGCTCCGAAGCGAAGGGCCGCGAGCTGGGCCTGCAACCGCGGGCACGCATCGTTGCCACGGCGGTCACCGGTACCGACCCGACCATCATGCTGACCGGGCCGGCGCCGGCCACGCGCAAGGCCCTGGCAAAGGCAGGTTTGCACGTGGAGGACATCGACCTGTTCGAGGTCAACGAGGCCTTTGCCTCGGTGGTGCTCAAGTTCATCAAGGACATGGGCATCGACGCCGCGCGCGTCAACGTCAACGGCGGCTCCATCGCCATGGGCCACCCGCTGGGCGCCACGGGCTGCGCGATCCTCGGCACCCTGCTCGACGAACTGGAGGTGCGCCAGCAGCGCTACGGCCTGGCCACCCTGTGTGTTGGCGGCGGTATGGGCATCGCCACCGTTATCGAACGCCTCTGAGCCAAGGAAGTTGTCATGACCGATGCCATTCGTTACGAAAAAGGCCAGGACCAGATCGTGGTGCTGACCCTCGACATGCCCGGCCAGAGCGCCAACACCATGAACGCCGCGTACCGTGAGGCAATGGCGGCCACCGTCGCACGCCTGCAGGCGGAAAAGGACGACATTGCCGGCGTGGTTATCACCTCGGCGAAGAAGACCTTTTTCGCGGGCGGCGACCTCAATGAACTGATCAAGGTCGACAAGGCCCACGCCCAGGATTTCTACGACAGCGTCCTGGTGTTGAAGGCGCAACTGCGCAGCCTGGAAACCCTCGGCAGGCCGGTGGTGGCCGCCGTCAATGGCGCAGCCCTCGGCGGCGGTTTGGAGATCTGCCTGGCGTGTCACTACCGCGTCGTGCTGGATGACAAGTCGGTGCAACTCGGTTTGCCGGAGGTCACCCTTGGCCTGCTGCCAGGCGGCGGTGGCGTGGTGAGGATGGTGCGCATGCTTGGGCTGGAAAAGGCCTTGCCGTATTTGCTCGAAGGCAAGAAAGTCCGGCCCCAGCAAGCGCAGCAAGCCGGGTTGGTCGATGAGCTGGCGGCGGATCGCACTGAGCTGCTGGCCAAATCCCGCGCATGGATTCTCGCCAATCCGCAGGCCAGGCAGCCGTGGGACAACAAGGCCTATCAGATTCCCGGTGGTACGCCGTCTCACCCGAAAGTGGCGCAAATGCTCGCCATCGCACCGTCGATTTTGCGCAGCAAAACCAACGGCTGCTTTCCGGCCCCGGAGAAAATCCTCTGCGCCGCCGTGGAAGGCGCGCAGGTGGATTTCGATACCGCACATGTGATTGAAACCCGCTACTTCACCGAATTGGTCACCGGGCAGGTGGCGAAAAACATGATGGGCACCTTCTGGTTCCAACTCAATGAAATCAACGCCGGCAGCTCGCGGCCTCAGGGCTTTGCACCTTACGTGACGCGTAAGGTCGGGGTGCTCGGCGCCGGGATGATGGGCGCAGGCATCGCCTATGTCAGCGCCTGCGCCGGTATCGATGTGGTGCTCAAGGACATCAACCTGACGGCCGCCGAGAAGGGCAAGGCGCATTCGATGGCGCTGTTGGACAAGAAGGTCAGCCGTGGGCAATTGACCGCTGAGCAGCGCGAAACCACCCTCGCGCGGATTCATCCTACGGCTTCGGATGCTGATCTGGCCGGCTGTGACCTGATCATCGAGGCCGTGTTCGAAGACCGTGAACTCAAGGCCAAGGTCTCGGCTGCCGCACACAATGTGGTCGGCGCCGACGCGGTGATCGCCTCCAACACGTCTACCTTGCCCATCAGCGGCCTGGCCACGGCGGTGCCGGATCAAGGCAAGTTCATCGGCCTGCATTTCTTCAGCCCGGTGGACAAGATGCCCCTGGTGGAAATCATCAAGGGCGCCCGCACTTCGGAAGAAACCCTGGCCCGAGGGTTCGATTTCGTCCTGCAAATCAAGAAAACTCCGATCGTGGTCAACGACAGTCGCGGGTTCTTCACCTCGCGGGTGTTCGGCACCTTCACCCATGAAGGCATCGCCATGCTCGGCGAAGGCGTGGCTGCGCCGATGATCGAGACCGAGGCGCGCAAGGCGGGTATGCCGGTGGGGCCGCTGGCGGTGTCCGACGAAGTGTCTCTCAGCCTGATGAGCCATATCCGACAACAGGCTGCCAAGGATCTGCAGGTTGAAGGTAAAACAGTCCCAACCCATCCGGCCACGGTGGTAATTGATCTGTTGGTGAACGAGTACAAACGCGCGGGCAAGGCCGCGGGGGGAGGTTTCTACGAGTACCCGGCGGGCGGGCAGAAGCATTTGTGGCCTGAATTGAAAGCGCGCTTTGAGCGAGCCGACCAGCGCATTTCAGCGCAGGATGTGCGCGACCGTTTGCTGTTTATCCAG
Source organism: Pseudomonas sp. CFBP13509 (assembly GCF_005233485.1). Taxonomy (NCBI): domain Bacteria; kingdom Pseudomonadati; phylum Pseudomonadota; class Gammaproteobacteria; order Pseudomonadales; family Pseudomonadaceae; genus Pseudomonas; species Pseudomonas sp. CFBP13509. The sequence goes on from NZ_QGAA01000006.1 coordinate 23,420, forward strand.
GCCATCGAGACCGTGCGCTGCGTGGAGGAGGGCGTGTTGATGTCCACCGCGGATGCCAACGTGGGGTCGATCTTCGGGATCGGTTTTGCCGCCTGGAGTGGTGGCGCGTTGCAGTTTATCAACCAGTACGGCCTCAATGACTTCATCGCCCGCGCCCGCTACCTGGCCGAACAGTATGGGGAGCGGTTCTCGCCGCCGGCGTTGTTGCTCGACAAAGCTGCGCAGAACACGACCTTCTGACGGTTTTGGGCATGTACAGGGCTTGCCTTGTCAGGGTATTTCAAGGCAGGCTCTGGGGTGTGCATTATTCCCATCACCGTGTCAGGTATTTTTTATGTCGCTACGCGTCTGTATCCTGGAAACCGATATCCTGCGTCCAGGCTTGATCGATCAATACCAAGGCTACGGGCAGATGTTCAAGCGCCTGTTCTCCAAGCAGCCGATTGCCGCCGAATTCGTTGTGTACAACGTGGTGCAGGGCGAATACCCGTCGGACGACGAAGTGTTCGACGCCTACCTGGTGACCGGCAGCAAGGCCGATTCCTTCGGCACCGACCCCTGGATCCAGACCCTCAAGACCTACCTGCTCGAACGCTATGAGCGCGGCGACAAGTTGCTGGGCATCTGCTTCGGCCATCAATTGCTCGCGCTGCTGCTGGGCGGCAAGGCCGAGCGCGCCGGCCAGGGCTGGGGCATGGGCATTCACGATTACAAACTGGATACCAAGGCGCCGTGGATGAGCCCTGAAGTGCCAGAGCTGACGCTATTGATCAGCCACCAGGACCAGGTCACCACCTTGCCGGACAATGCCACGGTCATCGCCTCCAGCGAGTTTTGCCCGTTCGCCGCCTATCACATCGGCGACCAGGTGCTGTGCTTCCAGGGGCACCCGGAATTTATCCATGATTATTCCCGCGAGTTGCTGGAGATTCTTCAGACGACCCTGGGTGAAAAAGTCTACACAAACGGCGTCGCCAGCCTGGCGCGCGACCACCACGGCGTGACCGTGGCGGAATGGATGATGCGCTTCGTGGCGCACAAGCCTGAGGCCCGGGTTTAAAGCCAGCCCGAGCGCTTGAAACTGGCCCACAAGCCCGTGCAACCGAACGCAATAAACCCGAGCACAGCAAAATAGCCGTAGTGCCATTGCAGCTCGGGCATGTTCTGGAAGTTCATCCCATAAATCCCCGCCACCGCGGTGGGGAACGCCAGGATCGCCGCCCACGCGGCAAACTTGCGCTGCACCACGCTCTGGCGCGACGCTTCGAGCAATACACCGATCTCGATGGTCTGGCTGGCGATATCGCGCAGGGTGGTGAGGTCTTCCATCTGCCGCGTGACGTGGATCTGCACGTCACGGAAATACGGGCGCATGTTCTTGTCGATAAACGGGAAGCTCAGCTTCTGCAGTTCCTGGCTGATCTCCACCATCGGCGCCACATAGCGCTTGAGTCGCAGCACGTCGCGGCGCAGGCCATGGATCTTCTGGATATCGCGCTCGCTCAGCGAGCTGCACAGCACGTTGTGCTCCAGTTCATCGATCTCGGCGTGGATCGCCTCGCTGACCGGCTGGTAGTTCTCGGTGACAAAATCCAGCAGGGCATAGAGTACGAAATCTTCCCCATGCTCCAGCAATAGCGGCCGAGCCTCACAGCGTTGCCGAACAAAGCCGTAGGACGCCGAATGGCCGTTACGCGCAGTGATGATGTAGCCGTTGCCGGCGAAGATATGGGTCTCGATAAACTCCAGCTTGCCGTTCTCGCGCACCGGTGAATAGGTGACGATAAACAGTGCGTCGCCGAAGGTTTCCAGCTTGGGGCGGCTGTGTTTTTCCAGGGCATCTTCGATGGCCAGTTCATGCAGGTTGAACTGGCGTTGCAGGTTGGCCAGCTCCTGCGCGTTGGGCTCTTCCAGGCCGATCCACACAAAATGCCCGGGTTTGGCGGCCCAGGCCGCGCCTTCGTCGAGGGTGATATCAGTGACTTTCTTTCCGGCGCTGTACACGGCGGCCGCAACAACTCTACCCATGGTGCTGATCACTTCTTATTAGGAGGACAGGTGTTGGGCAGCTTAGCTTGAATGGCGTTCCATTGTTCCTGTTGCAGGCATGTGCTTTTTGTGGCGAGCACGCCTGTTTGCGTCGGCGCACGAAGCACCCGTAAACAAGGGGTTCAGGCAGATTGCACGTCGCGATCCATCGCAGCGATGCATTCATTCATCTGCGCCTGACAGGTCTGCATCAACTGCGGGATGTCATCCGAAGTCAGGCCCACAGTGGGAATCGGCGGCAACGAACGTATGAGCACATCACCGCTGTTCCAGCGATTGAGCTTCATATGGGTGACGTAATTGCTGACACACACCGGCACGATGGGCACGCCAGCGGCGATGGCCATATGAAACGCGCCTTTCTTGAACGGCAACAGGCCTTTGCCCAGGTTGCGCGTGCCTTCCGGAAACACCCAGATCGACGTGTCCTGATGCTGCAACGTATGAGTGGTGGTGAGCATCGCGCGACGTGCCTTGTGCGCATTGCCGCGGTCGATCAGCACATTGCCCGCCAGCCAGAACAACTGGCCGAACAGCGGTACCCATTTCAGGCTCTTTTTGGCGATACACACAGTGCGATGGGGCACCACGGTGCCCAGCACAAACAGGTCATAGTTGGACTGGTGGTTGGCGATGATCACACACGTACCAGGCTTGTTGCGCAGGGAGTCGACATCGGTCTTCACCTTCAGGCGCAGGATCCACATGGCTGGCAGCGCATAGAGACGCGCGCACAAGCGGCTGTTGTCCGGGTTGAACGGCCGGCAGGTCCCGAGCAGCACGCCCAGTACACCGGCCACCATAAAGTGCAGGCCCATCAATAACATGCGTAACAGAAAAAGCATCGACACGGCCCATCGGGATAAAAGGTGGCGCAGTGTACGGATGTGCACTGAGTTCGGCAATTACCCGTAAAGAGGTAGGAGATAGGCGATGTTTAAGCACATGTTTCAATATGTGCCGATATAGGCAGGCTAGAGCGGCTAAAGATGTTTCGGATTCATTTGTACGAAAAAGCCCGACGCAAGGTCGGGCTTCGATGTTTCGGTTGTAGGGCTTAACTCAGGATATGCCCCTGATCCTGGATGATTGCCTCATCCAACGCCTCCAGCAGCGCCTTACGCACCTTCAGCTTGGTGTGCTTATGGGCGTTCATATTCAGCTTCTTCAACTGACGTGCCGCTTCCAGCGCCGCCGCCTGCAGCTCTTCAGGTGCCACCACCTTGTCGAGGAAACCGGCCTGCAACGCGCCTTGCGGGTCAAACATCTCGGCATTGATCACCGACCGATGAAACGCCGACTTACGCAGACGCTCCCGCGCCAGCTCGATACCGGCGTGGTGCATGGTCATGCCGATCGCCACCTCATTCAGGCCAATGCTGAACGGGCCTTCCACCCCAATCCGATAATCCGCCGACAACAACAGGAACGCACCCTTGGCCACCGCATGCCCAGGGCACGCCACAATCACCGGGAACGGGTGGGACAACAGGCGACGCGCCAACGTCGAGCCCGACGTCACCAGGCCGATGGCTTCTTTAGGGCCGGCTGTCATTACCTTCAAGTCATAACCACCCGACAGGATCCCCGGCGTGCCGGTGATGATCACCACCGCCCGATCTTTCTCGGCCTGGTCCAGCGCTGTATTAAACGCACTGACCACATCCGGAGAAATGGCATTCACCTTGCCGTTGCTCAGGGTCAGGGTCGCGATACCGTCTTCGAGGTGGTAAGCAATCAACTCACTCATGACGCGGTTCCTTGTAGGATTTGTTGTAGAGAGGCTGTTTATAAAGGCGCATGCGCAGACGTTACCCACCACGCCCGCCCCGGTAAAGCGCCGTGACTGACTACCCAGTCAGACTTTCCCCGCAAGGAGAGCGCCGGAAGGCCTGGGGCAGGGCGCAACACCGACCCCAGACACAGGCCGCCCATGCCCAAGAATGGCAGAATCACCACCCCTCGCCGGGCACATCCCGGCATACCCATCTAACCGCATGAAAATTCTAAAAAAAACCTTTGCCATCAGAAAGGCTTTCGACTACATTAGCGCGCCTCGACAGACTGAACTGGTTTGACGAGATACGGTGAAGTGTCCGAGTGGCTTAAGGAGCACGCCTGGAAAGTGTGTATACAAGAAATTGTATCGAGAGTTCGAATCTCTCCTTCACCGCCACATTCTGAAAACGCAAGCCCCTGATTTTCCTAGAGAAAGTCGGGGGTTTGTGGTTTTTGGCGTCTGAAAAATGGCCATATGGGACAGATCTGGGACAGATGGTGCATATTGGTGCCTATCGCGTACTCGGCTTACGATCACCAATAGATCCCAAATTAGGAGCACGCCGTGTTGATAAAACTCTGCCGTGACGGCCTTCTATTGGCCTTGATGTTGTACCTGTCAGTTGGAGCCCAGTTTGATTTTGATCCAGCCCAGTGGCCTATCGGCCTGCGCTGGGGGCTTTTAGGAACCTGGTTGTTGCTGATGGTTTGCTTGATCAGTGTTTATCGGGAGCGCGCACAACGGGAAAATGCGCGCTTCGGAAAGTCTGAATAAATTGCCTTTGATAGACGGCCTCAGACTGATAGAGCCATTCAACTTGGCTCACATGGGGTCTTATCATGAAAGCAGCAACACTATCTGTAGTTCTCAATCAAGCGCTATCGTCTTCTGCTGATGTAGCCGAACCTCGCCGTCGTTCCGGTCCAGGGCTGTCTTGGATTCCCTCACGTCCCGCCTCAGTAGCTTGCTCACCGGTGGCTAGACCAGTCACCTATGCCAGTCCCGCAATTGACATCGATGCGTATACGATTCCCGTAAGGCCGCGATGGGGCGAACAAAAAACCGGCCCTGGGCTGGCTTGCTGTGATTACAATGAGCCATCATCAAAGGAGGCAGTAACTATGCAGATGCATGAGGTAGTAGAAGTTATTGAGGCGTCGAACGTGGAAGAGGTGGATGAACTGTTGGCTGCTGGTTGGAAGCTTGTAGCCGTAGTGGCGGGGAGTCGTCATTCCTACGGAGTGGCTGAGGTTGGGCCGATTTACGTACTAGGTAAATCTTAGTAAGGCTAGAGTGATGTGTCGCTCAAGTGCCTGAGCTAACTGTGACAAACGTTGAAACGGCCCCCTCCTTGCGCCTAGGATCGGGGGCTTTTTTATACCTACTGTTTACGAATCCCCCCTATTCTGGTCTATCAGAACCCCCTACATTAGGTCTGGCGCACAGCCCAACATTTTGAAAGGAGGTGACCTGTGTACGAAAGATTGACTGACCCCGCCGCCATTGATAGCGCTAATCGGTATTTCAATGACTTGATTGCCTTAGCGGACCCTGCTGAGCAGCTGCCATTTTTACGGCCTCAGGTCGAAGACTTCCGATTCGAAGTGTTGAACCATAACGGCATGTTAAGTATTCAGAACCAGTTGCGTGGTTTTCTGTGGGGGCTGCTTGTGGCGGGTGTGTTGACGCCAGAACAGGGGCGAGACTTGAGCCAGCGGTTAGAAGTAGGCCGTCAAACCGGATGGTTGTGATGACTGACGCTGATCCGCTGTCTGGTATCGTGCTTCCGACGCGGGTGCGCAGTCATACCGAAAAACACCTGGCGCGTTTGGGGCGTGCCGAGCGTGCCTACGAAGTGCATCGGGCACTGGAACGCGCCGAGGGGTTTGTGGAAGGTCTAGATGTGTGCGGTGCGCTCAATCCGCGCACCGTTGAAGCGCTGTACAGCCTTTTTGACGGTGTGGCCACCGTGCAGCTGGAAGCTTTGAAGGACGGTTCAGATACGTGGCAGTCAGAGCTTTAACGCTAACTGCAACATCCCCACCACATCCGGCCCATCCTCGTTAATCCACGTCCCGTAATGCTGACGGATCATGTTCCCGTTGGTGTGTCCCATCTGTTCCGCGATCCAGTCAATCGACGCTATCCCTGTGGTCAGCAGTTGACTGGCATACGTGTGCCGGCATTGGCCAGGCCCACGATAGCGAACCCCGGCCGCGAGCAAGTGAGCCTTGAAAAACCTATCCCTGACCACGAAGTCGCTCACGTGCGGTAATCCGCTTTTCGTATTCAAGAAAACAAAGTGCAGCTTGTGCTGCCGTACCGTCTTGTTGTCCCGCTCGACAATATCGACGGTTTCCGCCTTTCTTTTCCGATTCAGTGCGTCGATCTTCTGCAGTGCATCCCAGGCCGGGACGAGTAGTCGAACCTTGCGCGTTGAACGCCGGGTCTTCGTCACCCTGTAAGCCCCGCGCACCTTGGATCTGCGGAATGTTACGGTCCCTTGCGCCAGATCCACATCCTCCCATGCCAGGGCAATGGTCTCGGATACGCGGGGGCCGGCCCATATCATGAACTGGACTGTGCATGTCCACGGGCCAACACCCGTACCAAGTAACTCGGATGTATTTGAAATTGCAGGTGCAGAGGTAAAGAAACTGGCGGCGGCGTTGAAGCTCGTCACGCAGTAAAATAATAAGTTTTTGAAGTGTAAATCGACGGCTTTGTGGGAAAAGTGTTGGTTGTGGTGTGGGGCATTTGGCGATGTTTATGACGTTTTTGGCAAGTGATCAACTTTTTCTCTGGTCAAGTTGGTTTGAAAGCGGTCAATTAATGTTCCGTGCTTTAACTGGTACTCTAGCATTGAAAGCTTTTCAATCTTATTGGTCTCATAATTGATTATAAAGTAGAAGGGGTCTTCCAATCCGCTGAATTTCGTAGATCTTGCTATTAGTACTTTGTGAGCCCCTGAGCCGTAAAGTTTTGCATTAAAATATATGTCTCTAGTGTCAGAGCCCGAAGGGATTGCCAACAGCATTACGCAATGACATTTTTGCGGAGGTATACCGAATAGATCTGAAATTACTTCTTGTGCGTCCTCACCAAAAGACGAGGATGGCAGCTCCGGAGTTCCTCTCAGTATAGAACTTTTAATACCGTTGCACTCGGCTTCGTTTGCCGCATACTCTCCCAGGGTAAGAATAAAAAAATTGAAACCGATTTTAGCGATAGCTCGTTCAGTCTCTTGCATGTCCACGACCATTTCTACCTGTACTATCGGATTTTCTATAGTGTTAGGTTGAACATCAGCATGCTTTTGTCGAATAGATGGAAGAGTTCGTCGCATATTTCTTAGAAGGGCAGTATGGCCTTCATTGTTTTCCGTCTTTAGTACGAGCTGCCCCTTGAGCTTCTGGAAAAAGCGAGGCTTGAAATTTTGGGTTTTTTCAGATGGGGAGTCTACCCATATTCCTACGGTGGGAGGTTTATTAACGGTTTCTTTTTTTAGGAATTCGTACTTGTCATTTGTCCACTCATACACTGTAACCTCAAAAGACTTTGAGGTTATTTTTTTGATCATGTTGATTGTAGTCTTGCTCAATGCGATTTCGAGGGCGTCATACATTTTTTTTAGGTGTGGTGAGTCTTGAGCCGTATAGTATATTTTTTCACCTTCGAAATAGCACTGAGCTAATATGGTTTCTACCCCGTTCTTGTCTTCTTCTGACTCAAGCAGTCTGCCAAATTCGTCTATAACATAACGATTTCTGGTCTCTATTGAAGGCTTGGCGGTTTGCCCACCTCGCTCCCTAGATTTTGACTGCATGAAATTTCTACCAAGTCCTGTTGGCGATCTACGCATTAGTGATAGTTCAAGTTTTGAAAAGGTCACGGTGTTGCACTCAACGCAAACTAAATCGATAAGGATATAGTCTTTGTCATCGCCGCCCATGCCGGCAGGAAACACATGCTCATCAGAGAAGGGACCAAAACTACCGCAGTAGATGCATTTTTTTTGTTTGTCCATTTTTATGCTCCGTTTGGATTCGTTTTATACAGTGGTTTCGATGTATAAGTTGCACCTTTGTCGTGGTGTTAATACTTGAATTCGGCGCTTTTGGATATTGGTTTTTAAGGTTGTGCAAATCATAAGTTGGGTGTGTTGCGTAAGTGATCCACGTAGGCGGAAGTTATACTTAGCTTGTTTGCTATTTCAATAATTGTTGTTTTTTTCGATTTTTTTTCTTTTTGAGCTATCACTTCAAGGCATTGGTAACCATGAATGGTACAGCTAAGTATGTTCAGTGAACCTATAGCTATCTGATTGGTGTTCGAAGGGTTGTTGTAAGTGGAAGTGAACGCGTGCAGGCTATGATTAATGTATTTAACGGCTGGTGCAATTTGAGTAAGGGCTTCTCTTTCTAGTTTGGTATAGCGGTGTGCGATACTTACAAAGTGTTCGCGTAGAAAAGGAGTATCAATTTCTTCCGGTATCTGGTGTCCTAAGACCGCTTGCTGTGCGGCCGCGGAGTCGTAAATTTTAATGCATTCTTTGAATATATGCTCCAACTCACTTCGCGTTCGTTCTAGCTCCTCGTTGATACACATTTTTTTGTTTTTTACTGCGCTGTCGTCTTTTTTTCGATCTCGAATTACATTTATTCCGAAGCCGATAAAAATGCCAATTGCCGTAGTTGCTATTGGTAATAGCAGTTCAAGACTCGATTTTTCTCTTTGTGCTAAAGATAGATAGCTGAGGCAATTGTGGAAGGTTTCAATATCCATTTGTCTTCCTGAGATAACAAGCCAGTAAAATGAGTAGGTTTGGTAGCAGATAGTTATGTTTTTGACTGATCTGTATTGCTTGAGTTTTCCGTGTTTTCGGTGGCTTTTGAGGACTCAGTATCCTCTTTGATTTTGGGGTTTTGAAGGCTTTCGTTGTCGTCAGTCGAAGAAGATGGCGATGGCTCGACGTTTTCAGGGGAGGCTAATACTTCAATTTGAGAGTTGTCTCTTTTTGGAAGTTTCTCTGAAATGTTTGCGATTGGGGCACGCATTCCATTTATTGCATCTAAGATGGCAGCATTTGGCCGAGTAAAGTTTTGTATGGCGTCTGATATCGCTCCGTTCGGCATGTTTAGGCGTTTAATCGCGTCTGCGTATATCGAGCTTTGGTTTTTCATAGCTGCTGCGAGTTCACTGCTGATATTTAGTCCGGACATAATGGCGCGTGCTTGCTCCGCTGCTTGGCTAAAGCCGTGTGAACTCGGGGCTAAAATGCTATTGAGAAATGCGCTATTTGGGAGTGATATGTTCCGGTCTTTGATCTTGTCGACGCTAGTTTGAAGAGAGTCAATTGAGTCGTCTGGCGCTTTCCCATCAGATCGGAGCTTGTTGATTTCTTCTTGAAGCTTTTCTAATTCGGCATCTCTAACTGATATGGCTAATTCGCTTTCGGTCAAAGAGGCACTTTGCTGCTTTATTAGATTGTCTAGAAGTATTACAAATGACCCCATTTCGTCGGCGGTTCCAGATAGTCCGTTAAATACGTTTAGAAAGTACTTCAGGATTTCGTTATTGGAGAAGTCAGGGTATTTGACCTTGTGGTCGATCTCACTCCAGCCTTCTTGAAATATAGTTCTGACTTGTATTTCAACTAGTATGGGTTCTTTTTCAGGTTTGTAAGAGATACCGTAATGAATTGATCTGTATCCTGCACTATGTATTTCCTCCGCAGCACCGCGTGCAATGATTTTGGATATTTCCGTATCACCATCTCTTTTAAAAATAGTAATGTCATCTACGTGCCAGGTTTCACGTATTTGTTTATCGACGACGATACATTCTTCTTTCAATAAGTGAAGTGCTCTCACACCAATCAGGTCAGAAAAAACCGACCTGTAGTTTTCGGGTGCGATGGTTTGCCATTTGCTCTTTGGTTGTGTTTCAAGGTTTTTTCTTAAGATTTTTTTTAATAGCGCAAAGGTGTCTTTAATTCTCCATCTAACGGAGTGAACACCCTCGAACGCTTGAATCCGGTTAGCAATAGCACCGCCGTATAGCGCTAGCGTAGATCGCATTTTTTCATGCTGAATTGCGATGCCAATGAACCGCTCCCAATTAAGTAGGGACTTGTCCCAATCATTCTCCGTATAACCTGCCTTTAGAAGAAAGTCTTCTTTATTCATTTGAAAAGCCATTTTTTACCCCCGTTGGCACATGCATGCGCTGACTATAGATCAAGCACCTGTCCTTTTGCCATTATCGAATTTCCCACTCGAGTTTCTTCTTCACCGATTCGATGACGAAACTACCTAAGAACCACTTGTCCTCTTCCCTCCAATGGGCTTCGTGCTGACGTGCTTTGCAAGGCACTCAAAGAAAAAGTCTCTTGGAAAAGCACTTATCCCCTCCCGCCGACGGGCTTTGTGTCCCTTTTTTGTGCAAACGGCTAGTGGGTGCAAGCGAGGCTCCCGCCCAAGCCCGCTGAGGGGTCTGCGGGATGTTTCGCAATTACACAGAGTGCAAGGCTTTGCAAAAAAGTGCAGTGGCTTTGCACATGCGTCAGGGGGCGGCAGGGGAGGGGGCACTTAGACGAGGTGCCCGGTTTACGGGGGCTATGGTTATGAAAACCTGCTGCAGGCGGTGTTTTCGTTTTCGGAACCGCTCATTTCAGGGCTATACCAGCCGCTGTCGAGCCCTACGTAAAAATGACCGTGAGGCCCAGCCTGTAAGGGTTTCCGGCATTCCGAGACATTGCACAGCATCGCCATCAATTTCCGGTTGTCAGTACCCATCAAGAGCGTGTGGAAAAAAAACGCCAAAAAGGTCAGCGCATGGCTATTTTTCAGGCGAGGGGTGGGGAAAGGGTAATTTTAGTAATCGGTATGTCAGAACGGGCTGGAGCCCTTACAGGACGTGGCTTTCAGCCATTACCATGGAGGGTAATATAAGGTAACGAAAGAGGTAATATTTTATTCAAGTCCCCATTTTACTGGGTTTGGCGGCTCACTGACATTACTAGCACTGAAAGTAATTTTCTAACCATTTACTTACCTTATTATTACCTCTGTAAAACTATATCAACTACCTGATTTTATTAGGCTTTATCCAGTTTTTCGCAGCTCATTACCAAAATTACCTTTTTCCCACGCCTCAACATAAATCGTTCAAAACGTCTGTTGTGACCGTTTTCTGCAACCTGGTGCATTTAAGCCATGGGACTGCCATGGGACAGATCCTGCGCGCACCACCGGGCTGCAGCCCTTATAAACCGGGGGGCTTGGTTCAAAAAAACGAGAACGGGTAGTTTCGAATCTCTCCTTCACCGCCAAATTCGATGTAAACAAAACCCCTGGTTTCGAGAGAAACCAGGGGTTTTGTGATTTCTGGGGTTTGAAACACTAACCTAATTCAAATCATTCGCTTGGCGTATCCATCCTTCGCCCTATGACGTCCAGCAAGTCACACCCATCGCGTAACGGGATTGAGCACAGTAAGGCAAAATCGCTGAGTACGACCGCATCGCTATTTATTTCACCGCGCAGCGCAAGGTTCTCTAGGACCTGTGTCACGGCACGCAGTCGATAGGTCGCGGCGTCGAGGAGGATTTCCAGTGGTGCGGTTGTATCGACAAAAAGCGCAGGTGTGGCACTGTCATTGCTGGTTAGGGCCATGTATTGGTTCATATGTGGAGCTCCGGTTGTCGAAGGGTAGCAACCACACATTTGTCGCCAAACAAAAGGGTGGCAGCTGTACGCAGGTTGGCGAACCGGGACAATCGGAAAAACCGGCAGACCCGAAGGTCTCCCACGCACAGCTACCATCGAGCAGCTTATTGCGCGCAGAAGCATCCCGCAAATCGCCGGGAGGCATCTGTCGATTTATCCTCGAGTCGCCAAACCCGATCGCCATTTCAGCGACCGAGGGACTATAGGTTGGGCGGTTTTGAAGTGGGAGAGTGGCGCTTCTGAGAGCTTTGTAGGAAGTTGCTCAAATCTATTGCTGCTGCGCAATACATCTCCCTTCAATGCCTATGCCGATGATGCACATCCGGAAAATGCGCATGGCTGTGCCTCAGCGGACTGTGCACATGCCCATGGCTATGGGGTTCCGCCGGATCCCACGCAAACCCGTGCTCATGCTGATGGTGTTCATCATGTACATGCCGATGCCCGTGTTCCGTCGCGTCATGCTGATGTTCATGGGCATGCCGCTCCGTCAGGTGCAGCCAAACCCCCACGGCCATCAGCGCTGAGGCAATCCAGAACGCCAGCGTCACTGACTCACCCAACAACAGCACCGCAATCGCAGCACCCAGGAACGGCGCGGTGGAAAAATAGGCTCCCGTGCGAGCGCTGCCCAGTCCGCGCAACGCCAGCACGAACATCACCAGGCTGATGCCATAGCCCAGAAAACCCACCAGCAAGATAGGTGCAAGCTGCGCCATGCCCGGGATCTGCGCCCCGAGATAAAGCGCCAACCCGCCATTCACCAGCCCCGCAATCAACCCCTTGGCCCCGGCGATAAACAGCGCGTCCGATGCAGACACCTTGCGCGTCAGGTTGTTATCGATCCCCCAGCACAGGCACGCCACGGCAACCGCCAGCGGCCCCGTCCAGTCATGGCTTGTGCCACCGCCGTCGGCCCCCGACAGCACCACGCCGCCCAGCACGATGGCGATCATCCCCAGGACGATGCGACGGTCGGCGTTTTCCCTGAACACGACCCAGGCGATAACGGCGGTCAGCACCGATTCCAGGTTGAGCATCAGGGAGGCGGTTGCGCCGGCGGTGCGGCTCAAGCCGAACATCAACGCGACGGGCCCGAGGATGCCGCCGAATGCGATGGCGCCGAGCAGCCAGGGCCATTCCGATGGGGTCAGTCCGCTGGGTTTCCAGCCACGATCACGGATCAGGCGCACGCCGGCGAGGCCGACGCCGCTGCCGAGGTAGAGCAGGCCGGCGAGCAGCACGGGCGAGAGGCCCAGGCCGAGGTGTTTGGCGAGCGGGGTGCTGGCGCCGAACAGGGCGGCGGCGGCGAGTGCATAGAGGATACTGAGGTTCATGGGCCATCCTCGAAAGGTTGGCCCATGATACGTCGCGGGCTCAGTTGAAAGCCCGAGCGATTTTACTGCGCGGTTTTCAGCTTGATCACATCACCGGAAATCTTGGTGGTGTAACCGCTGAGTACCCAGGCCCAGAACCAGTTTTCCTGCACTTGGGTGTTGATCAGCGCATCGCCGCCTTTTGCCTTGATGGCGGCATCCTGGGCGCGCACGAAACGGCTGTTCTGGCCGATCGGGATCACGCCGAACAACATGATGCCGGTGGCGCTGGCTTCACTGTGGCCCAGGACGGTGTATTGGCTGCTGTCGTATTGCGGGGATTTGATGGCGGTGCCGGTGCAACCTGCGAGGGTGAAACCGAGAACGGCTGCTGCAACCACTTTACTGATGTACTTCACTGGGAAACTCCATGGACTAAAGCCCGAGATTCAATTCTCGGGGGCTGCACTTTAATCGCCCCGGCAAGGGATTGAAATCAATCTTCCCCTGTCAGATATGCAACCACGCCAGGCTACCTAACACCACCGCCACACCCGCCGCCGCATAGGACATGCGCTTCAACCACTCCCTCCTCGTCAACAACGTAATCGCCGCCAGCGAAATCGCGATCTGAATCGCGGTCATCGCCTGGGCCCAACGATGGTGCTGGTGCAGGGCCTGCTCGGATTTTTCATCCCATTCCTTTGAGGTCGCCTCCAGTTTCTCCGCTTGCTTGCGTACCTCTTCCTTCTGGCTTTTGTAGCGCTCGATCTCATCCTTGTAATGGGCGGCATCCACACCGGGAATATGGGTCGCGAGTTCCGCCAGGTTCTGCCGGCTGGACTTGGCCTGGTAGTAGTTCCACTGGTTGGCGGCTTCGGTCTTGATGATGGCCGCGTTGTTCTTGTCCATCGCCGCTTCGCTCTCGGTGGAGCCGGCCTGGTAGCTGAGCATGGCGCCAAGGGTGGCCATCAGTGCGGTCATGACGGCGATGCGACTGGCGAAACTGTCGCCGTGGACGTGGGCGTGTTCGGTGGTGTGTTCGAGGTGTTTTTCGTGGGGGCTGGGGACTTCGAAGGCTTCGGACATGGTGGCGCCGGTGAAGGGACTGAGGGAGTCTGATTCTTCACCAGTGAAGCTGTCTCAAGCCTGTACGTAACGCCGGATCAAGCGCACATACACCGCAATATTGATCGCCAGCACCAATGCGCCCAGGCCCAGCTGGATCTGTGGCGTCAGCCCGGCCGGGTAGATCAGTGTGAGGATGTAATGCTCGATAAACCCACCGCCATAACCGTCCTGCCCGGCGAGGTGGCGGAACAGGTTTTCCCAGCGGGTCAGCGGGCAGGGCAGGTGGAACACTTCGACCGCCACGCCCCACGCAGCGGCGGGCAAGTGCAGCCAGATAACCGGGCGCCATTTCAGCGCCAGCAGCCCACCAAACAGTACGAACAGGATGAAGCACAGGTGGAACAGCACGAGGCTGTCTGCGGCTAGACGATAGAGCATGTTTGGTTTCGCTTTTAGGTGACTGAAGGCGCGGACTGTCCCGTTTGAGGCTATAGCTCCAGTTGAACGGCGTTGATGCCAAATGCCTTGGCAATCTTTTCCCGCGTCGTCCGGCGAGGTTTGTTCACCGCCTCTTGCTGGGCAAATGCGGATTGGGAAATGCCCAGGCGTTGGGCGACTTCTTCCTGGGTCAGGTTCAGGTGTTCGCGCCAGGCTCGGATCGGAGTGGCTCCATCTACCAGGCGGCTGACCACCGCGTGGGGAATGAGGTTTGGATCGTTCTGCCGGGCCAGATAGTGTTCATAAGGGATTACCACGAAGGCTGGCTTGCCCTCCGTATTGTGGATGATCTGTATGGCAGTAGGTTCGCTCGTCACGTTTCTTGACCTCTTGAATGCTGACTACCTGGATATTGCCGTCCCAGTCGAAAAGGACTCGGTAATGACCCACCCTTAATCGGTAACCGTGGGGGTGGTTGACCAACGCCTTGACGTTGACTGCCTCGGGCATGCGTTCAAGCGCGAAGACGGCATCGCGTACTTGTTGCTGATGATACGAATGCAATCGAAGCAATTGCTTGACGGTTTTTCGGGTCCAGTGGATTGAGTTCATCAGAGGTTAATAAGTCTTTTATAAGGTTTGCAAGGGGTATTTTTCAAAGGAGAGCTATCGGCCGAACGCTCTGTTCCTACAAACCCTAGACGGCCGCATCGCAGGCGGGCGGGTAAAACTGTTGCCCGGTATGAATCACTGATCGCACACAGACTGCAGTCCTGTGCCGACTCAATACCTGGCCGCGAAGGTTGCTTGCAGGTAACCCAGGCCGTTATTGTGCTGAATCCATTTAGTCCTTCTTCCAGGGTTTGTAGTGATGAATGCACCGCGTACCGCAGTCGGTCCGATCAAGGCCGTGATTTTCGATATGGACGGGTTATTGCTGGATACGGAAGGCATCTACACCGAAGTCACGCAGATCATCGCTGAACGCTACGGCCGAACCTACGACTGGGGCATCAAGCAGCACATCATCGGGCGCGGCGCCCAGGATTTGGCCGACTATGTGGTCAAGGCGCTGGACCTGCCGATTACCCCGTCTGAATTCCTCGAAATTCGCGAACCGCTGATGAGCGAGCGCTTTCCCAAGGCCTTGGGCATGCCTGGCGCGGAAGCTCTGGTGCGGCACTTGAAGGCGCACAACATTCCGATTGCCGTGGGCACCAGTTCGTCGCGCAATTCGTTTGGCCACAAGACCACCTTGCACCGCGAGTGGTTTGGGTTGTTCGACACCATCGTCACCGCTGACGACCCGGAAGTCGGCGCCGCCAAGCCGGCGCCGGACATCTTCCTCACCGCTGCACGCCGCCTGGGCGTTGCCCCGGAGGATTGCCTGGTGTTCGAGGATTCGCCGTTTGGTGTAACGGCGGCGAAGGCTGCCCATATGACCGCGATCGCCGTCCCTGATGAAGCCATGGCCGACAGTAAGTACCAGCATGCCGACCAGATCATCCGCAAGCTTGCGGACTTCGACCTGGCGGCCTATGGCCTACCCCCCATCTCCTGAACCAACAAGGTCAACAGGTGGGAGGGGGCAAGCCGCTCCCACATTGGGTTATGCGCTGAAGCCACCATCGATAGTCAGGCTGGCACCGGTGATATACCCCGCTTCCGGCCCGGCCAGATATGCCACGAAACTGGCAATCTCTTCCACGTGCCCGTAACGGCCCACCGCCATCAACCCGATCAGGCTCTCGGCAAAATCACTGTTTGCCGGGTTCATATCGGTGTCCACCGGCCCAGGTTGCACGTTGTTGATGGTGATGCCGCGCGGCCCCAGGTCCCGCGCCAAACCCTTGGTCAAACCGACCAGCGCCGCCTTGCTCATTGCGTACGGGCCACCACCGCCAAACGGCATGCGCTCGGCATTGGTGCTGCCGATGTTGATCACCCGGCCACCTTCACCCATATGCCTGGCGGCTTCCTGGGTGGCGATAAACACGCTGCGCACGTTGATCGCCAGGGTCTGGTCGAAGTCTTCCAGCTTGAAGTCTTCCAGCGGTGCAATGGCCAGCACGCCGGCGTTATTCACCAGGATGTCTAGGCGGCCGAAGGCTTCCACGGTGGCGTTGACTGCGTTGCGGATCGCAGTGGCATCGGCGCTGTCGGCGTGGATCGCCAGGGCTTTGCCGCCTTCGCTGATCACGCTGTGCTGCAGGGCTTCAGCCTTGGCGGCCGAGCTGACGTAGGTAAAGGCAACGGCTGCACCCTGTGCTGCCAGGCGCTTGACGATGGCGGCGCCGATGCCGCGGGAACCGCCTTGGATCAAGGCGACTTTGCCGCTGAGGTTGTGTGTGGTCATGTCGATCTCCTGGTCATTCAAGGCGCAATGCCCTGTTGTTGGGGCCGAGTATCGACCTCGCTCGCCGCTGCCGGTAGACCGTGATTGCTATAGTCTGTGTAAACCAAAAGTTTAGAGTGTGGCGTTATGGAAAGCTTTGGCAGTATCGAATGCTTTGTGCGCAGCGCCGAAGGCGGCAGCTTTGCCGAGGCGGCCCGGCACCTGAGCCTGACCCCGGCGGCGGTCGGCAAAAGCGTCGCCAAGCTGGAGGTGCGCCTCGGCGTGCGGCTGTTCCAGCGCAGCACCCGGCGTCTGGCCCTGACCGAAGCCGGCAAGTTGTTCCTGGCCGAAGTCAGCGGCAGCCTCACCACCATCCAGAATGCCGTGGCTAACCTGGCCAGCGCCGAAGGCCGGCCGGTGGGCACGCTCAAGGTCAGCATGGGCACCGTGTTTGGCAATCGCTACGTGGTGCCGTTGCTGGGGGCGTTCATGGCGCGCTTTCCGGATATCAGCCCGGACTGGCATTTCGACAACCGCCAGGTGGACCTGATCGGCCAGGGCTTCGATGCCGCCATCGGTGGCGGTTTTGAGCTGCCCCAAGGGGTGGTGGCGCGCAAGCTGGCGCCGGCGCATCGGGTGTTGGTGGCCTCGCCGGATTACCTGGCGCAGCGCCCGCCGGTGCGCGAGCCCGAAGACTTGTCGCGCTGCAAGGGCATTCTGATCCGCTCGCCGCAAACCGGGCGTATCCGGTCCTGGCAATTGACCAGTGTCGCGCGCGAACACCGCCCGCTGGTGCTCAAGCCCGGCATGACCATGAGCGACTCCGAAGCCGCCTGCTGTGCCAGCGCCCAGGGCCTGGGGATTGCGCTGGTGAGCATGCCCATGGCCGTGCCGTTCCTTGACAGTGGCGCGGTGGTGCGCGTGTTGCCCGGCTGGTGTGTCGACGACGGCAATATTTCCATCTACTACGCGGAGCACAAACTGCTGCCCGGCAAGACCCGGGCGTTTGTGGATTTCATCATCGAGCAGTTTGCCGAGAAGAAGCTGGGCCAGAGGTTCAGCGCAATCTGAAACCAGGTGCCGGTCAGCGGCCGAACCGAGTCGGCCAGCCAATCACCTGCTTCGGCCGTGGCGTCGCGTAAGTGCGGATCTTCGACGTCGACAACCCTAGTCGCACCAGGGATTCGGCAATGGTCACCGCCGCCGTCACCCCATCCACCACCGGCACGCCGGTGCGCTGGCGAATCTGCTCATCCAGCCCGGCCATGCCGCCGCAACCCAGGCAGATCACTTCGGCCTTGTCCTCGCGGATGGCCAGTTCCGCCTGGCGCACGATGGCTTCCATGGCGGCCAGCGGGTCTTCCTCCAGTTCCAGCACCGCCATGCCGCTGGCGCGCACCGAGGCGCAGCGCTGGTACAGGCCGGCGAGTTTCAGGCGGTCTTCGATCAGCGGCACGGTGCGGTCCAGGGTGGTGACCACGGAGTAGGCGTGGCCCAGGAACATTGCGGTGCTGGCCGCCGCTTCGGTGATGTCCACCACCGGCACATTCAGCAACTCCTGCAAGCCTTCCCGGCCGTGCTCGCCGTAGCCGGCCTGGATCACCGCATCGAACGGTTGGTCGTAGGCCATCACCCGGTCCATCACGGCGATGGCGGCCAGGTAGCTTTCAAAGTTGCCCTCCACCGATTCCGCGCCGAAGTAGGGCGTGAGCCCGACAATCTCGGTGCCCGGCGAGGCCACGGACCGCGCCTGTTGAGCGATGGTTTCAGTGATGGATTCGGTGGTGTTGACGTTGACCACGAGGATACGCATGGAAGGTCCTTACTCAGTGACTGACGTTATCGACGGCAATGCTTTCGCCGCTGACATCGGCGTAGAACGGCTGGCGCTTGGCGATCAGCAGGTACAGCAACCCTGCAATACCGGCGCCAAACAACCAGGAAAACGGCGAGACGCTGGCAAATCCCGGCAACAGCGCCAGCAGGATGGCGATCACGGCTGCAGGAATAAACGCCGCCACTGCACGCATATTCACCCCACGGCTGTAGTAATAAACGCCATTCGGGTTTTCGCTATACAGCTGCGGTACGTCCACCTGGCTTTTACGAATCAGCCAGTAATCGACCATGATCACCCCGTACAGCGGCCCCAGCAGCGCGCCCAGGCCGGAGAGGAAATACACGATCACCAGTGGGCTGTTGTAGAGGTTCCACGGCAGGATCAGCACGGCCACGGTGGCGCTGATCAAGCCGGCACGGCGGAAGTTCAGGTATTTGGGTGCCAGGTTGCTCAGCACAAAGGCCGGCGCGACGAAGTTGGCCATGATGTTCACCGCCACGGTCACGATCAGGAACGCCAGGCAGCCCAGCACGAGAAAGAAGGTATTGGGGATGGCTGCAATGATTTCAGTCGGGCTTTCGATCACTCGGCCATTGAGTTGGAATTGCCCGCCGCACAGCAGCACGGTGATGGCGGCAAACACCAGGATATTCACCGGCAGGCCCCAGAAGTTGCCGACGAGGATGGTCTTGCGGCACGGCGAAGAGCGCGCGAAGTCGCAAAAGTTGAGGATCAACGTGCCATAGATCGCCAGCCACAACGCGCCACCGGCAAAGATATTGCGCCACATCTCGCCGCCGCTCAGCGGTTCGCGGATCGACCAGGCAATGTGGCCGCCGGCCTGGAAGTACATCCAACCGGCCAGCGCCGCCACCGTCAGCAAAATCACCGGCCCGGCGAAGCCTTCATAGCGGCGCACCATCTCCATGCCATAAGCGAGGATCACCAGTTGCACGAACCAGATCGCCACGAAACAGGCCCAACCCAGGGTCGATAGTCCCAGGATCGAGTTGTGGTCATAGTCGGCAAAGCCCGGATGAATCGCCGTCAGCAGTACGCGGAAAACCACCGACGCCAGGTACGTCTGGATACCAAACCAGGCAATCGCTATCACGGCGCGGATCAACGCCGGGATCTGCGCGCCGTGAATGCCGAAACTGATGCGGCTGATCACCGGAAACGGCACGCCGGTCTTCTGGCCCATATACCCCGACAAGTTCATGAAGAAGTACACCAGCGCCGCGCCGATGCCCAGGGACAACAGGATCTGCCAGCCGCCCAGGCCCAGCGCGTAGAGGCCGATGGCGAACGAATAGTTGGCGATGTTGTGCACGTCATTGGTCCAGAGCGCGAAGATGCTGTAGCGCCCCCAGCGTCGGCCTTCGACCTTGGTGGGCGCCAGGTCCTTGTTGTGCAGGCGCGGGCTGAGCACCAGGGGGCCGGGGCTTGCGGCGTCCGGGTTCAGGGTGGAGGAGGGCAGATCCAGTGCGATGTTATTCGAGAGGCTTGTACGCATTCCGGCAGGCTCCGGCACATCTGCCGAGGCGCTGCAGATGGCAAAGTGTATGTAGGTTTTGTATTTATTGTATACAAGGCGTATTTCACCTTAAGCCACATGCGTGCCAGCTTTGGATCTATGAAAGTCCTGGGTAATTTCGTTTTTATAGGTTAGTTAAATAACTGGCTGAATTTGAAGAGATATAAATTGACCGATTGAACAGCTATTTATTTTTGCGTTGTCAGCCTGTGAATCACCAGGCCAACCGAGGGGAGGGGGGAGGTGTTACGTTATGGTGCGGCTGAAGAAAAATTGCACACATAAATGGCACCGATGGTTACATCTATGTGTACATCTCTAACACTCAACCCAAAACAAAATGAGGGAGGGGGCTTGCCCTAATACCAGTCAGTTAAGCGTACATCGCCTCCTGTAGGAGCGAGCTTGCTCGCGAAAAACGTCAACGATAACGCGTGCTTCCTGAATGAACGCGGCGCCTGTGAGTTTTTCGCGAGCAAGCTCGCTCCTACAAAAAGCCTCAACTGACTAGCATCAGGGCAAGCTCCCTCCCACATTTTTTACAGCATCAACTTCAAGCCTTGCTGATGATATTCCCGGCATGCAGCCCGCATTCCTTCTGCGTGGCTTCTTCCCACCACCAGCGTCCTTCGCGCTCGTGCTGGTTCGGCAGCACAGGACGGGTGCACGGCTCACAGCCGATGCTGATAAAGCCGCGCTCATGCAGGCTGTTGTACGGCAGCTCCAGCATGCGGATGTAACCCCAGATCTCCTCGCTGGTCATCTGCGCCAACGGGTTGAACTTGTACAGGGTACGTTCCGGGGTGGAGAAGGCGGTGTCGATTTCCAGCGCCGCCACCTGGCTGCGGGTGCCGGGGCTCTGGTCGCGGCGTTGGCCGGTGGCCCAGGCGCTGACGCCGGAAAGCTTGCGGCGCAGCGGCTCGATCTTGCGCACGCCGCAGCATTCGCCATGGCCGTCCTTGTAGAAGCTGAACAGGCCTTTCTCCTTGACGAAGGGTTCCAGCTTGCTCTGGTCCGGAGAGATCAGTTCGATGTCGATCTTGTAGAAGTCGCGCACCTGCTCGATAAACCGGTAGGTCTCCGGGTGCAGGCGACCGGTGTCGAGGCTGAACACCTTGACGTTCTTGTTCAGCTTCCAGGCCATGTCCACCAGCACCACATCCTCGGCGCCGCTGAAGGAAATCCACAGGTCATCACCGAACTGGCTGAACGCCAGCTTGAGAATGTCCTGGGCAGACTTGTTGGCATAGGTCGTGGCGAGTTCAACGACATCGAAGGCTTGGTTCATCAGGACGGTTCCTACAGGTCAATGGCGCTGAGCGCTCTATAGGGGAGCGATGGTATCAAAATCCGCCCTGCGTTGCGGCGGCGGGCTTGAATCGCTAGAGTTCGGCAGTCCTTTTGCTCGCTCAACTAACAACATCTAATGGGAGTGTCTTGTGGAAATTGCCTGTCTCGACCTGGAAGGGGTGCTGGTGCCGGAAATCTGGATCGCCTTCGCCGAAAAAACCGGTATTGAATCCCTGCGGGCCACCACCCGTGACATTCCCGACTACGACGTGCTGATGAAGCAGCGCCTGCGCATCCTCGACGAACACGGGCTCAAGCTCGCCGACATCCAGGAAGTGATCGCCACCCTCAAGCCGCTGGACGGTGCCATCGAGTTCGTCAACTGGCTGCGCGAGCGCTTCCAGGTGGTGATCCTGTCCGACACCTTCTACGAATTCTCCCAGCCGCTGATGCGCCAGCTGGGTTTCCCGACCTTGTTGTGCCACCGTCTCATCACCGACGAAAACGACCGCGTGGTCAGCTACCAACTGCGCCAGAAAGACCCCAAGCGCCAGTCGGTATTGGCGTTCAAGACCCTCTACTACCGCGTGATCGCTGCGGGCGACTCCTACAACGACACCACCATGTTGGGCGAGGCCGACCGCGGGATTCTGTTCCATGCGCCGGACAATGTGATCCGCGAATTCCCACAATTCCCGGCGGTGCATACGTTTGAAGATTTGAAGAAAGAGTTCATCAGGGCGTCGAATCGGCCGTTGAGCCTGTAATTTCTTTCGGTTCGGCTGATGGCCCTATCGGGGGCTTGCTCCCGATGGGGAAGGTAGCGCCACTACCATGTTTCTGTCAGCTCCCTGCAAGCAACCGCTCATAAGGAATACTCAAGCCTTCATGCAGCCGCTTGATCATCGACAGGCTCAGCTTGCGCTTGTGGTTCAGCACTTCGGATACACGTCCGCTGGTGCCGATAAATGGCTCCAGGTCGCGGGCAGTCATGCCCAGTTGCTCCATGCGAAATTTAATGGCTTCCACCGGATCAGAAGGTGGTATTGGGTAATGTTCGGCTTCGTACTTCTCAATGAGTACTGCAAGAATTTCCAGCTCATCGCCTTCAGTCGAGCCGATGTCCGCTCCCCAGAGCTGCTGTACCCGCGCGAGTGCAGCAGTGAGGTCTTCCTCGGAGTGTATGGGTTTGATGTTCATTACACGGTCTCCGCGTTGATCTGGTCGTACTGCGCATGAGTCCCTACGAACCGTATGAACCCAAGCTGTCGCTGGTAATCGATCGCCATGATCACTCGATATTTGTTGCCGCCCACGTTGAATACAACCCTGCCACCTTTGAGAATGCTCGCGGTCCTGAGCGCTGCCTTGAGTGCTTGTGGCGTCGGGTAAATGGCCTTTTCCATATGCCGATACAATTCAATAAGCGGCGCTTTTGCATCGATATAGGCGGGTTGGTTTTCCCAGAATATTCGTAAGGTCGATAGAGCGATTATCCGCATCGCTGCAACCTCCCAATTTGGGAGATAGTAGATGCGCTTGAGAGGAGATGCAATCTCGGAAGTATTTCCTGACGGGTAGGCAGTCGCTTCATGTGATCCTTCACAGACGGCGGGCGGACGGTTGAAGCCGGACGCTATCCTCCGACGTTCAACTGCGTCTACTGTGGGTCTGATTCAGGTTTTTTCTACTGCTTGGCTCTGCGTCTGAGAGCCAGGAAGGCACTGCGCGCTACAGGTTTTCCAGCGTTTGTAACAACACCTGTACCTTCGTCAGCGACTCCTGGTACTCCGCCTCCCACTGCGAATCCGCCACGATCCCACCGCCGCCCCAGCAACACACCTGGCCATCCTTGACCAGCAAACTGCGGATGGCGATGGAGCTGTCCATCTCGCCGCGCACATCCAGGTACACCAGCGAACCGCAGTACAGCCCGCGTCGGGTCGGCTCGAGTTCGTCGATGATCTGCATCGCGCGGATTTTCGGGGCACCGGTGATCGAACCGCCGGGGAAGCTGCCGGCGATCAGGTCGAGGGCGTCTTTGTCGTCGGCCAATGTGCCGGTCACGCTACTGACCAGGTGATGCACGTTGGGGTAGCTTTCCAGGCTGAACAGTTCCGGCACGTTTACCGAGCCAGTGCGGCAGGTGCGGCCGAGGTCGTTGCGCAGCAGGTCGACGATCATCAGGTTCTCGGCGCGGTCCTTGGGGCTGGCCAGCAGTTCGGCGGCATTCGCCGCGTCTTCTTCCGGCGTAAGGCCGCGGGGGCGGGTGCCTTTGATCGGGCGGGTCTCGACGTGGCGCTCGCTGATGCGCACGAAACGCTCCGGCGACAGGCTCAGCACCGCGCCGTCGTCCGGCAGGCTCTGGAACCCGGAAAATGGCGTCGGGCAGGCTTCGCGCAACGCGCAGTAGGCGGCCCAGGGATCGCCCAGGCACGGCGCGCGGAAACGCTGGGCGAAGTTGACCTGGTAGCAGTCGCCCGCCTGGATGTAATCCTGGATCCGCACGATGGCTTGGCGGTAGGCCTCGGCGCTGAGGTCGGGGGCCATCGGGCCCTGGAGTTTGAACGTCGCGCAGGTGTCGACCGCCCCCTGGCTGAACAACGCGATCAGCCGTTGCCGTTCGCTGTCTGCCAGCGAGGGATGAAACACCAGCTGGCTGGCCTGCGCCTGGTGGTCACTGATCAGCGCCCAGGCATACAGCCCGAAGCGCGCGTCCGGCAGGTGCAGGTCATCCACCGCCAGGTGCGGCATGAGCTCCAGGTGCCGACCGAAGTCGTAGCTCAGGTAGCCGATCAAGCCACCGGCGAACGGCAACTGCAAACCGGCAGGAATTGCGGCTTCACCCAATCGCGTCAGGTTTTCCCGTAAGCGATGCAGGAAAGAAGCGCCGCTTTCGTCAGGCGCTACCGTCAAGGTTGCTTCGGGCCAGGCGCTGAGCAAATCGTAACGCCCACGCTCGGCCGCCGGGCGGCCGCTGTCGAGCAGGACCGCGCCGGGAGCGTGGCGAATCGCCGCAAAATACTCGGCGGGGTTGGCCCGGTAGGGCAATGGGTGTACGGAGCAGGTCGACATGCGGGGTTGGATCAGCCAATGGCGCGGGGGGAGAGGGATTGTAGTCCCCCGTAGGATTTGCTCCTAGGGGGGATGTCGGGGATAGACAGTTCGAAGACCGGATCAGCCTTCCACGGGCGGAATATGCCCGAACATCTCCTGCACGAACTTCACCCGCTCTTCCGGGGTTTCCGTCACGCCGGCGGCTTTCAGGTCTTCCAGTCGAGCCTCCACCGCATGGGTGCGCAAGGTCAGGCCGCAGTCGTTGGCGATCTGGATATTCAGCCCCGGCCGCGCATTCAGCTCCAGGATCAGCGGGCCCTTTTCCTGGTCGAGCACCATGTCCACGCCGATATACCCCAGCCCGCACAGCTCGTAGCAGCCGGCCGCGAGCTTCATGAACCCGTCCCAGTTGGGCAGTTGCACGCCATCCACCGCGTTGGTGGTGTCGGGGTGTTTGGTGATGATGTTGTTCAGCCAGGTGCCGCGCAGGGTCAGGCCGGTGGCGAGGTCGACGCCCACGCCAATCGCGCCCTGGTGCAGGTTGGCCTTGCCGCCCGACTGGCGGGTGGGCAAGCGCAGCATCGCCATCACCGGGTAGCCCATCAGCACGATGATGCGGATATCCGGTACGCCTTCGTAGCTGATGCTCTTGAAGATCTGGTCAGGCACCACGCGGTACTCGATCAGCGCACGGTCGCGGTGGCCACCCAGGGAGTACAGGCCGGTGAGGATGCTGGAAATCTGGTGCTCGATCTCTTCATGGCTGATGATCTTGCCCGACACCGTGCGGTAGCGCCCCTCGAAACGGTCCGCCACCACCAGGATGCCGTCGCCGCCGGCGCCCTGGGCCGGCTTGATCACGAAGTCGCTGCGCCCACCGATGATCTCGTCGAGCTTGTCGATTTCCTTCTCGGTGGAGATCACCCCGTACATTTCCGGCACATGGATGCCCGCAGCGATGGCCCGCTCCTTGGTGATGATCTTGTCATCCACAATCGGATACAGGCTGCGCTTGTTGTACTTGAGCACGTAGTCCGCATTGCGCCGGTTGATGCCCATGATCCCCCGAGCTTCCAGGGCCTTCCAGGTCTTCCAGAAGCCGAACATTACGAGTCAGCCTTGAGGAAGGCCTTGAATCGCACCAGCTCGGTCAGGCGGTAGCCGCGATAGCGACCCATTGCCAGCATGAAGCCCACCAGGATCAGCAGGATCGCCGGGAAGGTGAATACGAAATAGATCAGCTCCGGCACGCTCATGATGATGTGCGCCAGGGACGCGGCGAACAGCGTACCAATCGCGACTTTCATGGCATGGCTGGCGCCGCGCTCTTCCCAGGTGATCGACAGGCGTTCGATGGTCATGGTCAAGATCACCATCGGGAACAGCGCCACCGACAGCCCGCGCTCCAGCCCCAGCTTGTGGCTGAACAGGCTGATGGCGGCGATCAGCACCACCACGAAGGTCAGCACCACCGACAACCTCGGCAGCATCTGCAGCTTCAGGTGTTCCAGGTACGACCTGAGGGACAGGCCCAGCGCCGTGATAATCGTGAACAGCACAATCCCGAAGCCCAGCTGCGTCTCTCGGAACGCCAGGGCAATCAGCACCGGGGTAAAGGTGCCCAGGGTCTGCAGGCCGATCAGGTTGCGCAGGATCAGGATCACCAGCACCCCAATCGGGATCATCACCATGATCATGAAGGTCTGCTGGGTTTGTAGCGGCAGGCCGTACAGCGAGTATTCGAGGAAGTTGGCGTCGGTGTTCTCGTCGGTCAGCTTGGCCAGGCGAATCGCGTTCATTTCGCTGTTATTGAGGCTGAAGGTGACCATGGCTTTCTTGCCGCCATCGACGGTGATCAGGTTTTCATCGCCGGTCCACCACAGCAGGCGGTCGGCGGGCAGGCCCTGTTCGCCGGTTTCCGGGTTGAAGTACAGCCAGTCGTTACCATTGAAGCTACGCAGCCACAGCTCCGGGGTTTGCGGCTGGTCGGCCACCAGGCGGATGGTGTGGACCTTTTCCACCGGCACGTGGGCAATGGACAGCAGCAGCTCGACGATCTTGGCCTTGTGCGGCGTCGACGGGTCGCCGGCCAGCAACAGCTTCACGTTGTCGTCGTTGAGGTTGTTGGTGCGCTTGATGGCTTCGGTGATGAAGGTCTCGACGTCGGCCGAATGCTGGCGGATCGGCGCCAGCAGGGCTTCGGCGGCGATTTTTTCCGGGCCTTCCACGGCAATGCTGTCGCGGAAGGTCGGGCCCTTGATCTTGGTTTTTTCGCCGCTGTAGCGCTTGGTCAGCACCAGGCGGTAATACAGGGTCTGGTTGCCCTTGGCGCGGCGTGCCGACCAGGTGACCTTACGGTTGCCGTCGATGCGGTTGACGCTCACCCCGTAGTTATTCGAGATAAAGCTCTCATTAAGGCTGACGAAGTCGCGGCTCAAGGGCGGCACGAACATCTGGATCTTCACCGGGTCCTTGGGGTTGGCGACGAACTCGACCTTGGCGTCGATGTTCCACAGGTCGTCGGTGGCGTCCTCGGTGACGGGAATGCCCAGCACGAAGATCTGGTAGGCGGTGACCGAAATACCCAACACCACCAGGATGGCGATCAGGATTCTCAGGTGCAGGGTTAGAGCGCGCATTCGGTTTACTCGGCGGTATGAGCGTCGGCGGCGCAGGCGGGTTTGCCTGCTGCGTATTTAAGACTGGGGTCGACCAGCGCATCAAAGCGTTTGAGCGCTTCGGAGCCGATCAGCAGCGGGTATTGGAAAGCGCTGCGGTCAGTCAAGTTCACTTCGATGCTGCGTAAAGCGGTGCCCATGCAGATATCCAGGGCAATCACAGGACGGGCGGTGTAGTTCTTGTCCTCATCGGGGTCGTAGTCGCCGGCGCGCCGCTTGATCTTGCTGACGCGGGCCAGGGGGCGTTCGATGGGATGGGAATGGGCGGTGTCGATGGCCAGGTAGAAGCGCACCCAGGATTCGCCGTTGCGCTTGAAACGCTTGATGTCACGGGCGCTGAGGGAGGCGGTCTTGGCGCCGGTGTCGAGCTTGGCGGCTACTTCCAGGTCGATGCCGGCCAATTGCGCGTATTCATTGAGGCCATACACGGTCTTCTCGGCGGCAGCGCCAAGGCTCGGCATGGACAATAGGCAAAACAACAGGGGGAAGGGCTTGAGTCTCATAGATCCTGAGGCGGTGCAGTGCGATGTTCAATTCAAGGCGACTGGCATTGCTGCGCAAGCTCCCTTCGTGCGCCGTTTCATCAAGTGATGTCAGGCAAATGCGGCGGGCATTCTAACATGATGCTTTTCTGGCGCCAGCGCTGGCAGCCGGCCATGCCCTGAGCGAGTGCAGCCCGGATTATTAGACGATTGTCGACAATATAGATTTATTCTTTGACTGGTAGCGGTTTATTGGCTAGTTTTTGCCACATTGCTTTCCAAGGTGTCGACAATATGCTGGGTCAATCAGAAGCTCCGATAATGGCGTCGGACGAATCCCAAACGATGTCCGAGAACGTCTTCCGACGCATCCAGGCCGCCATCGTCAAGGGTGAGATCGCTCCCGGCAGCAAGATTTCCGAGCCGGAACTGGCCCGCACCTACGGCATCAGCCGTGGCCCGCTGCGCGAGGCGATCCACCGCCTGGAAGGCCAGCGCCTGCTGGTGCGCGTGCCCCATGTGGGCGCCCGGGTCGTGTCCTTGAGCCACGCCGAGCTGGTTGAACTGTATGAAATCCGCGAGTCCCTGGAAGGCATGGCCTGTCGCCTGGCCGCCGAGCGCATGACCGACGCGGAAATCGAAGAATTGCGCCAGGTGTTGCACACCCACGAGCGCGACGCCGCGTTCCAGGCGGGTGTCGGCTACTACCAGCAGGAAGGCGACTTCGATTTTCATTACCGGATCATTCAAGGTGCGGGTAACCGCACCCTCACCCAGATGCTCTGCGGCGAGCTGTACCAGCTGGTGCGCATGTACCGCATCCAGTTCTCCGCCACCCCCAATCGTCCACGCCAGGCCTTTGCCGAGCATCACCGCATTCTTGATGCGATTGCCGATCGCGACGGTGAACTGGCCGAGTTGTTGATGCGCCGGCATATCGGTGCTTCCAAACGCAATATTGCCCGTCATTTCCCAGGCGGCGCCCCTGATAGAGGTGAGTCATGAGTTCTAACAACAAAAGCACACCCGGCCAGCGTTTCCGTGACGCGGTCGCCAGCGAGCACCCCTTGCAGGTGGTCGGTGCGATCAACGCCAACCATGCGCTGCTGGCCAAGCGCGCCGGCTTCAAGGCGATCTACCTGTCGGGTGGCGGCGTGGCGGCCGGTTCCCTCGGCGTGCCGGACCTGGGCATCACCGGCCTGGATGACGTACTCACCGACGTGCGCCGTATCACCGACGTCTGTGACCTGCCGCTGCTGGTGGACGTGGACACCGGCTTCGGCTCCTCGGCGTTCAACGTCGCGCGCACGGTCAAATCAATGATCAAGTTCGGCGCCGCCGCCATCCATATCGAAGACCAGGTCGGCGCCAAGCGCTGCGGCCATCGTCCTAACAAAGAGATCGTGTCCCAGCAGGAAATGGTCGACCGCATCAAGGCCGCCGTGGACGCGCGCACCGATGATAGCTTCGTGATCATGGCGCGCACCGACGCGTTGGCCGTGGAAGGCCTGGAGTCTGCCCTGGAGCGTGCCGCCGCCTGCATTGAAGCCGGCGCCGACATGGTGTTCCCGGAAGCCATCACTGAACTGGAAATGTACAAACTGTTCGCCGCCCGTGTGAAGGCGCCGATCCTGGCCAACATCACCGAGTTCGGCGCGACGCCGCTGTATACCACCGAACAGTTGAAATCTGCCGATGTTTCCATCGTGCTGTACCCGCTGTCGGCCTTCCGCGCCATGAACAAGGCCGCCGAGAACGTCTACACCGCGATCCGTCGCGACGGCACTCAACAGAACGTGATCGACACCATGCAAACCCGCATGGAGCTTTACGATCGCATCGACTACCACACCTTCGAGCAGAAGCTTGACGCGCTGTTCGCCGCGAAAAAGTGACGAACACGCCTCCCTGAATAACGACAAAATTGGAGAAAAACCATGGCTGAAGCAAAAGTACTGAGTGGTGCCGGCCTGCGTGGCCAGGTCGCCGGGCAGACCGCACTGTCCACCGTGGGCCAGGCCGGAGCCGGCCTGACTTACCGTGGCTACGACGTGCGCGAACTGGCCGCCGATGCACAGTTTGAAGAGGTCGCTTATCTGCTGCTGTACGGCGAACTGCCGACCCAGGCCGAACTGGCCGCCTACAGCGCCAGGCTGAGCACGCTGCGTGACCTGCCGCAAGCGCTGAAAGAAGTGCTCGAACGCATCCCCGCCGACGCCCACCCGATGGACGTGATGCG
Organism: Pseudomonas sp. CFBP13509; assembly: GCF_005233485.1. Classification (NCBI taxonomy): domain Bacteria; kingdom Pseudomonadati; phylum Pseudomonadota; class Gammaproteobacteria; order Pseudomonadales; family Pseudomonadaceae; genus Pseudomonas; species Pseudomonas sp. CFBP13509. The sequence goes on from NZ_QGAA01000006.1 coordinate 53,262, forward strand.
CACCGGTTGCTCCTTCCTCGGTAACATCGAGCCGGAAAAAGACTTCAGCGTGCAACGCGACGTGACCGACCGCCTGCTCGCCGCGTTCCCGGCGATCATGTGCTACTGGTACCGCTTCAGCCATGACGGCAAGCGCATCGACTGCGTGACCGACGAGCCGAGTATCGGCGGCCACTTCCTGCACCTGCTGCATGGCAAGAAGCCGAGCGAGCTGCATGAGAAGGTCATGAATGTGTCGTTGATCCTCTACGCCGAGCACGAGTTCAACGCCTCGACCTTCACCGCGCGGGTGTGTGCCTCGACCCTGTCCGACCTGTACTCCTGCATCACCGCCGCCATCGGTTCCCTGCGCGGCCCGCTGCACGGCGGCGCCAACGAAGCGGCGATGGAAATGATCGAGCGTTTCGGTTCGGCAGAGGAAGCCGTCGAAGGCACCCTCGGCATGCTGGCTCGCAAGGACAAGATCATGGGCTTCGGCCACGCGATCTACAAAGACAACGACCCGCGTAATGAAGTGATCAAGGGTTGGTCGAAAAAGCTCGCCGACGAAGTGGGCGACACCGTGCTGTTCCCGGTCTCCGAAGCCATCGACAAGACCATGTGGGAGCAGAAGAAACTGTTCCCCAACGCCGATTTCTACCATGCCTCGGCGTACCACTTCATGGGCATCCCGACCAAGCTGTTCACGCCGATCTTCGTCTGCTCGCGGCTGACCGGCTGGGCCGCGCATGTGTTCGAACAGCGCGCCAACAATCGCATCATCCGTCCAAGCGCCGAGTACATCGGCGTTGAACAGCGCAAGTTCGTGCCAATCGAACGTCGCTGAATGGGAACACCGACGATCCCGAAGTGGAAACCGGACCAAGTGTGGGAGGGGGCTTGCCCCCGATGGCGGTTTATCAGTTGCCATAGGTGTTGAATGACACACCGCTATCGGGGGCAAGTCGAATCGTCGCACCGCCCCTCCCACATTTGGATCGCATTTCAATTCCGGATCGGCCCAGGTCTTCCTTTTGCAATCACCGTGACCGAGTCCTGACGATGAACACTGAATTTCGCAAACCGCTCCCCGGCAGCCGCCTGGATTACTTCGACGCCCGCGCGGCCGTCGATGCAATCAGCCCCGGCGCCTACGCCACATTGCCCTACACCTCTCGTGTGCTCGCCGAGAATCTGGTGCGCCGCTGCGACCCGGCCACCCTCAACGCATCCTTGAGCCAGTTGATCGAACGCAAACGCGACCTCGACTTCCCCTGGTTCCCGGCCCGCGTGGTGTGCCACGACATTCTCGGCCAGACCGCGCTAGTCGACCTCGCCGGCCTGCGAGATGCCATCGCCCTGCAAGGCGGCGACCCGGCCCAGGTCAACCCGGTGGTCCCCACCCAGTTGATCGTCGACCATTCCCTGGCTGTCGAAGCCGGTGGTTTCGACCCGGACGCGTTCGAGAAAAACCGCGCCATCGAAGACCGTCGCAACGAAGACCGCTTCCACTTTATCGAGTGGACCAAAAAGGCTTTCAAGAATGTCGACGTGATCCCGCCGGGCAACGGCATCATGCACCAGATCAACCTGGAGAAAATGTCCCCGGTGGTCCAGGTGCGTGACGGTGTGGCCTTCCCGGATACCTGCGTCGGCACCGACAGCCATACCCCCCACGTCGATGCGTTGGGCGTGATCGCCATTGGCGTCGGCGGCCTTGAAGCCGAAAGCGTCATGCTTGGCCGCGCCTCGTGGATGCGCCTGCCGGAAAGCGTCGGTGTCGAATTGACCGGCCAGCTGCTGCCGGGCATCACCGCCACCGATATGGTGCTGGCCCTGACCGAGTTCCTGCGCCAACAGAAAGTGGTCGGCGCCTGGCTGGAATTCTTCGGTGAGGGCGCGTCCAAACTGACCCTCGGCGACCGCGCGACCATCTCCAACATGGCCCCGGAATACGGCGCCACGGCGGCCATGTTTTATATCGACCAGCAGACCATCGCCTACCTGAAACTCACCGGCCGCGAAGACGAGCAAGTCGCCCTGGTCGAGCAGTACGCCCGCCATACCGGCCTGTGGGCGGATGACCTTAAAGGTGCGCAATATGAGCGTGGTCTCACCTTCGACCTGTCCAGCGTGGTGCGCAACATGGCTGGCCCGAGCAACCCGCACGCCCGCGTCGCCACCCGCGACCTGGCCGCCAAGGGCATCTCCGGCCAGTGGGATGAAGTGCCGGGGCAAATGCCCGACGGCGCGGTGATCATCGCCGCCATCACCAGTTGCACCAACACCAGTAACCCGCGCAACGTGATCGCCGCCGGGCTGCTGGCGCGCAACGCCAACAGGCTTGGGTTGACGCGCAAGCCGTGGGTCAAGTCGTCCCTGGCACCGGGTTCGAAAACCGTGGCCATGTACCTGGAAGAAGCCGGCCTGGGTCATGAGTTGGAAAAGCTCGGCTTTGGCGTGGTGGCGTTTGCCTGCACCACCTGCAACGGTATGTCCGGCGCGCTCGACCCGGCGATCCAGCAAGAGATCATCGACCGCGACCTGTACGCCACCGCCGTGCTCTCGGGTAACCGCAACTTCGACGGGCGTATCCACCCGTACGCCAAGCAGGCGTTCCTGGCTTCGCCGCCGCTGGTGGTGGCCTATGCGATTGCCGGCACCATCCGTTTCGACATCGAGAAGGACGTGCTCGGCCTGGACGCCGACGGCAAGGAAATCCGCCTGCAGGACATCTGGCCGAGCGACGAAGAGATCGACGCGGTGGTCAAGGCCTCGGTCAAGCCGGAGCAGTTTCGCGCGGTGTATATCCCGATGTTCGCGATCCACGAAGACACCGGCCCGAAAGTCGCGCCGTTGTACGACTGGCGCCCGCAGAGCACCTATATCCGTCGCCCACCGTACTGGGAAGGCGCGTTGGCCGGTGCGCGGCCGCTCAAGGGCATGCGCCCGCTGGCGGTGCTGCCGGACAACATCACCACCGATCACCTGTCGCCGTCCAACGCGATCATGCTCGACAGCGCCGCCGGCGAATACCTGGCGAAAATGGGCCTGCCGGAAGTCGACTTCAACTCCTACGCCACCCACCGTGGCGACCACCTGACCGCCCAGCGCGCGACGTTCGCCAACCCGAAACTGTTCAACGAAATGGTGCGGGAGAACGGCAAGGTCAAGCAGGGCTCCCTGGCGCGGATCGAGCCGGAAGGCCAGGTCACGCGGATGTGGGAAGCCATCGAAACCTACATGGAGCGCAAGCAGCCGCTGATCATCATTGCCGGCGCCGACTACGGCCAGGGCTCGTCCCGCGACTGGGCCGCCAAGGGCGTGCGCCTGGCGGGTGTGGAAGCGATTGCGGCCGAGGGTTTCGAGCGCATCCACCGCACCAACCTGGTGGGCATGGGCGTGCTGCCCCTGGAGTTCCTGCCCGGCACCGACCGTCACACCTTGCAGATTGATGGCAGCGAAACCTACGACGTGATCGGCCAACGCACCCCGCGTGCGCAGTTGACGCTGGTGATCAATCGCAAGGATGGCGAACGTGTCGAGGTGCCGGTGACGTGCCGCCTGGACACCGCCGAAGAAGTGTCGATCTACGAAGCCGGCGGCGTATTGCAACGTTTTGCCCAGGATTTCCTGGAATCGGCGACCACCGCCTGAAGAGGATGACCATGGCACACGCAGCGCAAATCAAGATCCCCGCCACCTATATGCGTGGCGGCACCAGCAAGGGCGTATTTTTCCGCCTCCAGGACCTGCCCGAGTCGGCGCAGGTGCCGGGAGCGGCGCGGGATGCCTTGCTGCTACGGGTGATCGGCAGCCCCGATCCCTACGACAAGCAAATCGACGGCATGGGAGGCGCCACATCGAGCACCAGCAAAACCGTGATCCTCGCCAAAAGCACCCGCGCCGATCATGACGTCGACTATCTGTTTGGCCAGGTCTCCATCGACAAGCCCTTTGTCGACTGGAGTGGCAACTGCGGCAACCTGTCGGCGGCGGTGGGTTCGTTCGCCATCAGCGCCGGGCTGGTCGATGCGGCCCGCGTGCCCCAAAACGGCGTGGCGGTGGTGCGGGTGTGGCAGGCCAATATCGGCAAGACCATCATCGCCCACGTGCCGATCACCGACGGGGCGGTGCAGGAAACCGGCGACTTCGAGCTGGACGGCGTGACCTTCCCGGCGGCCGAAGTGCAGCTGGAATTCATGGACCCGGCGGCGGAAGAAGAGGGCGGCGGCGGCTCGATGTTCCCCACCGGCAACCTGGTCGACGACCTGGAAGTGCCCGGCGTCGGCACCTTCAAGGCCACGCTGATCAACGCCGGCATCCCGACGATTTTCATCAACGCCGAAGACCTCGGCTACACCGGCACCGAGCTGCAAGGCGCGATCAACAGCGACCCCAAGGCCCTGGCGATGTTCGAGACCGTACGGGCCTATGGCGCGTTGCGCATGGGGCTGATCAAGCACCTCGACGAAGCGGCCCAGCGCCAGCACACGCCGAAGGTGGCGTTTGTGGCCAAGCCTGCCGACTACGTAGCGTCCAGTGGCAAGGCGATCAAGGCCGGCGATGTGGATTTGCTGGTGCGCGCCCTCTCCATGGGCAAGCTGCACCACGCGATGATGGGCACGGCGGCGGTGGCGATCGGCACGGCGGCGGCGATTTCGGGGACCTTGGTCAACCTCGCAGCGGGCGGTATTGAACGTAATGCCGTGCGCTTCGGGCATCCCTCCGGCACCTTGCGCGTGGGGGCTGAAGCCACCCAGGTGGACGGTGAGTGGGTGGTGAAGAAAGCCATCATGAGCCGCAGTGCACGGGTGTTGATGGAAGGTTTCGTCCGCGTACCCGGCGACGCCTTCTAAAACCCTGCACAGATCCAATGTGGGAGGAGGCTTTTTGTAGGAGCGAGCTTGCTCGCGAAAAACTCACAGGCGCCGCGTTCATTCAGGAAGCACGCGTTATCGTTGACGTTTTTCGTGAGCAAGCTCGCTCCTACAGGAGGCGATGTGAACTGGCATTAGGGTAAGCCCCTCCCACAGAGGATTTCTATTCCTAAAGGCAGGCATCCAAGATCTGCTTCCAGTAACCGTTAGCCCGAGGATTGACCCCACCCATTTTTGGAGATCTGCCATGAGCACCAACGTCGACCAGAACAACCGCCCCGACTACGACCAGGTTTTGCAGGACATCGCCGACTATGTCCTCAACTACCGGATCGAGTCCCAGGCCGCCTTGGACACCGCCCGCAACTGCCTGATGGACACCCTCGGTTGCGGCCTGCTGGCCCTGCGTTTTCCCGAGTGCACCAAGCACCTGGGGCCGATGGTTGAAGGCACGGTGGTACCGTTTGGCGCGCGGGTGCCGGGCACCTCGTTTCGCCTGGACCCGGTCAAGGCGGCCTGGGACATTGGCTGCATCGTGCGCTGGCTCGACTACAACGACACTTGGCTCGCCGCCGAGTGGGGGCATCCCTCGGATAACCTCGGTGGCATCCTTGCCGTGGCGGATCACCTGTCGCAACAGCGCGTGGCCAATGGCGACGCACCGCTGACCGTGCGCGCGGTGCTGGATGCGATGATCATGGCCCACGAAATCCAGGGTGTGATTGCCCTGGAAAACTCGTTCAACCGTGTCGGCCTCGACCATGTGCTGTTGGTGAAAGTCGCCTCCACGGCGGTCACCGCCCAGCTGATGGGCGCCAACCGCGAACAGCTGCTGTCGGCACTGTCTCACGCCTTCGTCGATGGCCAGGCCTTGCGCACTTACCGGCATGCGCCGAATGCCGGCTCGCGCAAATCCTGGGCGGCGGGGGATGCGTCGAGTCGCGGCGTACGCCTGGCGGACATCGCCCTGCGCGGCGAAATGGGCATCCCCGGTGTGCTGAGCGCGCCGCAATGGGGCTTCTACGACGTGCTGTTCAGTCACACCAACAAAGACCTGGCGCTCAAGCCCGAGGACAAGCGTGCGTTCAGCCTGTCCCAGCCGTATGGCACCTACGTGATGGAAAACGTGCTGTTCAAGATCAGCTTCCCCGCCGAGTTCCACGCGCAGACCGCCTGTGAAGCCGCGGTGACCTTGCATCCGTTGGTCAAGGATCGCCTGCACGACGTCGAGCGCATCGTGATCACCACCCATGAGTCGGCGATTCGCATCATCTCCAAGGTCGGGCCACTGGCCAACGCCGCCGACCGCGACCATTGCCTGCAATACATGACCGCCGTGCCCCTGGCATTCGGCAATCTGGTGGCCGAGCACTACGAGGAGGCATTCCACGCCGCTCACCCGATCATTGATCAGTTGCGCGACAAGATGGTCATCGTCGAAGACCCACGCTACAGCCGTGAATACCTGGAAGCCGACAAGCGTTCCATCGCCAATGCCGTGCAGGTGTTCTTCAAGGATGGCTCCAGCACCGAGCAAGTGGCGGTGGAATACCCGATCGGCCATCGCCGTCGTCGAGTGGAGGGCATTGCGTTGCTGGAAGACAAGTTCAAGGCCAACCTGGCCACGCGCTTTACCGCCCAGCGCAGTGCCGAGATCTTTGCGTTGTGCACGGACCAGGCGAAGCTCGAGGCCACGCCGGTCAACCGCTTCGTGGACCTGTTCGTCATCTAGCAGGCGCCGCAAAAGCAAAAATGTGGGAGAGGCAAGCCCCCTCCCCACAGTTGTTGCGTTCACTCAAACCGCAGGATCACCCGGCGGTTGTGCTTGCTCTTCTTCTCGATCTTCTCGCAGAACACCCGGCCGATTTCCTCGGTGTTGAGCACATGGGTACCGCCGCACGGCTGGATATCGATCCCGCCGATTTCAATCACCCGTACCGAGCCCTGGATCACCGGCGGCGCAACCGCCTGGGTGCGGGTGATCTGCAGCAGGGTGGCGTACTCCGAAGCCGGCATCGACAGGGTCTTCACCTCGTGGGCCTGTTCGATCAGCGCATTGAGGTCACGGGTGATGCTGTCCTTGTCGAGGGTCATTTCCGGCAGGTCGAAATCCAGGCGGCCTTTGTCGGCACTGATGCTGCAACCGGTCACCGGTGCGTCGATGAGCGAGCACAGCAGGTGCAGGCAGGTGTGCATTTTCATGTGCTGGTAGCGCCGCTCCCAATCCAGACCGGCGTCCACCAGCACGCCGGCGATCAACTGCTCCGGGCAGTGTTCCACCTGGTGCCAGATGATCGAACGCAGCACCGGGTCGCGCACCGTGCCGGTCACGTCGACCCGGGTACCGTCCGCCAGGGTCAGGTGGCCGGTATCGCCGGGTTGGCCGCCGCCGGTGGGGTAGAACAGGGTGTGCTCCAGGGCGATGCCGTGTTCGCTGACGGCAATCACCCGGGCGCTGAATGCGTTCTGGTAGGGCGCGCTGTCAAACAGCGCCAGGGTTTCCATGGTGTGCACGGACATGTTCAACCTCCGACGATCAGTGGGCTGGCTTGCAGCAGGTGGCGCACCATCGCGCTCAAGCCAGGGGGGGAGAGCAGGGTGATTTCGAATTCCGGCCCGCAGACTTTCAGGTTCAGCGGCAGGCGCGGCAGGTGGTTGCCGGATTCGAGGCGGTGCAGCCTGAATTGCAGGTGGTGACGTTCCTTCACCGTTGGCTCCAGCATCAGGCCTGGCAACGGATGAAAGTCGGCGTCCAGCACCGTGACCTTGTGGCTGGCATTGACCTCGCCGACCACGTGCAGGCGCTCATCCAGGGCGAAGGCCCCGAGGTAGTTGCTGTGGTCCGATTCATCGTTTTTTTGCAGTTGGATCTGGTTCACCACCTTCACCTTGGTGCCGGCGGGTACGTCCTGGGTGATCACACAGGAGGGGCTGATAAACACGTTGTCGCCGATCAGCACATAGCCCAGCACCCGGGCCCCGGAGCCGACCTCGACGTTGTTGCCCAGGCGCGGATGGCGCTTGCCATCGGGATTGTTGGCGATGCCGCGGGCACCCAGGGTCACGCCGCAGAGGATGTAGCAATCGTTGCCGATCTCGCAGGTCTCGCCGATTACCGTGCCGTAGCCGTGGTCGAGCACAAAGCGCCGGCCGATACGCGCCGCCGGGTGGATTTCGGCCCCGGACAGGACCTTGCCCTGGTTGCTCAGCTTGAGGGCGATGCGTGAAAACACGCCGTTGGTCTGGTCGGGGAAATTCCACACCAGGTGCGCAAGCCGGTAATAGAGCACCGCCTTGAACGACGCGTAGGACTCCAGGATCAGTTCGCCGCGCCCACGGGATGCCGGGTCGCGATAGGCGTAGGCGATCAAGTCCTCGGCCACCGCCTGGGCGGCATTCTGGATCAGTGGCGCGAGGTGCGGCTCCAGCTGTTTCATCTGCATGGGGGTGAGGGTCTTGATGAGCTGGGTGAGCAACTCATCGTGCAACTGTTGCATGTCGATAAAGCCGCCCATGGAGGCACCCCCGCATTCTGGCTGGTTGGAAGACCCGTTATTCGAAACTGGGCAGGTAGCTGTCGGCATTGTCGTAGACCATGGTCAACACCACCGTTTCGGGCGGCAATTCGGGGGCGAGCCTGGCGATGGCCACCATGTTGGCGGCGGAGGACAGGCCCAGGCTGATGGCATCGGTGCGCATGATGCGTTTGATCATGTCGATGCAGTCCTGGCGCGAGACCTTGAGCATGCCGTCGATCACATCCAGGTTGAGGATGCTCGGGATCAGGCCGATCGACAGGCCCTGGATATGATGCGGCGCGTGCTGGTTCTTCAGCAGGTCGCATTCTTCGGGCTCCACGCCCATCACGCGCAGGGCTGGCCAGGCGGCCTTGAGGGTTTCGCCGATACCGGTGATATGGCCGCCGGTGCCGATGCCGCTGACAAAATAATCCACGCGGCGATCACCGAAGGCGCGGAGGATTTCCGGCGCTGTGGTGTCACGGTGGGTTTGCGGGTTGGCGCCGTTGCGTTGCTGGTTGAGCATCACGTAGCTGGGGTTTTCCAGCTGCAACTCCATGCATTTTTCACCGTGGGAATTGTTGCCGAGGCGGCTGTCGGAGAGCACCACCTTGGCGCCGTACAGGCGCAGCAGCTTCTGTTTTTCGGGGCTGTAGTTGTCCGGGATCACCAGCACCACCTTGTAGCCCAGCACGTTGCCGGCCATCACCAGGCCGATACCGGTATTGCCACCGCTGGGTTCGATGATGGTTTGCCCGGCGTCACGGATCAGCACGCCGCGCCGCTCGGCGTCGAGGATCATGCCCAGGGCGATGCGCGCCTTGTGGCTGCCCCCCGGGTTGAGGGATTCGAGCTTGACGTAGACCTCGATGCCGAGGTCTTCGGAAAACTGCGCCAGGCGGACGATCGGCGTATGGCCGATGGCGTCGAGGATAGAGTTATGCAACATCGGTCAGCCCCCGGGTCAGTACAACGGCATGTCGGGTTCGACGTCGCGAACCCAGTGTTTCATGCCGCCTTGCAGGACTTTGGTGTTGGCGAAACCCGCCGCCAACAGGGTGCTGGCCGCTTGCTCGGCGCGGGTGCCGGCGTAGCAGATCAGGTAATGGGTGTTGTCGCGGCTGAGACGCCCGAGCTGGCCATCCAGCTCGGCCAGGGGGATATGCACCACCCCCGGTAATTTGCACACCTCCAGTTCGCTGGCGTCGCGCACATCCAGCAGGACGTCGGCGCTGCTGGGGTGTTCGAGTACCTGCTTGAGTACGCGCGGCTTGATGTAGCGCTCTTCGGCCAGGGACGGTTGGCTGGGCACGGCGTCCGCACAGACGGCTGGCGCCAGGGTTTCGCTGGGGCGCAGGTCGGAGCAGCACGGGCAGTCGGCACGGCGCTTGAAACGGATTTCGCTGAACTTCATCGCCAGTGCATCGAAGCGCATCAGGCGGCCGGACAGGGGCTCGCCAATGCCGATCAACAGTTTGATCGCCTCGGTGGCCTGGATCATCCCGACCACCCCGGGAAGCACGCCGATCACCCCTCCGGCGCTGCAATTGGGTGCCAGTTCCGCGGGCGGTGCGCTGGGGAACAGGCAGCGGTAGCACGGCCCGCCTTGGTAGTTGAGCACGCTGATCTGCCCGTCGAAGCGGTAGATGGCGCCGTACACCAGGGGTTTGCCCAGTTGCACGCAGGCGTCGTTGACCAGGTAGCGGGTGTCGAAATTGTCGGTGCCGTCGATGACCAGGTCATAGGCGCCCACCAGTTCCAGGGCATTGTCGGCGTTCAGGGCGGTGTCGTGGGCGTTGATCTGGATATGGCGGTTGAGGTCCTGCAAGCGCTGCTTGGCCGAGTCGACCTTGGGCATGCCCAGGGTGCTGTTGCCGTGGACGATCTGGCGTTGCAGGTTGCTGCTTTCCACCACGTCGAAATCCACCAGCCCCAGGGTACCGACGCCGGCCGCTGCCAGGTACAGGCTGATGGGCGAGCCCAGGCCGCCGGTGCCGATAATCAGGACCTTGGCTTTCTTGAGGTTCAACTGGCCTTCGCGGCCGACGCCGGGCAGGGTGATATGGCGCACATAACGTTGCACTTCCTCGTTGCTGAGGCTGTCGACGTCCATACCGCCGGAGGTGGCGAGCAGCACTTCGATGCGGGCTTTTTCCGGCAGCCGGTCATCGGCGCCAATCAGCTCTTCCTCAGCGGTGAACAGGAAGTGTTCCTTGAGCTGGTTGTTCTTTTCGTGAAACAGATGGGCGCGCAACTGCGGGTGGCTGCTGCAGAGGTTTTCAATGACTTCGCGCAATGTCGATCCGGCGCCCTCGAGGGTCGATTCCGGCAGCTTGGCCACGCGAACCAGAATGTCGGGGAAAGAGACAGCGTTCATGGACAACTCCGTGTGCAGGTCGTTGAAGGGGTTAAGGGTGAAATGCTCGCCATCCCAGGCAAACAGTTTTGAACCCAGGGCCTGGCCCTGGCGAACGTCGACCACCAGGTAACTGACGGGGTAGATCGGCTCGCCCATGAACAGGGCCTTGTCCTGGTCTTCATCGCTGAAATAGGCGCCGACATCCGGGTGGGAGTGGTAGATCACCACCACCGGGTTGTCGCTGCGAAACGCCTTGTTCATCAGCAGGGTGTCGGCCACCGAGAAGGTGTAGCCATTGGCCGCGCTGCGCGGGTACATCTCGGGGTTTTTGCGGTGCAGTTCGTTCTGGATGTTGCTGCCCAGGTACACGCTGCCGTCGGCGAAGACAAAGCCGCAGCATTCCTCGGGGTAGCTGCGGCTGGCGTGGGCGTAGATCTGTTCCAGGGCTTTTGGGCGGAGGACGTCCATGTTTCTCTCGCGTTGATGGCGGGTCAATTTTTCTTGGCCAGGAGTTTTTCAATGGGCAACTTGGTGATCGCAAAGCCGGCCAGCAGGATGGCCGAATACAGCATCAGGTCGCGGGAAATCGCCACGCCTTCGTACCAGGCGCCGATGATCACCGCGAACACCGGGAAGATGATGAACACGAACGACAGGATGATCGGGCTCAAGCGCTTGAGCAGCATGAAATACACGATGAACCCACCCACCGAGGCCACCAGCCCCAGGTAGAACAGCGCGCTCCAGGAGCGCAGGGTGATGGCTTCGAAGGTCGGCGTCTCAAACCACAACCCGGCCACGAACAGCATCAGCCCGGCAATGCCGATGGGCAGCGTGTTGTAGGTGATCACGCTGATGGCGCTGCCTTTTTGCTTGGTGATGACGTAGCACAAGGCGTGCATGATCGCGGCCGCCAGGATCGCCAGTACCCCCAGGAACTCGGCGTGGTCCAGGTGCAGGCCCTGGCTCCTGATGATCATGTAGAGGCTGCCGAAGCCGATACCGATGCCGACCACCTGGGAAAAGTAGATGCGCTCGCGCAGGAACAACGCGGAGAAAATCAGGATGAATACCGGCATGCAACTGAACAGCAGGGCGGTAAGACCGGATGACACATGCATCTCGCCGTAGTTGAGCAGGTAGTACGGCACGCTGAAGTAGGACAGGGTCACGAATACGAAAAACCAGCGACTCTCGCGGGGAAACAGGATGGGCTCGCGGCGCACCTTGGCAAAACACAGGAACAGCGGGAAGGCGATCAGGAAGCGCAGACCGGCGGACGTCAGCGGCGGAACACTCTCCACGGCGATCTTGATCCCCAGCCACGTGGTGCCCCAGCTCAGGCACACGATCAGGAACATCACGCTGGTCACCAGCCCGGCCAGCCACTGCTTTTGCGTTTTGGTTTTGGCGTTGTTTTCGAGAACGGCGGACATTGGCATCGTTTATTGCTTCCCTGAGCCTGAATTGAACTCTATATTGAACTTGTAATGAGTTATGAAATTCGGCGATTGAACCCGTAAAAGCACACTATTAGGGCGAAAGATGGCTGTCAAAACAAATATTGACATGGTGTCAATTATGCGTGAGGGGTTGTCCAACGGGCAGGGCGTGAAGTACAAGCGCCTGTCCGATGTCATGGAACGGGGCATCCTCGAAGGCTTGATTGAGCCGGGACGAAAACTGCCGCCTCATCGGGTGCTTTCCGACAATCTGGGGGTGACCATCGGCACCATCAGCCGGGCCTACGGTGAGCTGGAGCGTCTGGGTTTGGTGGTAGCGCGAGTGGGTGACGGCACTTTCGTCCGCAAGCGTGGGATGGAGCGCCAGCGTGATGAAGGATTTCGTAACTTCAGCGAGGAGCCGCGCCAGTACTTCGACATGAGCCGCAACATGCATATCCCGGGTCAGGAAACCACCTTCCTGGCACAGAGCTTCCAAACCCTGTCGACCAACGCCAAGTTCCTCCAGGACATCAGCGCCTACACCCCGGATGCCGGCCTGCCGCGTTATCGCGACGCGGGCGCGCAGTGGCTGGTGCAGCGTGATTTTCATCCGATCCCCGAGCAGGTGATCTGCGTCAACGGCGGCCAGCATGGACTGCTGTGCGCGATGATGGCCCTGCTGCGCGCCGGCGATACGGTGGTCACCGAACAATTGACTTATCCGGGGCTGATCACCGCCGCACGCATGCTGGGTATCCGCCTGATCGGCCTGGAGATGGACGAAGAAGGCGTGCTGCCGAGCGCGCTGGATGAAGTCTGTCGTAATCACCGGGTTTCAGCGCTGTATTGCACGCCGACCATCCAGAACCCGACCACGGCGGTGTTATCCGTGGCGCGCCGCGAAGCCTTGGTGAAGGTGTGCCGGGAACATAATCTGCTGATTCTTGAGGACGAAGCCCACGGCGTATTGGTTGAAGACCGTCCACCGCCCCTCAGCCATTTCGCCCCCGAACGTACGATTTTGATCAGCAGCCTGAGCAAGGCCGTGTCTGCCGGGCTGCGTGTGGGCTATGTGCATGCGCCCCCGGCGCTGGTCAGCCGTATCTCGGCGGCCTTGCGCTCCACCTGCTGGATGGCCACGCCGGTGACCCTGGAACTGGCGACGCAGTGGATCGAAAACGGCACGGCGGAATACCTGCTGCGCCAACAGATCAACGAGATCAGCCGCCGCAAGACCCTGGTGCAGGACTTGTTGGCCGGCCTGGCGTACCGCACCCACCTGAACAGCCCGCACTTCTGGATCGAAGTGCCGGAGCCCTGGCGCGCGTCGGAAATCGAGGCGGAGCTCAAGCAGAATAATTACCTGATCGCCACCGCCGAGGCGTTTGCCGTAGGGCAGACGGCGGTGCCGCAGTTCATTCGGGCGAGTATCTGCAATACCTCGGGCGATGATCAGTTGTTGCGGGCGGGGTTTGATGCATTGGCGACGGCGTTGGGGCAAGGGGGAGGGCGGTTTCACCTATAGCGAGTGGACGTCGATGCTGTGAGCAGGCTCGTTGTGAGCGGGCTTGTCGAATCGTCGCACCGCCCGCGCTGGGCTGCGAAGCAGCCCCAATCAAGATAAATGCGGTGTGTCAGCCAGTTCTCGGTGACTGGTTTAGGGCTGCTGCGCAGCCCAGCGCGGGGCAAGCCCGCTCGCCACAGTAAAACAGTGTCTCAAGGCATTATTTGAAGCGCCGCTCCACACCTTTTTCCACCAGAATCTTCGCCGAAATCTCTTCCACCGAAAAATGCGTGGAATTGATGTGCGCAATATTCTCGCGACGGAACAGATTTTCTACTTCGCGCACTTCGAACTCGCACTGGGCATAACTGGAGTAGCGGCTGTTGGGCTTGCGCTCGTTGCGGATGGCGGTGAGACGGTCCGGGTCGATGGTCAGGCCGAACAGCTTGTGCGAATGGGCGCGCAGCGCGGCGGGCAGCGTCAGGTGCTCCATGTCGTCTTCGGTCAGCGGGTAGTTGGCCGCACGGATGCCGAACTGCATGGCCATGTACAGGCAGGTGGGCGTTTTGCCGCAGCGCGACACGCCGACCAGGATCAGGTCGGCCTTGTCGTAGTAGTGGGTGCGGGCGCCGTCGTCGTTGTCGAGGGCGAAGTTCACCGCCTCGATACGCTCCATATAATTGGAGTTATGCCCAATGGAATGGGACTTTCCGACCGAATAGGAGGAGTGTTCGCTCAATTCCTGCTCCAGCGGCGCCAGGAACGTCGAGAAAATGTCGATCATGAAACCATTCGACGTTGCGAGAATCTCACGGATGTCTTGATTGACGATGGTGTCGAAAATGATCGGCCGAAAGCCGTCTTTTTCAGCCGCCAGATTGATTTGTTGTACCATGGCCCGCGCTTTATCCACGCTGTCGATATAGGGCCGCGTGAATTTGGCGAAGGTATTGTTTTCGAACTGCGCGAGCAGGCTCTGACCCAGGGTTTCGGCGGTAATGCCGGTGCCGTCGGAGATAAAGAAAGCAGATCGTTTCATTTGAGCCCTGGGCCTTAAGCTGATGACGAATCTTGGATATGATAGGCGCGATTTTGCCGTCCCATAGTGGGCCGCATTCTCACTTATTTTCCAGGTCCAGGCCACAAACGCAGGTAATCGCTCCTACGAGCAGCCGGCGTCCTGAGCTTTTCCAACACAGTTAGTGGAGAGATCACCTTGGTAGAGTACGTAGTTTCCCTCGATAAGCTCGGCGTCCATGATGTAGAGCACGTAGGGGGCAAGAACGCATCCCTCGGCGAGATGATCAGTAATCTTGCAGGCGCAGGTGTGTCGGTGCCGGGTGGTTTCGCCACCACGGCCCAGGCCTACCGCGATTTCCTCGAACTGAGCGGCCTCAACGCTCAGATCCACGCCGCGCTGGATGCCCTGGACGTCGATGACGTCAACGCCCTGGCCAAAACCGGCGCCCAGATCCGCCAATGGATCATGGAAGCCGAGTTCCCCGAGAAGCTCAACGAAGAAATCCGCACCGCCTTCGCCACCCTGTCGGCCGGCAACCCGGACATGGCCGTCGCCGTGCGCTCCTCGGCCACCGCCGAAGACCTGCCTGACGCCTCCTTCGCCGGCCAGCAAGAGACTTTCCTTAACATCCGCGGCGTGGAAAACGTGATCCGCGCCGCCAAGGAAGTGTTTGCCTCGCTGTTCAACGACCGCGCCATTTCCTACCGTGTGCACCAGGGGTTCGACCACAAGCTGGTGGCCCTGTCTGCCGGTGTGCAGCGCATGGTGCGTTCGGAAACCGGCACCGCCGGCGTGATGTTCACCCTCGACACCGAGTCGGGCTTCCGTGACGTGGTGTTTATCACCGGCGCCTACGGCCTGGGCGAAACCGTTGTACAAGGCGCGGTCAACCCCGACGAATTCTACGTGCACAAGCACACCCTTGAAGCCGGCCGTCCGGCCATCCTGCGCCGCAACCTGGGCAGCAAGGCCATCAAGATGATCTACGGCGACGAGGCCAAGGCCGGTCGTTCGGTGAAAACCGTGGACGTCGACAAGGCCGAGCGCGCGCGCTTCTGCCTGAGCGACGCGGAAGTCAGCGAGTTGGCCAAGCAAGCGATGATCATCGAAAAGCACTACAAGTGCCCGATGGACATCGAATGGGCCAAGGACGGTGACGACGGCAAGCTGTACATCGTGCAGGCCCGCCCGGAAACCGTGAAGAGCCGTACCTCGGCCAACGTCATGGAACGCTACCTGCTGAAAGAAACCGGCACCGTGCTGGTGGAAGGCCGTGCCATCGGCCAGCGCATCGGCGCCGGCAAGGTGCGGATCATCAAGGATGTGTCCGAGATGGACAAAGTCCAGCCTGGCGACGTACTGGTTTCCGACATGACCGACCCGGACTGGGAACCGGTGATGAAGCGTGCCAGCGCTATCGTGACCAACCGTGGCGGGCGTACCTGCCATGCGGCGATCATCGCCCGTGAGCTGGGGATTCCTGCGGTGGTCGGTTGCGGCAACGCCACCCAACTGCTCAAGGACGGCCAGGGCGTGACCGTGTCCTGTGCCGAAGGCGACACCGGCTTCATCTTTGAAGGCGAGCTGGGCTTCGACATCAAGCAAAACTCCATCGACGCCATGCCCGACCTGCCGTTCAAGATCATGATGAACGTCGGCAACCCGGACCGTGCCTTCGACTTCGCGCAGTTGCCGAATGCCGGTGTGGGCCTGGCCCGCCTGGAGTTCATCATCAACCGCATGATCGGCGTGCACCCCAAGGCCCTGTTGAACTACGACGGCCTGCCGCTGGACATCAAGGAAAGCGTGGACAAGCGCATCGCCGGCTACGACGACCCGGTGGGCTTCTACGTCGAGAAGCTGGTGGAAGGCATCAGCACCCTGGCGGCGGCGTTCTACCCGAAAAAGGTCATCGTGCGCCTGTCGGACTTCAAGTCCAACGAATACGCCAACCTGATCGGCGGCAAGCTCTACGAGCCCGAAGAAGAAAACCCGATGCTGGGCTTCCGTGGCGCCTCGCGCTACATCAGCGAAGCGTTCCGTGACTGCTTCGAGCTTGAATGCCGCGCCCTCAAGCGTGTGCGCAACGAGATGGGCCTGACCAACGTCGAGATCATGGTGCCGTTCGTGCGCACCCTGGGCGAAGCGAGCCAGGTCGTCGACCTGCTGGCCGAAAATGGCCTGTCCCGCGGCGAAAACGGCCTGCGCGTGATCATGATGTGCGAACTGCCGTCCAACGCCATCCTCGCCGAAGAGTTCCTGGAGTTCTTCGACGGTTTCTCCATCGGTTCCAACGACCTGACCCAGCTCACCCTGGGCCTGGACCGCGATTCCGGGATCATCGCCCACCTGTTCGACGAGCGTAACCCTGCGGTCAAGAAGCTGCTGGCCAATGCCATCCAGGCGTGCAACAAGGCCGGCAAGTACATCGGTATCTGCGGCCAGGGCCCTTCCGATCACCCGGACCTGGCCAAATGGCTGATGGAGCAGGGTATCGAAAGCGTCTCGCTGAACCCTGACTCCGTGCTGGAAACCTGGTTCTTCCTGGCGGAAGGCCAAGCGTCCGCCTGAGGTCGCCATGTCAAAAGTGCCGGTCCCCCGTCAGGGTGACCGGCATTCTTATCTGTACAGGGCGGAATCCTTGCGGACGTCGCCCTTTTTTGTGCAAGAGCATTATGCAAAGCAGCAGCAACCTGTTTCCTGTCGCCCTGATCAGCGCTGAGCGTCGTGGCGACCTGAGTGAAGACGTGTATCGCCTCAAGCCCGGTAACAGCCCCGACGGTACCGTCGAGCTGGCGGTGACCCGTTTGGGCCTGGCCGATGTCCCGGAAAACCGGGGCATCCCGGTTATTTTGTTGCACGGCAGTTTTTCCAACCGGCGTTTCTGGTATTCGCCCAAGGGGATCGGCCTGGGCGCCTACCTGGCCCGCCAGGGGTTCGATGTGTGGATCCCGGAAATGCGTGGCCATGGACTGTCCCGGCGTAATCAGGACTACGCGCTTAACCGCGTCGCCGACTACGCGCGTTACGACTTGCCGGCCATTGGCGCGTTTGTGCGTGAGCAAAGTGCGCAGATTCCCCATTGGGTGGGTCATTCCCTCGGCGGCACAACCCTGGCGGCGGCCTTGGGTGGGCAGCACCTTGGCGCGCCGGCAGTGGCCTCGGTGGCCTTGTTTGGCTGTCAGGTCAGTCGCAACCACTGGCCGTTGAAGCTTCCGCCGGTGGAGTGGACCGGCCGTCTGCTTTTAAAGCGCTTCGGCGAAGTGTCCGGCTCGCGGCTCAAGCGGGGCCCGGAGGACGAACCGGCCGGCGTGCTGATCGAAGCCATGCGCTGGAATGGCCTGTTCGGTCGCTTTGGCGAGGGTAAGCGCGATTGGTGGAAAGGCCTGGCGGACGTCGATGTGCCGCTGCTGGCCGTCAGCGCGGCGGGCGACCGGCAGGATCCGGACTGGGCGTGCCGTAAGCTGTTCGAGCAGATCGGCTCCGAGCACCGTCAGTACCTGTGCCTGGGGCGCCAGCAAGGGTTTAGCGGTGATTTCGGACATGTGGAAATGCTCGTCAGCAAGGCCGCCCAGGCCGAGGTCTGGCCGCTGGTTGAGCAATGGTTGAACGACCCGCTGACACCTTTATTGGCTGCCAAGCCCGAGGCATTGGTCGTAGTTTGACCCAGGGCTCTGCCAAGGGCGTTTCGCTCGTGTGTGGTTGCGGCTAATATATGACGCGTTAAACGCTTCTGGTCATATTCAGTCGCGCAGTGGTTATTGCGTTGCGATGAAGCGAATGGGATGTTGCGCACCGGCTCCGGCTGGTGCTTCTTTCGAAAGACACTTCTTTGGCGGAAAGGAATTTTTCAATGAACCATTACGTGACCCCCGACCTGTGCGACGCCTACCCGGACCTGGTGCAGGTAGTCGAGCCGATGTTCAGCAACTTCGGCGGCCGAGATTCCTTCGGCGGCGAGATTGTCACCATCAAATGTTTCGAAGATAACTCCCTCGTCAAGGAGCAGGCCGACCAGCCGGGCGCCGGCAAGGTGCTGGTGGTCGACGGTGGTGGTTCCCTGCGCCGCGCGCTGCTGGGCGACATGATCGCCGAGAAAGCCGCGAAGAACGGTTGGGAAGGGTTGGTGATCTATGGCTGCATCCGTGACGTCGATGTGATCGCCCAGACCGACCTTGGGGTACAGGCGCTGGCCAGTCATCCGATGAAAACCGATAAGCGCGGCATCGGCGACCTGAACGTCGTGGTGACATTTGCGGGTGTGACGTTCCGCCCGGGTGAGTACATCTACGCCGACAATAATGGCGTGATCGTCTCGCCAAGCCCGCTGCAGATGCCTGAATAAACCGCAATAACCGACAGGGGTGAGGATGTTCGAGGAAGAAAACGCGCAGTGGGGGCTGGTGCATGCCCTGGTGCTGGACGGTAAAGGCGGTGCGCGTTCGATTGCCCGGACTGAGCTCGACGACTTGCAACTGCAGCCCCAGGAAAGCCTGTGGCTGCACTGGGATCGCAGCCATCCCCAGACCCAGACCTGGCTGCGCAAATCCAGTGGCTTGAGCGAATTCGCCTGTGACCTGCTGCTGGAGGAGAACACCCGCCCACGCCTGTTGCCGCTGCCGGATGCCGAGTTGCTGCTGTTCCTGCGCGGGGTCAACCTCAACCCGGGGGCCGAGCCGGAAGACATGGTCTCGGTACGTATCTTCGCTGCCGCCAGCCGCGTGATCTCCCTGCGTCTGCGCCCGTTGCGCGCCACCGATGAACTGCTGGTGCAGTTGGCGGATGGCAAGGGGCCGAAAACCGCTTCGGAGCTCATCCTTTATATGGCGCAGTACCTGACCAACAAGGTCCAGGATCTGGTCACGGATTTGTCGGAAATCGTCGATGCGGAGGAAGAAAAACTCGATACCGACGAACGGTATACACCTGAACATGGCAGTGTTTTGCAGATCCGTCGCCGAGCGGCCGGGCTCAAGCGTTTCCTGTCGCCGCAGCGGGATATTTTTGCCCAGCTCACGCGGATAAAATTGCCTTGGTTCTGTGACGACGATGCCGACTACTGGAACGAATTGAACAACAGCCTGACCCGCTACCTGGAAGAGCTCGAATTGACCCGGGAGCGCGTGGGGCTTGTGCTTGAGGCCGAAGACCGGCGCTTGAGCGTGCGCATGAACCGCACCATGTACCGCTTCGGGATCATCACGGGAATCTTCCTGCCGATGAGTTTCCTGACCGGTTTGCTGGGTATAAATGTGGGGGGGATACCGTTCTCCGCCAGTCCCTACGGATTCGTGATTGCATGCCTGTTGATGGTCTCGGTGGCACTCGGACAATGGTGGCTGTTTCGACGATTGCGCTGGGTTTGAGCTGAATATGACCTGAACGTAGGAAGGGGCCTATGTGACCCCAGGAATTTTACCCTCGTCTTTTAAAACACTTGCGAGAGGTCTTTATGCACGATCCGTTCGAACAGTCTTTGCGTGACATGCTCAATGCCTCGCCGTCCAACCGTGACGACGATGCCTGCCTGGGCCGCGTATTGAAAACCGCTAACCGCCAGGTGGGCGCGGGTGACCTGTTCGGTCTGCTCGGCCGCTGGATGCCGGCGTTGATGATGGCCCTGAACAACGGTTCGGCCCACGTGTCGCCGGTTTCCCGTCGTAAACCCCTTGCTCGCACTGCTGATAAGGCTGATTGAATATGGAACTTGATCTCTGGACCCAGAGCCTGGTCACCGCGATGACCGCATTGTGGACCAAGGTGGCGAATTTCATCCCCAACCTGTTTGGTGCCCTGGTCCTGGTGTTGCTGGGCTTTGTCGTGGCCAAGCTGCTCGACACCCTGCTGTCCAAATTGCTCGCGAAACTGGGCCTTGACCGCCTGATGGCCGGCACTGGCCTGACCAAGCTGCTGGGCCGCGCCGGGTTGCAGGTGCCGATCTCCACGTTGATCGGCAAGATCGTCTATTGGTTTGTTTTGCTGATTTTTCTGGTTTCTGCGGCGCAATCCCTTGGACTTGAGCGAGTTTCAGCTACGCTCGACATGCTGGCGCTGTATTTGCCGAAGGTTTTCGGCGGCGCGCTGGTGCTTCTCGTAGGCGTTTTGCTTGCTCAACTGGCCAATGGGCTGGTGCGCGGCGCCGCTGAAGGTGTGGGGTTGGATTATGCCGCTGGCCTGGGGCGTATCGCCCAGGGGTTGGTGATCATCATCAGTATTTCGGTCGCGATCAGCCAGTTGGAGGTCAAGACTGACCTGCTCAACCACGTGATCGTCATCGTTTTGATTACCGTTGGTCTGGCCGTTGCGCTGGCCATGGGCTTGGGAAGCCGGGAAATTGCCGGCCAGATTCTCGCGGGAATCTATGTGCGTGAGTTGTATCAGGTTGGGCAACAGGTGCGTGTGGGCGAGGTCGAAGGGCAAATCGAGGAGATCGGCACAGTCAAGACGACGGTGCTGACCGATGACGGCGACCTGGTGTCGCTGTCCAATCGGATTCTCCTCGAGCAGCAGGTCAGTAGCCGCTAACCCGGTAAACCCTGCTAATGTACGCCGCCGCAAGCCCGGCTGACCGGGCTGTAGCGGACATTGACCTGACTGTCGGCACGACTTGTTTTGAATAAAGCCCAAACGCTGTCCACGCGCTATGACCCCCGTGAGCTCTCTGATGAGGAGTTGGTCGCGCGCGCACACACGGAGCTGTTTCACGTAACTCGCGCGTATGAAGAATTGATGCGCAGATATCAACGCACTCTGTTCAACGTTTGTTCAAGGTATTTAGGGAACGATAGAGATGCGGATGATGTCTGTCAGGAAGTGATGCTCAAGGTGCTGTACGGCCTGAAGAACTTCGAGGGCAAATCGAAGTTCAAGACGTGGCTGTACAGCATCACCTACAACGAGTGCATCACGCAGTATCGGAAGGAACGGCGAAAGCGTCGCTTGATGGACGCCTTGAGTCTGGACCCCCTTGAGGAGGCGTCTGAAGAAAAGGCGCCGGCACCCGAGGAGAAGGGCGGACTTGATCGCTGGCTGGTGTATGTGAACCCGATTGACCGGGAAATTCTGGTGCTACGATTTGTCGCAGAGCTGGAGTTCCAGGAAATCGCTGACATCATGCACATGGGTTTGAGTGCTACAAAAATGCGTTACAAGCGTGCTCTAGATAAATTACGTGAGAAATTTGCGGGCGAGACTGAAACTTAGTGCGTGGCAAATATCTCTTACGTGTAGGCAAGTTCTGTTAGACTTGTCGCCGAGTTGTCCCCCGGTTTGTGGGACTGCTTTACAATCACCAGATGGGGATTTAACGGATGAAACTGAAAAACACCTTGGGCTTGGCCATTGGTTCTCTTATTGCCGCTACTTCTTTCGGCGTTCTGGCACAAGGCCAAGGCGCAGTTGAAGGCGAGCTGTTCTACAAGAAGCAGTACAACGATAGCGTCAAGCACATCGAAGACGGCTTCAATCCTGGCGCTCGCATCGGTTACTTCCTGACCGACGACCTGTCCTTGAACCTGTCCTACGACAAGACCAACCACACCCGTTCGAACGACGGTACTGGTAACCAGAAGATCAAAGGCGATACCGGCAGCCTGGTTGCCCAGTATCACTTCGGTCAAGCTGGCGTAGACAGCCTGCGTCCATACGTAGAAGGCGGCTTCGGTCACCAGAGCCGTACCAACGTCCAGGCTGACGGCCACAGCGGTCGCGACCAAACTACCTTCGCTACCGTTGGTACTGGTGTGAAGTACTACTTCACCAACAACCTGTACGCTCGTGCCGGTGTTGAAGCTGACTACGGTCTGGACAACGGCAAGTGGGACTACTCCGCACTGGTTGGCCTGGGCGTGAACTTCGGCGGTAACGCTGGCGCAGCTGCTCCAGCTCCTACCCCAGCACCAGCTCCAGAGCCAACTCCAGAGCCAGAAGCTCCAGTTGCCCAGGTTGTTCGTGTTGAGCTGGACGTTAAGTTCGACTTCGACAAGGCCGTTGTTAAGCCTAACAGCTACGGCGACGTGAAAAACCTGGCCGACTTCATGGCTCAGTACCCAGCTACCAACGTAGAAGTTGCTGGTCACACTGACTCCGTAGGTCCAGACGCCTACAACCAGAAGCTGTCCCAGCGTCGTGCTGACGCTGTTAAGCAAGTCCTGGTTAAAGACGGCGTGGCTCCTAGCCGTGTAACTGCTGTAGGTTATGGCGAATCCCGCCCAGTTGCTGACAACGCAACTGAAGCTGGTCGTGCTGTTAACCGTCGCGTAGAAGCGTCGGTTGAAGCTACCGCTCAGTAATTACTGAGATGTAGAAGAAACCCGGCCTCGGCCGGGTTTTTTTTGCTTGGAATTTGCCTCAGGCGCTGACTGCGGCAGCGACATAAGCCGTCTGCTCGGCGGCCGCAACATGGCCGATCACCAGAATCGCCGGGCTCTTCAAGGCAAATGCCTGTGCGTCTTCGTGCATCCGCGACAGCTCACTGCGGCATTCGCGCTGTTGGAGCAATGAGGCGTTTTCGATCATTGCCACCGGCATATCTGTCGCCATCCCGCCTTCGAGCAATTGCTGGCGAATCTCCTCCAGCTTGGCCACTCCCATATACACCACCAATGTCGTCCCGCCCTCGGCCAATGCGCGCCAATTAAGGCTGCTGTCGTCCTGGGTATGGGCCGTGACCAGGGTCACACCGCGGCTGACGCCACGCAACGTCAGTGGAATCGCGCAATTCGTTGCCCCCGCCAGCCCGGCGGTGATCCCGTTGACCAACTCTACCTCGACGCCGCGTTCGCGCAGCCACCCGGCTTCTTCGCCACCGCGGCCGAAAATGCACGGGTCACCCCCTTTCAGCCGCACTACGCACTTGCCTTGGCGGGCGTAACGCAGCATCAGGCGGTGGATAAAGTCCTGCGGGGTCGAGCGGCAGCCGCCGCGTTTGCCGACCGTGATCACCCGTGCCTCCGCGCAGTGCTCCAGCACTGCGGGGTTGACCAGGTCATCGATCAGTACCACATCGGCTTCGTGCAGGGCCCGTACAGCCTTGAGGGTCAACAGCTCCGGATCGCCAGGGCCCGCGCCCACCAGCCAGACTTTTGCGTTCATGGGTTTTTCCTCGTCTAGAGCTGACGTCAGTTGTGAAAGAGTGAATACAGAAGAATCAGGTTGATCAGCATCGAGACCAGGCCCAAGGTGCGCCAGACCTTCAATGGTTCGCGCTCCAGCAGGGGCCTGGGGCGGATGCTCAGCTCCTGGCGGTCGGCCTGTTCCAGCACCAGCAGCCATTCCTCGGCGGTTTCATAGCGATGCGCCGGCTGTGCAGCCACGGCGCGCTCCAGGCTCAGGGGGAGCCAATCGGGGAGATCCGGGCGATAGCGGCTGGCGCTGACAGCCTGGGCAAATCGAGGCCGTTGGAAGGCTTCGATTTCCCCGTAGGGGTAATGCCCGGTCAACAGGTAATACAAGGTGACGCCTACGCTGTACAAATCCTGCTGGGCTGTCGGACGGTCGCCATTGAACGCTTCGGGCGCGATAAAGCTCGGGGTGCCGGGCAGTACGTGGGCCCGGTCCTCGGAAAGACCGGGGCAGTAGGCCAGACCGAAATCCAGCACGCGCAATTCACCGTCATCCCCCAGCAGCAGGTTTTCCGGCTTGATGTCGCGGTGAAGGATCTGCCGTCGGTGCAGCATGCCGACTGCGCGCAGCAAACGCTCGGCGACGGACTGCCATTGCGCCAGGGGCAATGGGCCCTGGTGCTGGAACAGCTCGGCCAGGGTTTGCCCCGGATATTCCCGCATGACGTAGTACAAATGCTGGCGCCCGCTGGCGGCGTGCACCTCAGGAAAGGCACGCCCGGCTACCCGTCGCAAAAACCACTCTTCCGACAGTAATGCCTGGCCGGCGTCGCTGTCGTCGTCGCGGCTCAGTGGCAAGGTTTTCAGCAGCCAGGGTTGCTGTTGGGCATCGCGCACCCGGTACAGCAACGACTGCCTGCTTTGCGCCAGCACGCTGTCCACCTGCCAGCCTTCAAAGCGTTGCCCGGATTTCAGTAGCGGTGGCAAGGGCCATTGCTGCAATTGCACCAGGGCGTCGCCGAGGGTGGCGGCGCCAAGCGTGTCGATGCGCACCAGCAAGGCGCTGGCATTGTCCTGGCTGCCCGCCAGGTGTGCGGCATTGACCAGCGTGGTGACCGCCAGGTCCAGGTCGGTTTGTTCGCGCAGGATCGCGCTGATGCTGTGATCGCCCAGGGTGGCCCAGACGCCGTCGCTGAGCAGCAGGAAGCACTCACCTTCGCGCAATTGACCGTCGAGAAAATCCAGCACCAGGTGCTGATCCAGGCCGAGGGCACGCTTGAGCACGTGCTGCATGCCCGGTTGTTCCCACACATGGTCTTCGCTGATGCGCTGCAACTCACCGTCCAGCCAGCGATACGCCCTGCAATCACCGACATGGGCCAGGGTGAAACGCTGGCCGCGAAAGACCAGGGCACTGAGGGTGGTCAGCAACGGCTGGCCGCCGCCATTGGCCTGCAACCAGCGGTTTTGCGCCTGCAGCAAGCGCTCCAATGCCTGTGCCACACCCCAGGTTTGCGGCGTGGCGTAGTAATCCAGGGCCAGGGCCTGCAAAGTCGAGCGTGCGGCCAGTCCGCCGTCGGCGCACTGGCTCACACCGTCGGCCATGGCGCACAGGTAACCTTTGCTCGCCGCCAGTTCCGCTGCGGGGGTGACGACCCGCAGCGCATCCTGGTTTTCCGCCCGTGGGCCGATGGCGCTGGCCTGGGCGACGCTCAGTTGCAGGCTCATCAGACGCGCGCAGCGGTCACTGCGGCCGAACCCCAGGTGGTTCTCCAGCGACGCTTGACGCCATGCAGGCCGAACCAGGCCAGTACGCCCAGGCTGGCGAACAGCCACAAGGCCAGTTGATAGCTGCCGGTGCTCTGCTTGATCGCGCCCATGCCCGCGGCCAGGGCGAAACCGCCGATGCCGCCGGCCATGCCGATCAAGCCGGTCATCACACCAATCTCACGCCGGAAACGCTGTGGCACCAACTGGAACACCGCGCCATTGCCCGCACCCAGGCCGAGCATGGTGCAGACGAAGAGCGCCAGTGCCGCATAGGAGCTGGGCAGGTTGAAACCCACCGCCGCAATGCAGATCGCCGCGACGCTGTACATGCCGAGCAGGGTGCGGATTCCGCCGAAACGGTCGGCCAGGGCGCCGCCCAGTGGGCGCATCAGGCTGCCACCGAACACGCAGGCGGCGGTGTAGTAGCCGGCAGTCATGGGGCTCAGGCCGTATTGGTCGTTGAAATAGCCGGGCAGGGCGCTGGCCAGACCGATAAAACCGCCGAAGGTCACGCTGTAGAAGAACATGAACCACCAGCTGTCGCGGTCGCCCAGGGCCTTGAAGTAATCGGCCATGGACTTGGCTTTCGGCCGCTCGGGTGCGTTGCGTGCCAGCCAGGCGAAGACGATCAGCGTCAGGATCAGTGGAATCAGCGCAAAGCCGAACACATTGCTCCAGCCAAACGCCGCCGCCAGCACCGGGGCCAGCAACGCCGCGAACACCGTGCCCGAGTTACCGGCACCGGCGATGCCCATGGCCTTGCCCTGGTGTTCGGCCGGGTACCATTGGGACGCCAGCGGCAGCGCCACCGCAAAGGATGCGCCGGCCATGCCGAGGAACAGTCCCAGCAACAAGGCTTGTTCGTAGCTGTGAATCCCTAGTTTCCAGGCGCTGAACAAGGCGACGATCACAATCACCTGGCCAATCAGCCCGGCGGTCTTGGGCGACAGTTTGTCCGCCAGCATGCCCATCAGGAAGCGCAGCACCGCGCCGGCCAGGATCGGCGTCGCCACCATCAGGCCGCGTTGTTGGGTGGTCAGGTGCAGGTCGGCGGCAATCTGCACCGCCAGGGGGCCCAACAAATACCAGACCATGAAGCTCAGGTCGAAATACAGGAACGCGGCAAACAGGGTCGGGGTGTGCCCGGATTTCCAGAAGCTTGATTTCATCACGCACCTCAACGGTTGGGAGTCTTGTAAGAAGGCCTGGTGATGGAGCCGCCGGCTGAGGCCGCCCCACCGGCCCCGTGCTACCGGGGCCAAAACAAAAAAACGCCGCCACCGGGTTCGCAAGGGCAAACCGGGTGTGCGACGTCTTTGTCGTGAAGGGGCAACCGCCGTTGGTTACCTGTGGTGATTACTTAGCAAGTCCTGCGCCAACATGCCGGCCGTAGCTCCCGTCTTCTCCAGCTCCGCGCAAACCCGTAGATACCGTCTTATCCAACACCGCGCAAATCCGCAGCTGCCGACTCAAGCTCGAGCCGCGGCCGACGCAGCCTCGCCAAGGCTCGACAGCTGCTACGAAAACCAATCCACCTCACGGCCCCCCCCGTAGCCCAATCCACCTCACGGCCTTACCCCCGTAGCAGCTGCCGAGCGCAAGCGAGGCTGCGTCGGCCGCACTGCCGATTCAAGCTCGAGTCGCGGCCGACGCAGCCTCGCTGGAGCTCGACAGCTGCTACGGATGTTTAACCGAGCAGTTCACTCATGGCGATGATCTGCTCCGCCACCTGGATCAGTTTCTGCTGGCGGCTCATGGCCTGGCGGCGCATCAGGGTGTAGGCCTCTTCCTCATTGCAGGCCTTCATTTTCATCAGCATGCCCTTGGCCAACTCGATGCGCTTGCGCTCGGCCAACTGTTGGTCACGGGCCTGGAGCTGGGCGCGCAAGGCCTGGTCGCTCTCGAAGCGAGCCATGGCCACGTCGAGGATCGGTTGCAGGCGCTGCGCCTGAATGCCTTCGACGATGTAGGCGCTGACCCCGGACTTGATGGCCTGGCGCATCACGTCGGGGTCGTGCTCGTCGGTAAACATTACGATGGGCCGGGGCTGGTCGCGGCTGACCAGTACCACTTGCTCCATCACATCGCGGCCCGGTGACTCGGTATCGATCAGGATGACGTCCGGGCGCACCGTTTCGACGCGCGCAGGCAGGTCGATGGTCAGGCCGGATTCATCGATCACTTCAAAGCCAGCCTCGATCAGCGCTGTCCTCAGGCGGCCGACTTTGCGTGGCGTGTCGTTGATCAACAGGATTCGCAGCATGGACATCCTCCTGTCAGCGCAAGGCTTGGCGGCTGGTAGGGTCCGCCATGGCATGCAGGCGGAAGCTGCGCGCGTAGCCGGCGGGATCCGAGCCGTCCCAGATCTTGCCGTCGATCAGTTGACTGCTGCGCATGTCCTGGCCGTTGTCGCCGAGGCCCAGTGCCTCGGCGGCCTGACGATACAGCGCCAGCTGTTGCACTTGGCGAGCAACGCCGAGGTAATCAGGGTCTTCGCGCAACAGGCCCCAGCGTCGAAACTGGGTCATGAACCACATGCCATCGGAGAGGTAGGGCAGGTTGACCTCGCCATCGGCAAAAAAACGCAGGGCGTGGGGGTCCTGCCATTGGTCGCCCAGGCCGTCGTCATAGGCGCCCAGCAAACGCGGCTCGATGCAGTCGAGCGGGGCATCGAGGTACTCGCGGCCACTGAGCAATTGTGCGGTGGAGCGGCGGTTTTCGGTGTTTTGCTCGATAAAGCGGCTGGCCTCGAGGATCGCCATCACCAGCACGCGGGCGGTGTTGGGGTACTGGTCGACAAACGCCTGGGTGCAGCCGAGCACCTTTTCCGGATGGTTCGGCCAGATCGCCTGGGTGGTCGCCAGGGTAAAGCCCTGGTGTTGCTTGACTGCACTGGCGCACCAGGGCTCGCCGACGCAAAAGCCATCGATACGCCCGGCCTGCAGGTGCGCGAGCATTTGCGGGGGCGGTACCACGACACTGTCCACATCCTGTAGCGGATGAATGCCTTGGCTCGCCAGCCAGTAGTACAACCACATGGCGTGAGTGCCTGTGGGAAAGGTCTGGGCGAAAGTCAGTTTTGTTCGGCTTTGGTGCACGTGGCGGTCCAGCGCCTCAGGAGTGACCACGCCCTGCTGTTGCAGGCTGCGGGACAGGTTGATGCTTTGGCCGTTCTGGTTCAGCCCCATCAAGACTGCCATGTCGGTAGGTGCGACGCCGCCGATGCCCAGGTGCACGGCATAGACCAGCCCGTACAGGCTGTGGGCGGCGTCCAGTTCGCCGCTGACCAGTTTGTCCCGCAGGTTGGCCCATGAAGATTGGCGCTTGAGGTTGAGGGTCAAGCCATAAGGCTGGGCGAAACCTTGGGTCGCTGCCACCACCAGGGATGCGCAATCGCTCAAGGCCATGAAGCCCAGGTCAAGGCTGCTCTTTTCCGGCGCATCACTGCCGTTGACCCAGGCCAGCGGGTCGTTCGTCGGGCTGTTGCCAACCGAATCGTTCATCAACACCTACCTTTTCTTTCACAAAAAAGCGTCGTTCCCTCAGATGGCGATGCAAGGCCATTGCGGGTAACGACGCCTTTGTCCGTAAGCCCGCTCCGCCGTTGGTGCGCGCCTTGATACGGAGTCCGTAGCAAGGCACATGCCACGGGCCGATGGGCGCCGCCAGCCGTCAACTTTTCATCAAGATTGAAACTCGGCTGCCTCTCAGTATGGCCGCTTCTTACTGCCAGGCCGCCCAGGAAATCCCAGGTGTACGCTCACTTTTCCGTAACAACTCCCTGTCTCTGGCTGCTGCTTGCCGCGCTGATGCTGGGAAGTGCCGGTGCCCGGGGCGAAACCTACCAGGCGCAGGACGAGAGCCTGCATACCGTCTTTACCGCCTTGTCCGTGCCCATGGGCCTGCCCATCGTCGTGAGCGGTGAAGTGGCGCGCATACGCATCAGCGAGGTCATTGACCTCGCTATGCCGCTGCACGCCCTGGAGACGCTTGCGTTGCAGTACGGCTTGATCTGGTACAGCGATGGCCAGGCGCTCTACCTCTACAACGCCAGCGAGGCAAAACGTTCGGCAGTGGTGCTGCGGCATATATCTGTCGAGCGGTTTCGTGGCCTCATGCGCCGTTCGGGTCTTGATGAGACGCGCTACCCCCTGCGCGTGAGCGGGGCACGCACATTCGATGTATCCGGGCCACCTCATTATGTCGACCACGTTTTGCGCCTGGCCCAATTGATGGATCGCGAGCGTGCTGAATTACAAGTAGGTAACCAGGCGTTTGCTGTCGTTCAGGTACTCAACACCCACGTGGCAGACCGCGGCTATGCCATGGGTGACGAAAAGGTCACGGTGCCGGGAATCGCGTCGACGATCGAAACCCTGTTGGGTTCTGAACAGAAGGGACCGCTGGCCGACAAGAACCTGGTGGTGATCGCATACCCGGATACCAATAGCCTGCTGATCAAGGGTAAACCTGCGCAGTTGGGGTTCATCGAGCGCCTGGTGGCGGAGTTGGACACGCCCAAGCGGTCTATCGAAGTCTCGCTATGGATGGTGGACGTGGACCGTGACGAACTGAAAAAGCTGGGCTTTGACTGGGACAAGGATGGGAAGGCCCAGGCCACGCGCATTCTGGAGCCGATGGACGATAACCGCGTGATGGCGCAAATCGCCACGCTGGAGCGCCGGCGGCGAGCAAGGGTGATGACGTTGCCGGTGATTCTCACCCAGGAGAATGTGCCGGCCATGTTCCAGGATAACCACACCTTCTACCTGCCTGCTCCCGGAGCCGACCATGCTGATTGGAAGCCCGTGCAATACGGCTCCCAGGTCAGCGTACTGCCGCGTTTTGCCGAAGCGAACCAGATCGAGATGCTGCTCCATGTCGAGGATGGTCGACAATTGAGCCAGGCGGGGCGGCGCGGCAAACCGACCGCGGTCGGACGGGTGAGTGCCAGCAGTGTGGTGAGGGTCGCGCAGGGCAAGCGCCTGTGGCTGGGAGCGTTCAGCCGTGAGGCGCATGAGCCGGGACGCAGCACCGCTCCAGCCGGCCCGGCCAAGGTTCGCCTGTTTGTCATTCAGGCCCGGGCCGCGGGTAGCGAGTTGAAGGCGTTGGCCACAGGCGTGGGCGCACCACCGTTGAGTGCGGCGCAATACGAGCGCGTGCAACGTGCGTTTGTACGCCCGGGTCGCGATAGCTCTCCGTGAATAAGGTGTTGACCCATGCATTTGGAAATTCTTCTACAGGAACAACTGATCAGCCGCAGGCGCCTGGCAGCCTTTGCTGCTGGAAAGGTGCTGCCATTGTCGCCGGGCATCATCCACTGCGTGGAAGTTCGGGTTAATGGCCGGTTGCTCGCATTGGGCGAGTTGGTGCAACTGGAGGATCGGTTGGGTGTTGAGTTGCACGAGGTCTATAAATGGGGGAGCGCCTGACGTATGTGGGTGAAGTGTCTTACAGGGTGTTGCTAAAAAGCGTCGGCTGTATGGGGTTTTTCCTAGCGTGGGCTGCAAGGTGGTTTTTTATAGTCGTGATGTGGGCACAAGAGCCAGTACTGGAAAATAAGGACTTCAATGTCAGTAGTCGGATGTCGAGGTAGATATGGCCGTCGTGAATGATGAGTTGACGACGTCCCTGCTCTTTTCCCAGTGGACGCTGCATGGCGATGGTCGCCTGACCGGCGACGGCAGCGACGTCCAGTTGCCACCCAAGGAGCTGCATGTTTTGCGGCTGTTGTTGGTCTCTGGCGGTGTACTGATGACCAAGGATCGTTTGCTAGAGTTGGCCTGGCCCCAGGGGGAGGTCGCCGAGGAGTCGCTGACCCGTTGCATTTATTCGCTGCGCAAGCATCTTGGCGCTGACAAAGGCTTTATCAAGACCATTTATGGTCGCGGGTATCGCTTTACATGCCCGGTGAAGGCTGAGCGAGCAGGGCCCGGGCCTATGAATACCCTGCCGCATGTGTGTTCGGCCTGTGGACAAGTCAGTCATGGCTGAGTTCTGGCGCCGGCTGCTGTGGCTTGGCCTGGTGACGAGCGGCAATCAGGCACTGGCCTATTGCTGGGAGGAAACCGCCCATCGCTACGATATCGAGCCGGAGTTGCTACAGGCTATCGCCGCCGTGGAGTCGGATTTTCGCCCGGATGCGATGAACTACGCCAACGGTAACGGCACACGGGATATCGGCCTGATGCAGATCAACAGTATCCATTTGCCTCGCCTGCTCAAGCTGGGTATCACCGAGGAAAGGTTGTTGAGTGAGCCTTGCCTGTCGGTGGAAGTCGGGGCGTCCATACTGGCCGAGTTTATCCAGCGCTTTGGCTACAACTGGACGGCGGTGGGGTCCTACAATGTCGGGCCCGGCTCCGGCCCTGAGCGCGACGCGTTGCGCATGCGCTATGCGGAAAAAATCTGGGCACGTTATGAGGCCCTGGTACAGCAACGCTACTGACGTTTGGGCGGCGCGCCTCGCGTGCACCCCGCCACCCCGCTATAATCGCCGCCACCTTTCGCCGCCATCCGAGTCTAGCCCGCCCATGTATACCCTGGCCCGCCAGCTGTTGTTCAAACTCTCCCC
Source organism: Pseudomonas sp. CFBP13509 (assembly GCF_005233485.1). Lineage (NCBI taxonomy): Bacteria > Pseudomonadati > Pseudomonadota > Gammaproteobacteria > Pseudomonadales > Pseudomonadaceae > Pseudomonas > Pseudomonas sp. CFBP13509. The sequence goes on from NZ_QGAA01000006.1 coordinate 85,374, forward strand.
GGAAACCTCCCACGATCTGTCCCTGGACCTGATCGGTGCCGGTGGCCGCCTGGGGCTCAATGGCCTGGTATGCAAGGCGCCGGCGAAAACGCCGGTGTCGGTGATGGGGCTCGACTTCCCCAACCCGGTCGGACTGGCTGCCGGCCTGGACAAGAACGGTGCGGCCATCGATGGCTTCGCGCAGTTGGGTTTCGGTTTTGTGGAGATCGGCACCGTGACGCCGAGACCGCAACCGGGCAACCCCAAGCCGCGTATCTTCCGCCTGCCGGAAGCCGAGGCGATCATCAATCGCATGGGGTTCAACAACCTGGGCGTCGATCATCTGCTGTCGCGCGTCGAGGCCGCAAAGTACAAGGGCATCCTCGGCATCAATATCGGCAAGAACTTCGACACGCCGGTCGAGCGCGCAGTGGATGACTACCTGATCTGCCTGGACAAGGTCTACGCCCACGCCAGCTATGTCACCGTCAACGTCAGCTCGCCCAACACCCCGGGCCTGCGCAGCCTGCAGTTCGGCGATTCGCTCAAGCAACTGCTCGAAGCCCTGCGCCAACGCCAGGAAGACCTGGCCGTGCGCCATGGCAAGCGTGTGCCGCTGGCAATCAAGATCGCCCCGGACATGAGTGACGAAGAAACCGTGCTGGTGGCCCAGGCCCTGGTGGATGCGGGCATGGATGCGGTCATCGCGACCAACACCACCCTCAGCCGTGTCGGCGTCGAAGGGTTGGCCCATGGCGATGAAGCGGGCGGCCTGTCGGGGGCGCCAGTGCGTGACAAGAGCACTCATATCCTCAAGGTGCTGGCCGCTGAGCTGGCCGGGCGTTTGCCGATCATCGCGGTGGGCGGCATCACCGAAGGCAAGCATGCAGCCGAGAAGATCGCTGCGGGTGCCAGCCTGGTGCAGTTGTACTCGGGTTTTATTTACAAAGGCCCGGCGCTGATCCGCCAGTCAGTGGATGCAATTGCGGCCTTGCGCGTGTAGGAGCGAGGGGGACGCCTAGTTCTTGCTCGCGAAGAACGTCAACGATAGCGCTGCGCATCTGGCTTAACGCGGCGCCCTCGGGTTCTTCGCGAGCAAGAACTAGGCGTCCCCCTCGCTCCTACGGTAGTCCTCATTATTCTCAGGCCAATAAAAAGGGCTCCTTAAGAGGAGCCCCTGGGCCGAAGCCCGCCGCCTGGATAGGGCGTGCGTGGTTAAGTCGCTACATATTCGAGGTGGTGTCGGAATTAAATGCCCTTGATTAGCCGACGGCGTGAAGTTCGTTGAGTCTGTGGATTCCCGCAGTGCCAGTCATACCGTCCCAGTTGTCGCCGCGTCCTTCTCGCCAGCCGTTGATCCAGGCTTGGCGTACCGACGGTAGAGTAAATGGGCAAAGCTCACGGGATTTGCCATGAACGCCATATTGATATCCGCGTAAAAATGCTCTTTCCAACGGATCACGCTTAAGTCTTCTCATAGGGTGTTTCCCTCACTTGTTGACTGTCTTGATATCCTTCGGCCTCGTCTGAGGCCGGGCAGAGTTTTTCTGCCGTTGGTGGGCTCGCTGCCGGCGTGGCGAGCCTAGGTGTCGGCGTCGTTACGGCGCCAACCTGTGTTGAGTTCTAACCAATAGGTCACATGGATTCAATGATCGTTTTGTCATAAGCACGTAACGATAACGATGCTATAGCCATAAGCTGGGATGGCTTTTCGCCCCATTTGTTGGGCAAAGCCAGCTATGATGCACCCTGCAAAGAGGATGGGTTTAATCCTTTAGTGAGAATGTCCTTCTGTTGCTGTCGGTTATTATTCGACGAAGGGTCGGAATATTTCTTTTTGTTGCGTCAAATTCTCTCTCTGCCCCGTCAATAAAGGCTCCAAGGCCCGTCAGACGGGGTGGAACGGCACATTCGTGCCACGCGAGCACTCTTCAAGAAAAGTGCTTGATTGAAAACCGAGCCGGCGATGCGTCGCCCGTTCACTTATTGCTGAAAAGCCTGGAATGCCCCATGTCGGACCGTTTTGAACTCTTCCTCACCTGCCCCAAGGGCCTCGAAGGCCTGCTGATCGAGGAAGCCGTCGGGCTTGGCCTTGAGGACGCCCGCGAGCACACCTCGGCCGTGCGCGGCATGGCCGACATGGAAACCGCTTATCGCCTGTGCCTCTGGTCGCGCCTGGCCAACCGTGTGTTGCTGGTGCTCAAGCGCTTCCCGATGAAGGACGCCGAAGACCTCTACCACGGTGTGCTGGATATTGAATGGGCCGATCACATGGTTTCTGACGGTACCCTGGCGGTGGAATTCAGCGGTCACGGCTCAGGCATCGACAACACCCACTTCGGCGCGCTGAAGGTCAAGGATGCGATCGTCGACAAGCTGCGCACTCCGACCGGCGAACGCCCGTCCATCGACAAGATCAACCCGGACCTGCGCATCCACCTGCGCCTGGACCGTGGCGAAGCGATCCTGTCCCTTGACCTGTCCGGCCACAGCCTGCACCAGCGCGGCTACCGCCTGCAGCAGGGCGCCGCGCCGTTGAAGGAAAACCTCGCGGCGGCGATCCTGATTCGTGCCGGCTGGCCGCGCATTGCTGCCGAAGGCGGCGCGCTGACTGACCCGATGTGCGGCGTGGGCACCTTCCTGGTGGAAGGCGCGATGATCGCCGCCGACATGGCACCTAACCTGAATCGCGAATTGTGGGGCTTCACCACCTGGCTCGGCCACGTCCCGGCGCTGTGGAAAAAACTCCACGCCGAGGCCACTGAACGCGCGGCCATCGGCATGAACAAGCCGCCGTTGTGGGTGCGGGGCTACGAAGCCGACCCGCGCCTGATCCAGCCCGCCCGAAACAACATCGAGCGCGCCGGCCTGAGCCACTGGATCAAGGTGTACCAGGGCGAAGTCGGCACCTTCGAGCCGCGCCCGGACCAGAACCAGAAAGGCCTGGTGATCTGCAACCCGCCCTACGGCGAGCGTTTGGGTGACGAAGCCAGCCTGTTGTACCTCTACCAGAACCTCGGCGAGCGCCTGCGCCAGGCCTGCATGGGCTGGGAAGCGGCGGTGTTCACCGGCGCGCCGGACCTGGGCAAGCGCATGGGGATCCGCAGCCACAAGCAGTATTCGTTCTGGAACGGCGCATTGCCGTGCAAGTTGCTGCTGATCAAGGTCAACCCGGATCAGTTCGTCACCGGCGAGCGCCGTACCCCGGAACAGCGCCAGGCCGAACGTGAGCAGGCGGTTTACGACCAGGCCCCGGCCGAGCCGCAGGAGCGCCAGTACAACAAGAATGGCAACCCGATCAAGCCCGCCCCGGCCCCCGTGGTCGAGCAGGCGCGCCTGAGCGAAGGTGGGCAGATGTTTGCCAACCGCCTGCAAAAGAACCTCAAGCTGCTGGGCAAGTGGGCCAAGCGTGAAGGGGTGGATTGCTACCGCGTATACGACGCCGATATGCCTGAATACTCCATGGCCATCGACCTGTACCACGATTGGGTTCACGTGCAGGAATACGCCGCCCCCAAATCCATTGATCCGGAAAAAGCCTCGGCCCGCATGTTCGATGCCCTGGCGGCCATTCCCCAGGCACTGAACATCGACAAGAGCCGCGTGGTGGTCAAGCGTCGCGAGCGCCAGAGCGGTACCAAGCAATACGAGCGCCAGAGTGCCCAGGGCAAGTTCACCGAGGTCAGCGAAGGCGGCGTGAAGCTGCTGGTCAACCTCACCGACTACCTGGACACCGGTCTGTTCCTCGACCACCGTCCGATGCGCATGCGTATCCAGAAGGAAGCGGCCGGCAAGCGTTTCCTCAACCTGTATTGCTACACCGCCACCGCCAGTGTGCACGCAGCCAAGGGCGGCGCGCGCAGCACCACCAGTGTCGACCTGTCCAAGACCTACCTGGACTGGGCACGTCGCAACTTCTCGCTCAACGGTTTTTCCGACAAGAACCGCCTGGAGCAGGGCGATGTGATGGCCTGGCTGGAGGCCAGCCGCGATGAGTTCGACATGATCTTCATCGACCCGCCGACCTTCTCCAACTCCAAACGCATGGAAGGCATCTTCGACGTGCAGCGCGACCACGTGCAGTTGCTTGACCTGGCCATGGCGCGCCTGGCACCGGGTGGCGTGCTGTACTTCTCGAACAACTTCCGCAAGTTCCAGTTGGAGGACAATCTCAGCGAACGCTATGCGGTCGAGGAAATCAGCGACAAGACCATCGATCCGGATTTTGCGCGTAATGCGAAGATCCACCGGGCGTGGAAAATCACTGCTCGCTGATCGCCGCCACGAAAAAGCCGCAAGCCTGGACTATTCCGGGCTTGCGGCTTTTTTACGCTGGTCAAACCCTGGGCCGATGGCTATAACTTAAGGCCTAGCCAAAGTGACACCCCCCGCACGCTGGCGTTGTGAGTGTTGCCTATGCCGTTGCAAGCCGTTCGCCCGAAAATCCTAGGCTTTATCAGTGAACAGGCGTCGGCTTGGCTGGTGGCGTTGGTGGTGTTATTGGCAGGTTTTGCGCTGACGGCCATCGTCGCCTGGGCGGCCTCCGACCTCTATCAGCAACAGGTTCGCCAGCGCTTTCAGTTGCTGGTCAACGAGCGTTACAGCCGCTTGCAGGAACGTTTCGAGGATCAGGAGCAACGCCTGAACAGCCTGCGGCGGTTCTTCGTCAACTCCGATGTTGTGTCCCGCGAGGAGTTCGACGGGTTTGCCCAGCCGTTACTGTTGCGCGCCCGGGCCTACGCCTGGGCACCCCGTGTGTTTCGCGGACAGCGCAGCCAATTTGAACAAGAGGTGTCCCGCCTGCGTGGGGTACCCTTTGTTATCCGTGAACTTAATAGCGTCGGCGAACTGGCCCCGGCGCCCGAGCGTGATGAATACGTTCCGGTGCTCTACAGCCAGACTCAAAGCTTGCTGGGGTCGCCCCTGGGTTTTGATCTGTTGGCCCAGCCCCTGCGGCGCTCGACCCTTGAGCGGGCGCAAAAGAGCGGCAAGCTGGCGGTGTCCCAACCGATGCAGTTGGTGGGGGTCGAGCCGGCTTATGCCACGGGTGTATTACTGGTCGCGCCGGTGAGTCACCTGCCCACGTCCGAGCCGTCCCCAAATGAGCCATACGGTTACGTAATGGCGGTGATCAGCATGCGCCAGTTGGTCGCCGAGGGCTTGCCAAAAGCGGAGCGGGACAACCTGGTGATGCAGATCGTCGACACCTCCGACCTGCAAAAGCGCGTGCTCTTCGAGTCCGGCAATGCCGTGGCCAACAGTGACCTTGCTGGCGCGCGTCGCCTGACCCTGGGCGATCATGTGTACGCCCTGAGCCTGCGCCCGAGCAAGGTGTTCGAGCAGGCCAACTATTCCTCGCTGTCCACGATCCTGACCATGGGTAGCCTACTCAGCCTGCTGCTCAGCGCCTTGCTCTATGTGCTGGTGAGCCAGCGCCAGCGTGCGTTGAAACTGGTGGAGCAACGCACTGTGCAGTTGCGCTTGCGTGAGCAGGAACTACGTGGTGCCCATGGCCAGTTGCGCAGCGTACTCAACGCCGCTACCCAAGTGGCGATCATTGCCACTGACTTGCGGGGCGTGATCAACACCTTCAACGCCGGTGCCGAGCAGATGCTGGGGTACGAGGCCGACCAGGTGGTGGGCAAGCTGACCCTGGAAAGCCTGCACTTGGCGTTGGAGCTGGAGGCACGTTCCGCGAGCCTGAGCGTGACCTTGGGCAAGCGTATCCCGGCGAGCCAGGCGATGCTGGTGGAAAGCCCCGACAACCTGCACGAAGCCCGGGAGTGGACCTTGGTCCGCCAGGATGGCAGTCAGTTGATTGTGAACATGTTGGCCACCGTATTGCTGGATGACCATGGTCTGTGGATCGGTCACCTCGCGATTTACCTGGACGTCACCGAGCAGAAACGCGCTTACGAGGCCCTGGCGGCGCGGGACCGCCTGCTCAAGAAACTCAGTGCCCACGTACCCGGGGGGATCTTCCAATTCACCCTGGAACCCCAGGATAACTGGCGCTTTATCTACGCCAGCGACGGCATGCGCGATATCTATGAAATCGAGGTCAGCGCGTTGCAGCGGGATGCGACGAAGGTCTTCGAGCGAATCCACCCGCTGGACGCGGAACGGGTGCGGGCCTCGATTCGCCTGTCGGCATTGCAGTTGAGCCACTGGCGCGAAGAGTACCGGGTGCAGTTGCCGCAACGGGGGTTGCGCTGGATTCGCGGCGAGGCCACCCCGGAAGAGTTACCGGGGGGCGGTACGCTGTGGCATGGCTATGTGTCGGACATTTCGGACTTGAAGCGGGTTGAAGAGGAGCTGCGCGCGCTGTCCATCACAGATTCCCTGACCGGGATTCACAACCGTCGCTATTTCCAGGACCGCCTCAGGACCGAGATGGCGAGACTCAACCGGACCAGTGGGGCGCTGTCGGTGATCATGCTCGATATCGATCATTTCAAGCGTATCAACGACCAGCACGGGCATGCGGTTGGCGACGGGGTGTTGCAGGAGTTATGCAGGCGCATCAGTCAGCGTCTGCGCCGCACCGACGTGTTCTGCCGCCTGGGGGGCGAGGAATTCATGGTGCTGTGCCCCAATACCGATGGCGAGCAGGCTTATGGCCTGGCCATGGAGTTGTGGCAATCCCTGCGTAACCTGCCGATGGAGCCTGTGGGCATCGTCACCGCCAGCTTTGGTGTGGCCAGCTGGCGGGTGGATGAAGGCATTGATGGCCTGTTGTTGCGTGCCGACTCGGCGGTGTACGTGGCCAAGCAGGCGGGCAGGGACCGGGTAGAGGCCGAGAAGGCGCGGGCCTGATGCTCGCTCCTATAGGACGGGAGCCGCCGCCGCCAGTTTTGGCTGGCGGTACAGATCCAGCAGCACCTGGTCCAGCACCGACGACGCGCCCCACGGCTTCGGATCGTTGAGGATCGCCACCACCGCCCAGGTGTTGCCGTTGTTGTCGCGGCTGAACCCGGCAATGGCGCGCACGGTATTCAAGGTACCGGTCTTGACGTGGGCTTCGCCGCGCATGGCGGTGGTCTTCAGGCGTTTGCGCATGGTGCCGTCGGTGCCGGCGATCGGCATCGAGCTGATGTATTCCGCAGCGTAGGGGCTTTTCCAGGCGGCTTGCAGCATGGCGGCCATTTCGCGGGCGCTGACCCGTTCGGCACGGGACAGGCCCGAACCGTTCTCCATCACCAGGTGTGGCGCGGTGATGCCTTTCTTCGCCAGCCACTGGCGCACCACACGTTGCGCGGCCTTGGCATCGTCGCCGTCGGCATCGTTGCGGAACTGCGCGCCCAGGCTCAGGAACAATTGCTGGGCCATGGTGTTGTTACTGTATTTATTGATGTCGCGGATGATTTCCGCCAGGTCCGGCGAAAAGGCGCGGGCCAGTACCTTGGCATCCTTGGGCACCGGTGCCTGGATATCGCGGCCCTGGATGCTGCCGCCCAGTTCCTGCCAGATCGCCCGTACCGCGCCAGCGGTGTAGGTGGCGTGGTCCAGCAACGACAGATAAGTCTGCGAGCTGCAGCCATCGGCCAATTGGCCGCTGACGGTGACCGTCATACTGCCATCGGCGCCTGTGACCGGGTTGTAGCGTACGTCGCCGGTGCACTGCTTGGCGTTGGAGGCCTTGACCTGGTTGTCGATGCGGATGCTGGCAATCGGCGGCTCGACCGAGACGAGCACGCGCCCCGAATCGTTACGGGTCACAAAGCGCAGGGCCTTGAGGTTGACCAGCAGGGCGTCGGGCTTGACCAGGAACGGTTTGTTCTCGTCGTTGCCGTCATCATTGAATTCCGGCAACTGCGGTTGGTTGAAGAAACTGCGGTCCAGCACCAGGTCACCGGTGACTTGCTGCACGCCATTGGCCCGCAGGTCGCGCATCAGCAGCCAGAGTTTTTCCATGTTCAGCTTGGGGTCGCCGCCGCCCTTGAGGTACAGGTTGCCGTGCAACACGCCACCGCTGAGGGTGCCGTCGGTGTAGAACTCGGTTTTCCACTGGTGGTTGGGGCCGAGCATTTCCAGGGCCGCATAGGTGGTGACCAGTTTCATGGTGGAAGCCGGGTTTACCGAGACGTCGGCGTTGAATACCGTGGGGGTGCCGGGGCCGTTCAGCGGGATCATCACCAGGGACAGCGCAGTGTTTTGCAGCTTGGCTTTGGCGAGTGCCTGCTGGACGTTCGGGGGCAGGGTGTTATTGATCGGGGCTGCGGAGGTGGAAAAGGCCAGTGGCAGGAGAAAACTGGCGAGTAGCAATGGACGCAAAGATTTGATCATAAGAAGTAAAACCCTACTGCTGAGGAGGGTGAAAAAGGCGAGGGGTAGATAGGAAAATTCCCTCAATGGTCATGAAAGTGTCGGCATTATGCCCCAAGGTGAAGGCACTTGTAGCTGAACGATAGCTGGTAATTGGCGTTTTTTTAACAGCAAACGGCCGCCTGTCCCAGAGAGTCGGGCAATCGTCGTCTTAAACTGCTAAAGTGCCGCCCGTTATTACTTATGAGGATTGTTCCAATGGCGACTAACCGTTCCCAGCGTCTGCGCAAAAAACTGTGCGTTGATGAATTTCAAGAGCTGGGTTTCGAACTGAACCTGGACTTCAAAGAAGGCCTGAGTGAAGAAGCTATCGACGCTTTCCTCGAAGCATTCATCAAAGAAGCCATGGAAGCCAACGGCCTGGGCTATGTCGGCGGCGATGACTACGGTCTGGTTTGCCTGCAGAAGCGTGGCTCGGTCTCCGAAGAGCAGCGCGCTGCCGTCGAAGCCTGGCTGAAAACCCGTTCCGAGCTGACCAAGGCTGAAGTCAGCCCGCTGCTGGACGTGTGGTATCCGGAAAAGCCGATCAACGCGGCTAAGTGATACTGAAAAAAACGGCGACCTGAGGGTCGCCGTTTTTTTATGCCTTGCGCCAGTTCAGAATCAGCAGCGTCAACACCCCCGCCACAATCCCCCAGAACGCCGAGCCGATGGAAAACAACGTCAAGCCTGACGCGGTGACCATAAAGGTGATCAGCGCCGCTTCCCGTTCCTTCGGCTCATTCATGGCGATACTCAAGCCATTGATGATCGAGCCAAACAAGGCCAAGGCCGCAATCGACAGCACCAGTTCCTTGGGCAAGGCTGCGAACAGTGCCGCCAGTGTTGCGCCGAACACCCCGGCTATCCCGTAGAACACCCCGCACCATACGGCGGCGGTGTAGCGTTTATTACGGTCTTCATGGGCGTGGGGGCCGGTGCAGATCGCTGCGCTGATCGCCGCCAGGTTGATGCCGTGGGAGCCAAAGGGCGCCAGCACCAGCGAGGCCAGGCCGGTGGCGGTGATCAGCGGCGAGGCCGGCACGTTATAGCCATCGGCCCGCAGTACGGCGACGCCGGGCATGTTCTGCGAGGTCATCGCCACCACGAACAACGGAATCCCGATGCTGATGGTTGCCGCCAACGAGAAGTGCGGTGTCGTCCACACCGGCGTCGCCACTTCCAGGTGGAAACCGCTGAAGTCAAGCAAGCCCATCAGCCCCGACAGCAGGGTACCGATCATCAGGGCGGCCAGTACCGCGTAGCGTGGCGACAGACGCTTGATGATCAGGTAGGTGAAAAACATCCCCAGTACCAGGCCGGTGCGATGCTGCGCGGCGACGAAAATTTCGCTGCCGATCTTGAACAGGATCCCCGCCAGCAACGCGGCCGCCAACGATGCCGGGATGCGCTTGACCAGTTTTTCAAAGCTGCCGGTGAGCCCGCAGAGCGTCACCAGCACCGCGCAGGTGATGTAGGCGCCGATGGCCTCGCCGTAACTCACACCGCCCAGGCTGGTGATCAACAGCGCCGCGCCGGGGGTGGACCAGGCAATGGTGATCGGCGTGCGATAGCGCAGGGACAGGCCGATGCTGCAGACCGCCATGCCGATGGAAATCGCCCAGATCCACGAAGAAATCTGCGCCGTGGTCAAGCCGGCCGCCTGGCCGGCCTGGAACATCAGCACCAGGGAGCTGGTATAGCCGGTCATCATGGCGATAAAGCCGGCGACGACGGCGGAGGCAGAAGTGTCGGCCAGCGGGCGCAAGGGCGCTTGGGTGGCGTCGGTCATGGAGAGGTGTTCCTTTTACCTGGGTGTTTGCCGGTGACGGCGCAGATTCAAGCCTAAACTCAAACGTAACGACTCATTGCAATACAGACGGCACCGCAAACAGCCGTACAGTGTGTTGGCGCAGTGGGTTGTGTACAATGTGCGCTGTTTTTAGGTGATACTTGCCAGCGACCCCGTGTTGCCGTATTACCTTAAAGTTGCCGTATTACCGTTAATTCGCCGCCGTTCTCCCTACCCGAGTGCCCATGAACGAACAGTTGCAACCTCTCAAGAAACAACCGCGAGCCGGCAAGGTCGGTCGCAGCGGAACCCAGGACGATATCGTCTACGCGCATATCTTCGAGGCGATCCTCGAGCAGCGCCTGGCACCCGGTACCAAATTGAGCGAAGAGGCACTGGGCGAAATCTTCGGCGTCAGCCGCACCATTATTCGCCGCGCGCTGTCGCGGCTGGCCCATGAAGGCGTGGTGTTGCTGCGGCCCAATCGTGGCGCGGTGGTGGCGAGCCCAAGCGTGGAAGAAGCACGTCAGGTGTTCCTGGCCCGGCGCCTGGTAGAGCGAGCGATCACCGAGCTGGCGGTGCAGCACGCCACCGCCGAGCAACTGGCCGAACTGCGCCAGATGGTCAACGACGAGCGCGACAGCTTCTCCCGCGGCGATCGCGGGGCGGGCATCCGCCTCTCCGGCGAGTTCCACCTCAAGCTGGCCGAAGCCGCGAAAAACGCGCCGCTGATCAGCTTCCAGCGCAGCCTGGTGTCCCAGACCTCGTTGATCATCGCCCAGTACGAAAGCGGCAACCGCTCGCACTGCTCCTACGATGAGCACACGCAACTGATCGACGCTATCGAAGCGAGGGACGCGGCGCTGGCGGTGAATTTGATGATGCATCACATGGATCACATCGACAGCAAGCTCAACCTCGACGAGGAAAGTGCGTCGGATGATTTGCATGCGGTGTTCTCGCATCTGTTGCAGACCAAGAAGCCGGGGCGTTCTTCGGTCAAGCTGTAAACCCGATTAAAAAATGTGGGAGGGGGCTTGCTCCCGATGGCAGAGTGTCAGTCACTGAATTAAGTGCCTGATCCACCGCTATCGGGAGCAAGCCCCCTCCCACATTTGTTTTGTGTCGTGGCGCAGATCAGCGTTGGTGCACGAGTTTGCCGGCCGCATACGTCTGCAACACCGTCCGATCATCCCCCAGGGTCATCAACACGAACAACGTCTCGGCAATGTTATTGGCTTGCTTCAAGCGATAGCTCAGCAGCGGCGTGGCGTTGTAGTCCAGCACCAGGAAGTCGGCATCGGTGCCCGGCTGCAGCGTGCCGATCTTGTCTTCCAGGCGCAGCGCCCGCGCACCACCCAGGGTAGCCAGGTACAGTGACTTGAAGGGGCTCAACCGCGCGCCCTGCAGTTGCATGACCTTGTAGGCTTCGTTCAAGGTTTGCAGCAGCGAGAAACTGGTGCCGCCACCCACATCGGTGCCCAGGCCGACATTCAGCTTGTGTTTCTCGGCCATCGGCAGGTTGAACAGGCCGCTGCCGAGGAAGAGGTTCGAGGTCGGACAGAACGCCACCGCCGACCCCGTCTCCGCCAACCGTGCGCACTCGTCATCACACAGGTGCACGCCGTGGGCAAACACCGAGCGCTCGCCCAGCAGCTGGTAGTGGTCGTACACATCCAGATAGCCGCTGCGCTCCGGAAACAGCGCCTTCACCCACTCGACTTCCTGCTTGTTCTCACTGATGTGCGTCTGCATGTACAGGTCCGGGTACTCGCCCAGCAGTTGCCCGGCGAGCGCCAATTGTTCCGGCGTGCTGGTCGGCGCAAAACGCGGGGTGACCGCGTAGTGCAGGCGGCCCTTGCCGTGCCAGCGTTCGATCAGCGCCTTGCTTTGCTGGTAGCCGGATTCGGCGGTGTCGGTAAGGTAGTCCGGAGCGTTGCGGTCCATCATCACCTTGCCGGCGATCATGCGCAGGTCGAGTTTTTCCGCCGCCTCAAAGAATGCGTTCACCGACTGCGGATGCACACTGCCGAACACCAGTGCGGTGGTGGTGCCGTTGCGCAGCAGTTCCTTGATAAAAATGCCTGCGACTTCTTCGGCGTGGGCCTTGTCGGCGAACTGGCTTTCGCACGGGAAGGTGTAGGTGTTGAGCCAGTCCAGCAACTGCTCGCCATACGCGCCGACCATGCCGGTTTGCGGCAGGTGGATATGGGTGTCGATCAGGCCGGGGATGATCAGCGCATCCTGGTAATGGGTGATGTCGATGTCGGCAGGCAAGCTCGGCAGCAGGTCGGCGGCATGGCCCACGGCGCTGATCCGGCCGTTTTCGATCACCAGCAGGCCGTCTTCGAAATACTCGTAGGAGGCTTCGATCCCAACTTCAGCGGGGTCGGCGATGCTGTGCAGGAGGGCGGCACGGTAGGCTTTGCGAGTCAAAGGCATGGTCGTCTCAATTGATAGCTTGGCTTCGGCGCGAGGCCGGCAGCAATTTGGCAATGGGTTCGGCGCTCGCGGTGTGCTGGCCGAAACTGGCGTTATAGGTGGCGATGATTTCGCCGGCGATGGAGATGGCGATCTCCACCGGCAACTTGCCCTTCACCTCGCTGAGGCCCATGGGGCAACGCATGCGTTGCATCTGCGCGGCGTCGAAGCCGCGATCGCGCAGGCGGTGTTCGAACTTGACGCGTTTGGTCTTCGAGCCGATCAGGCCGAAGTAGGCAAAGTCATTGCGTTTGAGCAGGGCGGCGGTGAGTTCCAGGTCCAGCGCGTGATTGTGGGTCATGACGATGCAGTAACTGCCCACCGGCAGGTCGGCAATTTCGTCCACCGGCTCTTCGCTGACGATTTTACGCACGCCCTGGGGGATATGTTCCGGAAACTCCTGCTCGCGGGAATCGATCCATCGTACCCGGCACGGCAGGCTCGCCAGCAACGGCACCAGCGCGCGGCCGACATGGCCGGCGCCGAACACCGCGATCTGCGCCTGTACCTGGCCCATGGGTTCGAACAGCAGCACGGTGATGCCACCGCAGCACTGGCCCAGGCTGGCGCCGAGGCTGAAGCGCTCCAGATGGGTGTTCTGCTGGCCACGCACAAGCATGTCGCGGGCGATCTGCATGGCCTTGTATTCCAGGTGCCCGCCGCCGATGGTGTCGAAGGTTTGCGCGGCACTGATCACCATCTTCGAACCGGCATTGCGCGGCGTGGAGCCGAGCTCTTCGATGATGGTCACCAGTACGCAGGGTTCACTCTGGTTTTGCAGGTCGGCGAGGGCGCTGATCCAGTTGTTCATGTTTACCTCAACATTACTGTTGTCAGTTCGGGCAGCGCCTCGGTCTAGAGCGAAGCCATTTCAGTTTCAGCCTCGACAGCTGTCGCCGTCTGCAACTTGCGCATCTGCTCACACCCCCACAACACCCGCTCTGGTGTCGCCGGCGCATCGATCTTCGGCTGATGGCGATAATCAGCCAGGCTCGCCACCGCATCCTTGATCGCGCACCACGAGGCAATCCCGAGCATGAACGGTGGCTCGCCCACGGCCTTGGAATGGAACACCGTGTCTTCCGGGTTCTTGCGGTTTTCCACCAGCTTCACACGCAAATCCAAAGGCATGTCGGCCACCGCCGGGATCTTGTAGCTGGCCGGGCCGCAGGTCTCTAGCTTGCCCTTGTTGTTCCACACCAGCTCTTCCATGGTCAGCCAGCCCATGCCCTGGATAAAGCCGCCTTCCACCTGGCCGATATCGATGGCCGGGTTCAGCGAGGCGCCCACATCGTGGAGGATGTCGGTGCGCAGCATCTTGTATTCGCCGGTCAGGGTGTCGACGATCACTTCGCAGCACGCCGCGCCGAAGGCGAAGTAGTAGAACGGCCGACCGCGGGCCTGGCTGCGGTCGTAGAAGATTTTCGGAGTCTTGTAGAAGCCGGTGCTCGACAGCGACACCTGGGCGAAATACGCCTGCTGGATCAACGCTTCAAAGCTCAGGATCTGCTCGCGCACGCGCACATGGCCGTTATGAAATTCCACATCCGCTTCGCTCACGTCGTACTTGCGCGCGGCGAATTCCACCAGGCGTTGCTTGATGGTTTCGGCGGCGTTCTGGGCGGCCTTGCCGTTCAGGTCCGCACCGCTGGAGGCAGCAGTCGGCGAGGTGTTGGGCACTTTGTCGGTGTTGGTGGCGGTGATCTGCACGCGGTCGATGTCCACCTGGAACACTTCGGCCACCACTTGCGCGACCTTGGTGTTCAAGCCCTGGCCCATCTCGGTGCCGCCGTGGTTCAGGTGGATGCTGCCGTCGGTGTAGATATGGATCAGCGCGCCCGCCTGGTTCAGGAAGCTCGCCGTGAACGAGATCCCGAATTTCACCGGCGTCAGCGCCAGGCCTTTTTTCAGGATCGGGCTGTGGGCGTTGTACAGGCGGACCGCTTCGCGGCGCTCGGCGTATTGGCTGCTGGCTTCAAGTTCGGCGGTCATCTCTTCGAGCATGTTGTGCTCGACGGTCTGGTAGTAGTGGGTGACGTTGCGCTCGGTCTTGCCGTAGTAATTGGCCTTGCGCACCGCCAACGGGTCCAGCCCCAGATGGCGCGCGATGGCGTCCATCACTTCCTCGATGGCGACCATGCCTTGCGGGCCACCGAAGCCGCGATAGGCGGTGTTGGACGCGGTGTTGGTCTTGCAGCGATGGCCGTTCACCGTGGCATCGCCCAGGTAATACGCGTTGTCGGCGTGGAACATGGCGCGGTCGACGATCGAGTTGGACAGGTCCGGCGAGCAGCCGCAGTTACCGGCCAGCTCCAGGTTGATCCCGTGCAGGCGACCGCTGTCGTCGAAGCCCACGTCGTATTCGATATAGAAGGGGTGGCGCTTGCCGGTCATCAGCATGTCTTCGACGCGCGGCAGGCGCATCTTGGTCGGCTGGCCGGTGAGGCGCGCCACCACCGCGCACAGGCACGCCGGGCTGGCGGCCTGGGTTTCCTTGCCGCCGAAACCGCCGCCCATGCGGCGCATATCGACGACGATCTTGTTCATCGACACATCCAGCACTTCGGCCACCAGCTTCTGCACTTCGGTGGGGTTCTGCGTGGAGCAATAGACGATCATGCCGCCGTCTTCGGTGGGCATTACCGAGGAAATCTGGGTTTCCAGGTAGAAGTGTTCCTGGCCGCCGATATGCAGGGTGCCCTGGAGGCGGTGCTTGGCGGTCGCCAGCGCGCCGGCCGAATCACCCCGTTGGTGAGTGTGGCTGTCGAGCACGAAGTGCTTGTTGCGAAAGGCCTCGACCACATCCAGCACGGGCTCCAGGTCTTCATATTCGATCACGGCCGCCATCGCGGCCTTGCGTGCGGTGTCCAGGTCGCGGGCGGCCACGGCCAAAACCACCTGGCCGACGAACTGCACCGTGTCTATGGCCAGCAAGGGGTCGCCGGGCAGCAGCGGGCCGATGTCTTTCAGGCCCGGCACGTCTTCGTGGGTGATGACGATACGCACACCGTCGAAGGCGTAGCAGGGCGTGGTGTCGATGCGGATGATCCGGGCGTGGGCGCGGTCGGACATGCGTGCATACAGGTGCAGCTGGTTGGGGAATTCCAGGCGGTCATCGATGTACTGCGCTTCACCGGACACGTGCTTGGCGGCGCTGTCATGCTTGACGCTGCGGCCGACCCCGGAGGTCAGGTCCTGGGCAAACAGCGCGGCCAGTTCGGCCTGGGTTTTTTCCACGGCGTGATGGTTAGACATAAGCGGTCACCCGAGTCTCGATGTGCGGCGTTTGCAGTTCGATGAAGTATTTGCGCAGCAGGTTCCGGGCGCTGAGCAGGCGGTATTCCTTGCTGGCGCGGAAGTCCGACAGCGGGGTGAAATCCTCGGCCAGGGCAGCGCAGGCTTTCTCGACGGTGGCGGCGTTCCAGGTGGCACCGACTAACACGGCTTCGCAGTTTTTCGCGCGTTTTGGCGTGGCGGCCATGCCGCCGAACGCGACGCGGGCATCACTGATCACACCGTTGTCGATCTTCAGGTTGAATGCAGCGCAGACGGCGGAAATATCATCGTCCAGGCGCTTGGAAACCTTGTAGGCACGGAACAGCGCGTGGCCCTTGGGTACGATGATTTTCTCGATGAACTCGCTGTCCTGGCGCGCCGTCACACGGTAGTCGATGAAGTAGTCTTCCAGGGCCAACGTACGGCGCGTGTTGCCTTTGCACAGCACGATCTGCGCGCCGAGAGCGATCAACAGCGGCGGCGAATCGCCAATGGGCGAAGCGTTGCCGATATTGCCGCCCAGGGTGCCCTGGTTACGAATTTGCAGGGAAGCGAAGCGGTGCAGCAGGTCGCCGAAATCCGGGTATTCGTGGTGCAGCACGGTGTAGCAGTCGGAGAGGGCAGTGGCGGCGCCGATTTCCAGGCGGTCGTCGAAGTCCTCGATGCGCTTCATCTCTTCAATATTGCCGACATAGATCATCACCGGCAGGGTGCGGTGGAACTGGGTGACTTCCAGCGCCAGGTCGGTGCCGCCGGCCAGCAGGCGGGCTTGCGGGTAGGCGTCGTAGAGGTCGGCCAGGTCGGCAACGGTGAGGGGCACCAGGCAGCGTTTGTCGCCGCTGTTGAGTTCACCGGTTTGGGTCGGCGCGATGGCTTTGAGGCGGGCGATGGTCTCGGCCTGGCGGCTGTCGAACTGGTCCGCCGGTTTGTTGCAGCAGGCCTGTTCGGCGGCGGCCAGGATCGGCCGATAGCCGGTGCAGCGGCACAGGTTGCCGGCCAGGGCTTCGTGGGCCTTCTGGCTGTCGGGGGCGTCGCTGTTCTTTTGCAGGGCGAACAACGACATCACAAACCCGGGGGTGCAAAAGCCGCATTGCGAACCGTGGCACTCCACCATGGCCTGTTGCACGCTGTGCAGTTGGCCCTGGTGCTTGAGGTCTTCGACGCTGATCAATTGCTTGCCGTGCAGCGACGATACAAATGTCAGGCAGGAATTGAGGCTGCGATAACGGATCTGCTCAACGCCCTGAGGGTCGGTGTGCAACTCGCCGACCACCACCGTGCACGCACCGCAGTCGCCGCTGGCGCAGCCTTCCTTGGTACCGGGTTTGCCCACATGCTCGCGCAGATAGTTGAGCACGGTCAGGTTGGGGTCCAGGGCGTGCTCGCTACGGAGTTCCTGGTTAAGTAAAAACTGGATCACGGAAGGCCTCGCAGACTCATTATTGTTGTTAACCGCTTTGCGCCGAATCTAGTCATGTCTGACTTTTCGGTCAATGATTTTCTGACTGGAAGGTCAGGAAATTGCGATCGCAACACTTTCAATTATGGTTCAGTCTTCTGAAACCGGCGTTTTTGGGGGCGTGTGGGTGTTCAGCTTTGCTTATTTCATGCCAAATTCGCCACGGTGGGCGTAGCGCCATCAGCGGGCCAATGCGCTACACTGCCGCGCTTGTACCGATAGACGATTTTGAAGGGAAAACATGACGTTCAAGGCGCCGGACAGTCTCGCCGAGCAAATCGCTCACCACCTCGCCGAACGTATCATTCGCGGCGATCTCAAGCCTGGGGAGCGGATCCAGGAACAGAAAGTCACGCTGGCGCTGAATGTCAGCCGTGGCTCCGTGCGTGAAGCTTTACTGATCCTCGAACGCCGCCACCTGATCGCGATCCTGCCGCGCCGTGGCGCCCACGTGACCGAGCTCACGGCGCACAAGGTGCAGAGCCTGTGCACGCTGATGAGCGAGTTGTATATCCTGCTTGGCAATGCGGTCGCCCAGGGCTGGCAGACCCAGGCCGACATGGCGCCGTTCGTCCAGATCCAGCAGCGCCTGGTGAGCAATTTCGAGCGCCAGGACATCCGCGCCTTTGTCGAAGAATGCTTCAATGTGATGCGCGCCGCGTACCCCTTTGCCAACAACCCGTATTTGCAGGAAACCGTCGAAAACCTGCAGCCGGCGATGAACCGTGCCTATTACCTGGCCCTGGATCAGCGCAAGGCGTCCATGAGCGAGTACCTGGCGCTGTTCGAGCAACTGCTCGCCGCCGTACTCGCCCGTGACCTGGAGCAGATCCGCCAGGTGCTGTCGGCCTACTGCCAGCGCAGTAGCTCGCTGGTCATCGCTGCGTTGGCGGACGCCTAAACGTGCGGCTCAAGTGCATCAAACTGGCGGGGTTCAAATCCTTCGTCGACCCGACCACGGTGAACTTCCCCAGTAACATGGCGGCAGTGGTCGGGCCCAATGGCTGCGGCAAGTCGAACATCATCGACGCCGTACGCTGGGTGATGGGCGAGAGCTCGGCAAAAAACCTGCGTGGCGAGTCGATGACCGACGTCATCTTCAACGGCTCCACCAGCCGCAAGCCGGTGAGCCAGGCCAGCATCGAACTGGTGTTCGACAACTCCGACGGCACCCTGGTCGGCGAATACGCGGCCTATGCGGAAATCTCCATCCGCCGCAAGGTCACGCGCGACAGCCAGAACAGTTACTTCCTCAACGGCACCAAGTGCCGACGCCGGGACATTACCGACATCTTCCTCGGTACCGGCCTGGGCCCGCGCAGCTATTCGATCATCGAACAGGGCATGATCTCCAAGCTGATCGAAGCCAAGCCCGAAGACCTGCGCAACTTTATCGAGGAGGCGGCCGGCATCTCCAAGTACAAGGAGCGCCGCCGCGAGACTGAAAACCGTATCCGCCGCACCCATGAAAACCTCGCCCGCCTCACCGACCTGCGCGAAGAGCTGGAGCGCCAGTTGGAGCGCCTGCACCGCCAGGCCCAGGCGGCCGAGAAGTATCAGGAATACAAGGGCGAAGAGCGCCAGCTCAAGGCGCAACTGTCGGCCCTGCGCTGGCAGGCGTTGAACGATCAGGTGGGCCAGCGCGAAGCGATCATCGGCACCCAGGAAATCAGCTTTGAAGCGCTGGTGGCCGAACAGCGCAATGCCGACGCCGCCATCGAGCGCCTGCGCGACGGGCACCATGACCTGTCCGAGCGCTTCAATCTGGTGCAGGGCCGTTTCTATTCGGTGGGCGGTGATATTGCCCGGGTCGAGCAAAGCATCCAGCACGGCCAGCAGCGCCTGCGTCAGTTGCAGGATGATCTGAAGGAAGCCGAACGCGCGCGCCTGGAGACCGAATCGCACCTGGGCCACGACCGCACCTTGCTGCTGACGTTGGGCGAAGAGCTGGACATGCTCACCCCCGAGCAGGAAATCACCAACGCCGCCGCCGAAGAGGCCGCCGCTGCGCTGGAAGAATCCGAAACCACCATGCACGGCTGGCAGGAGCAGTGGGACGCCTTCAACCTGCAATCCGCCGAACCGCGGCGCCAGGCCGAGGTGCAGCAGTCGCGCATCCAGCAACTGGAAACCAGCATGGAGCGCCTGGCCGAGCGCCAGCGTCGCCTGCAGGAAGAGCGCGTGCTGCTTGCCGCTGACCCGGAAGACGCGGCGATCATGGAGCTCAGCGAGCAACTGGCCGAAAGCGAAATGACGCTGGAGGAGCTGGAAGCCAGCGAAGAACAACAAGTGGAGCGCCTGGAGCAATTGCGTCAGCAACTGCAACAGGCGACCCAGGCCCAGCAGCAGGCCCAGGGCGATTTGCAGCGGCTCAATGGCCGGCTGGCGTCCCTTGAAGCCTTGCAGCAAGCGGCGTTGGACCCAGGCACCGGCACCGCCGAATGGCTGCGTGATCAGCACCTGGCCGAGCGTCCGCGCTTGGCCGAAGGCTTGAAAGTTGAAGCCGGTTGGGAGCTGGCCGTAGAGACCGTTTTAGGCGCCGACCTGCAAGCCGTGCTGGTGGATGATTTCGGCGGCTTCGACCTGGCCGGTTTTGCCCAGGGTGATCTGCGTCTGCTCAGCCCCGCCGCTGATGGCACCCGAGTGCCGGGCAGCCTGCTGGATAAGGTCGAGGCGGCGATTGACCTGTCGCCGTGGCTGGGCCAGGTCAGGCCGGTGGATTCCCTGGAGCAGGCCCTGGCCCGGCGTGGTCAACTGGCTGGCGGCGAAAGCCTGATCAGCCGCGACGGTTACTGGGTCGGCCGCCACTTCCTGCGGGTGCGCCGTGCCAGTGAAGCGGAAAGCGGCGTTCTGGCCCGTGGCCAGGAAATCGTCAACCTGATCGCCGAGCGTGAAGAGCGCGAAGCTACCTTGGAAAGCCTCGAAACCGAACTACAAACCCTGCGCGCCACCCAGCGCCAGCAAGAGACCGGCCGCGAACATCTGCGCCGCCTGTTGCAGGACGAAGCGCGTCAGCAAGGCGAATTGAAAGCGCAGCTCTCCGCGAGCAAAGCCAAGGCCGAGCAACTGACCCTGCGCCGTACCCGTCTCGATGAGGAAGTGGCCGAGATGGGCGAGCAGCGCGCCCTGGAACACGAGCAGATCGGCGAAGCGCGCCTGCAATTGCAGGAAGCCCTCGACAGCATGGCCCTGGACACCGAGCAGCGCGAATTGCTGCTGGCCCAGCGTGACAGCCTGCGCGAGCGCCTTGATCGTGTGCGCCAGGAAGCCCGCCAGCACAAGGACCACGCCCATCAGTTGGCCGTGCGCCTGGGTTCGCTCAAGGCCCAGCACAATTCCACAGCCCAGGCCCTTGAGCGCCTGGAGATGCAGTCCGAACGCCTGACCGAAAAACGCGAGCAACTGAGCCTCAACCTGGAGGAGGGCGAAGCGCCGCTGGAAGAGCTGCGCCTCAAGCTTGAAGAGTTGCTCGACAAGCGCATGACCGTCGACGAAGAACTCAAGACCGCACAGATCGCCCTGGAAGACGCCGACCGCGAATTGCGCGACGCAGAAAAACGCCGGACCCAGGCCGAGCAGCAATCCCAGCTGATTCGCGGCCAGCTCGAGCAACAGCGCATGGAATGGCAAGCCCTGACCGTGCGCCGCAAGGCCCTGCAAGACCAATTGCTCGAAGACGGCTACGACTTGCACGGTGTGCTCAATACCTTGACCGCCCAGGCCAGCGAGAAAGAAGCCGAGGAAGAACTTGAACGGATTGCCGCACGTATCCAGCGACTGGGCGCGATCAACCTCGCGGCCATCGATGAATACCAGCAGCAGTCCGAGCGCAAACGTTATCTGGATGCCCAGGACGCCGACCTGGTGGAAGCCCTGGACACCCTGGAAAACGTAATCCGCAAGATCGACAAGGAAACCCGTAATCGCTTCAAAGATACCTTTGATCAGATTAATGGCGGTTTACAGGCGTTATTCCCGAAAGTTTTCGGTGGTGGCAGCGCTTACTTGGAACTGACGGGCGAAGATCTACTCGATACAGGGGTAACGATCATGGCGCGGCCTCCGGGCAAGAAGAACAGCACCATCCATTTGTTGTCCGGCGGCGAAAAAGCCCTGACCGCATTGGCCCTGGTGTTTGCCATCTTCAAGTTGAACCCGGCGCCGTTCTGCATGCTCGATGAAGTTGATGCACCATTGGATGACGCTAACGTTGGACGCTATGCGCGACTGGTCAAGGAGATGTCCCAGACGGTGCAGTTCATCTATATCACCCACAACAAGATCGCCATGGAAATGGCTGATCAGTTGATGGGGGTGACAATGCATGAACCGGGTTGTTCACGTTTGGTCGCGGTGGATGTCGAAGAAGCGATGGCGATGGTGGAATCCTGAGCTGCGCCATGAGAGAAAGTTTTCCGCGCGATGTCAGGTGATTTACCGGCCGAGTGAAAGTGGCAAATGGACATATTTGTTCAAGGCATTTTGACAGACGGTGTAAAGTTATCTTTGGTCGTGCTAGTTTAATGTCAATTTTTCGTATGCGTGGGCAAAACGTCAGTCAGAACATAGAGTTGGCGCCACGTTTTAAAGCGGTTTGCACGGTGCTAAACCCCTTATTTTTCAGCATTTTTTATTAGAGGCACGGGATTACATGGAAATCGGTCTGCGCGAGTGGCTGATCGTCATCGGCATCATTGTCATTGCCGGTATTCTTTTTGATGGCTGGCGCCGCATGCGCGGTGGCAAGGGCAAGCTCAAATTCCGTCTGGACCGCAACCTGTCCAACTTGCCCGACGACGACGGCAGCGCCGAGCTGCTGGGGCCGCCCCGTGTGCTGGATACCCATAAGGAACCGCAACTGGACGAGCATGACCTGCCGTCGATGAGCGCGCCGCTGCGTGAAGCCCGCGAGCCGTCCTCCAAGCGTGGCAAACGCGCCAGTGCAGCCGCTGCCGAACCGCATCAGGGTGACCTGAACCTCGATGTCGATGAAGGCCCGAGCTTCAGCAGCCGTGATGACGATTTCCCGGATGAAAACGCCGGCAAGAATGCGCCGCGCCAATCGGTCAACGATCAGCCTGCCGCTGAAGAAGTGCTGGTGATCAGCGTGATCTGCCGCGACGCCGCCGGCTTCAAGGGCCCGGCCCTGTTGCAGAACATCCTCGAAAGCGGCCTGCGCTTTGGCGAAATGGATATTTTCCACCGCCACGAAAGCATGGCCGGCAACGGCGAAGTGCTGTTTTCCATGGCCAACGCGGTCAAGCCAGGCACTTTCGACCTGGACGACATCGACCTGTTCAGCACCCCTGCGGTGAGCTTCTTCCTCGGTCTGCCGGGCCCGCGTCACCCGAAACAAGCGTTCGACGTGATGGTGGCCGCTGCCCGCAAGCTGTCCCAGGAACTCAACGGCGAGCTCAAGGATGACCAACGCAGCGTCCTGACCGCCCAGACCATCGAACACTACCGTCAGCGCATCGTCGAGTTCGAGCGTCGCGCCCTGACACAGAAACGCTGAGGATTGGTTTCCAGCGTTGTCATTAGAATAAGCGCACCAACATTTGAGCAGCTTCGGCTGCTCTTTTGCTTTATGAGAGAACACCCATGACCGCCGCCCACACCCGCATCCTCGAACTGCGCGCTGAACTGGATCAGCACAACTACCGTTACCACGTGCTCGATGAGCCGAGCATTCCGGACGCCGAGTACGACCGGCTGTTCCACGAGCTCAAGGCCCTGGAGGCCGAGCATCCGGACCTGGTGACGCGGGATTCGCCGACGCAGCGGGTCGGCAGTGCGGCGTTGTCAGCCTTTACCCAGGTACGCCATGAGATCCCGATGCTCAGCCTGGGCAACGCGTTTGATGAAACCACCATGCTCGAGTTCGATCGCCGGGTCACCGAGGGTCTT
Source organism: Pseudomonas sp. CFBP13509 (assembly GCF_005233485.1). NCBI lineage: Bacteria > Pseudomonadati > Pseudomonadota > Gammaproteobacteria > Pseudomonadales > Pseudomonadaceae > Pseudomonas > Pseudomonas sp. CFBP13509. The sequence goes on from NZ_QGAA01000006.1 coordinate 108,572, forward strand.
GACCTGCCGGTGGGCGACCTGTTTGGCGGTGGCACAGCGGTGGAATACAGTTGCGAGCCGAAGCTGGATGGCCTCGCGGTCAGCCTGCTTTATCAGGATGGCGAGTTGGTACGCGGCGCCACCCGAGGTGACGGCACCACTGGCGAGGACATCAGCGTCAACGTGCGTACCGTGCGCAATATCCCCTTGAAACTGCATGGCAGCGGCTGGCCGGCGACCCTGGAAGTGCGCGGCGAAGTGTTCATGTCCAAGGCCGGTTTCGAGCGGCTCAACGCCTCGCAACTGGAACTCGGCGGCAAGACCTTCGCCAACCCGCGTAATGCGGCGGCGGGCAGCTTGCGTCAGCTGGATTCGAAGATCACCGCCAGTCGTCCGCTGGAGTTCTGCTGCTACGGCATCGGCCAGGTGACCGGGGATATCAGCGACACCCATATCGGTAACTTGAAGCAACTGCAGAAGTGGGGCATGCCCATCAGCCATGAGCTGAAACTGGCCAAGGGCATCCAGGAGTGCTTGGACTATTACCGCGATATCGGCGAGCGACGTAACAGCCTGCCCTATGAAATCGACGGCGTGGTGTTCAAGGTCAACAGCATCGCCTCCCAGCGTGAACTGGGCTTTCGCGCCCGCGAACCGCGCTGGGCCATCGCGCACAAATTCCCGGCCATGGAAGAACTCACCGAGTTGCTCGACGTGGAGTTCCAGGTCGGCCGCACCGGCGCCGTGACGCCGGTGGCGCGCTTGAAACCGGTCAAGGTCGCGGGCGTCACCGTGTCCAACGCCACCCTGCACAACATGGATGAAGTCGCGCGCCTGGGCTTGATGATCGGCGATACCGTGATCATCCGCCGTGCCGGGGATGTGATCCCGCAGGTTGTCTCCGTGGTCACCGAGCGCCGCCCGGAACACGCCCGTGCGGTGCAGATTCCCGAAAGCTGCCCGGTGTGCGGTTCCCATGTGGAGCGCACGCAACTGGTCAAGCGCAGCAAGGGCAAGGAAACCGTCAGCGAAGGCGCGGTGTACCGCTGCGTCGGGCGCCTGGCCTGTGGTGCCCAGCTCAAGCAGGCGATTATCCATTTCGTCTCGCGCCGGGCCATGGACATTGACGGGCTCGGTGACAAAACCATCGAGCAACTGGTGGATGAAAAACTCATCGGTTCGCCGGCCGACCTCTACAAACTCAAGTACGAGCAGATCATCGACCTGGAAGGCTTTGCCGATATCTCCAGCAAGAAACTGATCACTGCCATCGAAAACAGCAAGACCCCGACCCTGGCGCGCTTTATCTACGCCCTGGGCATTCCCGACGTGGGCGAAGAGACGGCCAAGGTGCTGGCGCGCTCCCTGGCGTCCCTTGAGCGTGTGCAGAAGGCCTTGCCGGAAGTGTTGACGTACCTGCCGGATGTGGGCCTGGAAGTGGCCCATGAGATCCACAGCTTCTTCGAAGACAGCCACAACCAGGAAGTGATCGGCGCGTTGCTGTCGCCTGATGAATGCGGCCTGCAATTGCAGGATCAGGGTGAGCTGAGCGCCGAGTTCGCCGCCAGTACCACCTTGGGCGGCTTCCTCGACAAGCTGCACGTACCCTCCGTCGGCCCCGGCGCCGCGCAGAAACTTGCGGACAAGTTCGGCAGCCTGGAAGGTGTGATCAAGGCGGACTGGCTCGACATGCGCCAGGCGCTGCCGGAGAAGCAGGCCAAGGCTGTGCGCGACTTCTTTGATAACCCGGACAACGCCAGCCGCGCCGTGGCGATTGAGCAGCAGCTCAAGGACTTCGGCATGCATTGGCAGAGCGAGAAGAAGGTGGTCGAAGGCCTGCCCGAGGCAGGGCATACCTGGGTGCTCACCGGCTCCCTGGAGTTGATGAGCCGCGACGTGGCCAAGGACAAGCTCGAAAGCCTCGGCGCCAAGGTGGCCGGCTCCGTGTCGGCCAAGACCCATTGCGTGGTGGCCGGGCCGGGTGCCGGCTCCAAGTTGGCCAAGGCCAGCGAACTGGGGTTGAAGGTGCTGGACGAAGAGGCCTTTGTCGCGTTCCTTGCCAAACACAACATTTCGGTCTGACACGGCGCCGATGGTGAGCGGGCTTGTCGAATCGTCGCACCGCCCGCGCCGGGCTGCGAAGCCGCCCTTGAAGAAAGTGGAACGATCCTGAGTCCCAAATGATCTAGTCTCAGTCACCCAGGGAGAGATCGCCATGTTCCGCTACTTCGAGCAACTCAGCTCGCGCATCGCCGCACCGTTCATGGCCGAAACCTCGCGTAACAGCAAGGTGTGGCAGTGCCGGTGCGGGCAAGCGCTGTTCTTTAGCAACAGCCAATGCCTGGCTTGCCAGGCGCTGCTGGGTTATCAGCCGCAGCAAAGCCGCTTGTCCTCTCTGCAGCCGGGGCCTGTGGAAGGCACTTGGCTACAGGACGACAACCTCGATGCCGGCGCCTTCCGCCGCTGTGCCAATCTCGACACCGCGGCGGCCTGCAACTGGCTGATTCCCGCCCACAGCACCGCACCGTTGTGTGTGGCGTGCAGCCTCAACCGCACCATCCCCGACCTGTCGATCCCGGAGAACCCCGAGCGCTGGCGCAAGGTGGAGACCGCCAAGCGTCGGCTGGTGGCACAGTTGATCAGCCTGGGCCTGCAAGTGGTGCCCAAGAGCGTCGACGAGGACAGCGGCCTGGCTTTCGACTTCGTCGGCATCGACCTGGAAGGCAACGCGCCCATGACCGGGCATGCCAACGGCCTGATCACCCTCGACATCAAGGAAGCCGACGACGCCCACCGCGAAAAAATCCGCGTGCAGATGCGCGAACCCTATCGCACCTTGCTGGGCCATTTTCGCCATGAGGTCGGCCACTATTACTGGGATCGCCTGATCGCCAACAGCCACTGGCTGGAGCCTTTTCGCAGCCTGTTCGGCGACGAACGCGCCAGTTATGCCGACGCGCTCGATCAGCACTACCAGAACGGCCCACGCCCCGACTGGCAGCAGACCTGCGTCAGTGCCTACGCCACCATGCACCCCTGGGAAGACTGGGCCGAAACCTGGGCCCACTACCTGCACATGATGGACGCTGTCGACACCGCCCTGGGCTTTGGCATGAGCGCCCGTGAGATGGACCTGGATTACCAGCCATTCCCCCTCACCACCCTCTATGACCCCGAACATCCCGGCGGCGTGGCATTCCTGTCCTTCGTCAACGCCTGGATCGAACTGGCCGGCATGCTCAATGAGCTGTCCCGCGCCATGGGCCAGCCGGACTTCTACCCGTTCGTGCTGCCACCGGCGGTGATTGCCAAGCTGCACTTCATCCACCTGGTGATCCAGGAAGAGGGTGGCCGGGCGGACGAGGTGTTGCAGGCACAATGATGAACCCCTGTGGGAGGGGATGCTGACGGCGGTGGCAAGTGCTTGAACCCCTTCATATTTTTAATCCGTCGCCAACGGTTGTAACTTCCGATGAGATCGGTACAATGGCCCCGCTTGCCGAGAGGCCAGCGTCGTTATGGTGACCCCATCGGTCCCCCCGCAACGATTACCCGTGAACCTGGTCAGAGCCGGAAGGCAGCAGCCACAGCGGGAACATTGTGTGCCGGGGTGTGGCTGGTGGGGTTGCCTCCATAACGCTCTTCCTTGCAGTCCTCCTTCGATTCAAATTCAAATGACCTGTTTTCAGTCAACTGCCGATGTTTTATTGCGCGGTCGATGATGGTTGTTTCACAACTTTCCAACACCCCTCTGGACAACCCCAAACCGCCTTGTTAGTTTCCGCCGGCCACTTGTTACAGAGTATGACGAGGGCGCTGACTTGATATTGAAGTGCTATCACTTCTTTAACTAACAAGGATGTCTGTGATGAAAAGCCTGCAAGGGTTACCCCGTCTTATCAGTGCCTCGGTAGGTGCGCCGGGTAAAGCCCGCAACTTACCCGCCGATGTGCAGTGCATCCAGTATTTATTCAATCTGATCATTCCCAAGATGGGTTTCCCGCTGGCCGAAAACGGCAAGTGCGATGGCCAGTTGGTACAGTGCATCAGCCAATACCAGTTTCGCCACCTCAAGTATGCCCATCCCGATGGCGTGGTCGACCCCACCGGTCGCACGTTCAATAGCCTGATCGAAGAAGCGGTGAAGGTACCGGTGAAGGCCTTCCCGACGATGCGCATCCCGAGTTTTCTCAATGCATTCGGCAACAATCAGGGCGATGCGGTGCAGGCCACGGTCAATGTGTACCTGGACCGCATGCGCGCGATGATCGAGGCCGAGCGACGTAACCGGCAGTTGATGCTCCAGGCCACGTGCGACGGGGGTATGACCCTCAGCGAAACGGACTTTCAGAATGCCGCCACGCAGTTGGGCAGCGGTATTTCGGTGAATATCATCAAGGCCTTCGCCACTGTGGAATCAGGTGGGCGTTCCGGGTTCGGGCCGGCCAAGTTGCCGGTGATCGCGTTTGAAGGGCACTTGTTTCGCAAGTACACCAAGCACATCTACGACCAGGCGCACCCGCTGCTGTCCTACCCCTACAAGAAAAAGGCCGGGCCGCAGTGGCAGGCCAATAACAAGGACCAGATCAAGGCTTGGGAAACCATGGCCACCGCGTTTGCCCTGGATCAGGAAGCGGCACTCATGTCGGCGTCGTGGGGCATGTTTCAGATCATGGGCTTCAACTACGCGTCGTGCGGTTACAAGACGGTGTTTGAGTTCGCCGCAGCATTAAAGGTAAATGCCGGCAACCAACTAAAAGCCTTCCTCGGTTTTTGCAGCAAGAGCCCGGCATTGATGAAGGCCATGAAAGCCAAGGATTTTACCGGCATGGCACGTAACTATAACGGCGAGGACTACGGCAACTACGACGTCCTTATGCAAAAAGCCTACGAAAAACTTGAAGGGAAAAAATAGGATGATCCGTTTTCTAGCGATAGGTGTGTTGTCGTTGTGCGCCGTGGGCCCTGCCTTGGCCGGTCCGGCCGCGTTGCATTCGGGCAAGTACGAAGGGCTGATGCTGGCGGTGACGCCGGAGCATCAGGTCGAAGGGTTCTATTCGGAAGCCATGGGCGAGGGCGTCACCCGCCGTTGCGCGTTTTACCTGCAAGGCAAGCCTGAGGCGCTCACCACTTGGCTTGACGAGGCGCACCCCGGCAGCCTGGCGCCTTCGTCCGATGGCGTGACCCTCACGGTGGAAGAGGGCCGCCAGCACCCCGGCTGCCTGAATGTGCTGATGCCGGAGATTGCCACCGGCCTGGACCTGACCCAGACCGCCAGCAAACAATGGATCGGCCTGGTGACGGTATCCGCCGACAAGGCTTACCTGCTGAAAACCCCAGGCGCCAAGGCCGCCAAGCGTCCGTATATCGTCAAGCGCGATGTGGTCGGTGTTCTGGCCTTCAAGGACGGCTGGGCCCAGGTCGAGTTCATCAATGCCGACGACCGCTCGTTCAGCGGCTGGATCAGCCAGGATCAATACAGTCGACTGGTCGCGCCCAACTGAGTCATCCCAATCGCCGCAGTGTGCCGGGCACGCTGCGGCGTTTTTGTGCCTGGGGTTCAGGCCTTGTTGCGGTTGAACAGCTTGCGAATCACTGCGAGCAGCGCCACTACGCCGATCACCAGGAACTTCTTCGCAGCCAGCAGGAAGATACCGATCTTGGCAAATAGCCCGGCCTTGGCGGCGATCCCACCGGCAACCAACGCGGCGAGGCCGTAAGTGGCAAGCTTGTCGGTTTTCGGGTTGAAGTCGGTATAGAGGTTGCCGTCGGTGAAGTTGGTAAAGGCCAGCACCTTAGGCAATTCCTGCTGGATGGTGGCCAGGTCGGCCATGGCGGCCACAGCGTTGAGTTCCAGTACGCCTTCACGGCCCAACACGCGGATGCTGTAGTTGAGGGTGTTCTGGTCGGCGTCGTCAGCCTTCAGTTCGCGGGCCCAATACATCTTGTGGGTGGTGTCGTCGTAGCGCGGTGGCTCGGCCCAGCCCAGCAGGTGCAGGCCGGCGTAGCCTTGTTTCTGGCGCTCCTTGTTCTCTGCTTCGTCTTCTTCCTGCATTTGCTTGAGCAGATCGGCGTAGTCGATTTTTGCCGCATCTTCGTCGGAGATGTGCCCATCTGCCTTGTAGCTGACGATCACGCCCCAGCCGCGTTCCGACAATGGGCTGACGGCTTTGGGCACGATCATGCCCAGGGTCTTGAAGCCCGGCGGGTTGCCCCAGCCATCGGTCAGCAAGCGCTCGGTATCGGCGGGGTCGAGGTAGTAGAACTCGTCGTTGAGCTTGAGGGTGGCAATGCCGCTGGGCAGGGTGACCGTGCCGGTCTTTTGCTTGAGTGACGCCAGAAAGTGCTCGGCTGTTTCGGCGGGGGCACTGGCTTCAACGGGGGCAGGCGAGGCAGCAGCAACGGCAGGTGCGGCAGGCAGGCTCAGAGCAGCCGCCGCCAACAACAGGCGGAAGTAATTCATGGTAGTCCCTTACATTTTGAATTAATTTCGCTGGAGGATAACCGAAACAACATGTTGCGAGTTAGCCAAAAGTCTCCCGTAACAGCTCGGCAAACGCATCCCGGGCCAGATGCCGCTGGGTGTCCTTGTGCCAGAACAACAGGTTATCCACGGCCGCCAGCTCTTCAAATCGATAGGACGCCAGCTGGTTGGCCTGCTCATAGCGGGCCAGGATGCCCTCTGGCGCCAACGCTACGCCAATCCCCGCGCTGACGCAGCCGATGATCGTGCCCCAGCTGGCATAACTGGCGATGATCGGCTTGAAGTCATGGGGCTTGACCCAGTTTTCCAGGGCGGCGCGATACGGGCAACCGGGTGGCCATACCAGCAGGGTGCGGCCGGCGAGGTCCTCGGCGCCACTGATGGGGGCGCTGGACGCGCTGGCGATCAGCACCAGGCGCTCGCTGTAGACCACGCTGTGTTCGAGCTTGGTGCGTTTGTTGCCGGCGGCCACCAGCGCCACATCCAGGCGGTGGTGTTGCAGGTCGTCGAGCAACGGGCCCCAGGCGCCGGTCACCAGTTCCAGGCTGACATCGGGGTAGCGCCGGTGATACTCCGCCAGCAGGGGCGGCAAACGCCCGCTGGCGCTGGACTCCACCGCGCCGATACGCAAGGTGCCGCGGGGAATGGCATTGGCGCCCACGGCGCGTTTGGACTCATCCACCAGCGCCAGGATGCGCTCGCAGTAATCCAGGAAAATCTCACCGGCGGCACTGATGGCCAGTCCACGCCCGGCCCGGATGAATAGCGGTGTGCCCAACTCGCCTTCCAGCTGCTTGATGCGCGTGGTGATGTTGGACGGCACGCAATGCAGCAGCACGGCCGCCTGGGCCACGCTGCCGGTTTGTGCCACGGCTCGCACCATTTTCAATTGGGCCAGTTCCATTGCTCAGTTCCAGTGATTGCAGAAGTCAGAAACGGTTAATTGTCGTGCGCCTTGCCCGGGCCAAGACTGACGGCCCTCCTTCCCGGTTTCTGGACGCCGTCGATGAATACCCCTTCACCTGTAAAGCTTACGCTAGTCATCGCCAGCGTCATCCTGTGTTGGGCCTATTCGCCGATTGGCGTGCACATCGGGCTGCACAGCTACAGTCCCGGCCAATTGGCGTTGTTAAGGTTTTTGATTGCCTCGCTGTTCATGGGCGGTGTGGCACTGGTGATGGGCATCGGCCGGCCGCGCCTGCGGGATGTTCCGTGGTTGCTGGTGCTGGGGTTCTTCGGCGTGTTCCTGCATCACACCAGCCTCAACTATGGGCAGCAATGGGTAACGGCAGCGGCGTCCAGCGTCCTGGCGCAGTCGGCGCCGTTGTTCAGTGTGCTGATCGCGTTTTTGTGCCTGAAGGAGCGAGTCAGTGCCTGGCGCTGGGGCTGCGTCTTGCTGGGGCTGCTCGGCGTGCTGGTGGTTATCTGGGGGGATCAGGGGCTGGGTGAGATCGACCCGCGTGGCTTGTTGATCCTGCTGGCGGCGGTGTCGTGGAGCGTGTACTTCGCCCTGCAGAAGCACTATGCCCACCGCTACAGTCCGCTGACCATGGCGTGCTACATGGTGTGGGCGGGCACTCTGATGCTGTGTGTGAACCTGCCGGGCCTGCCGGCTGCAGTGGTGCAGGCGCCGTTGGCGGAGAATGTGGCGGTGCTGGTGCTCGGCATTTTCCCCAGCGCCTTGGCGTATCTGGCCTGGGGGTATGTGTTGAAGCATGTGGAGGTCAGCCGCGCGTCGGTGGCGATGTACCTGATCCCGCCGGTGGCAATGGTGATGGCCGCGACGTTGCTGGGCGAACACATTGCCGTGCAGGTGATGCTGGGCGCTGTGATCGTGCTGGCCAGTGTGGCGGCCATCAGCCTGGAGGGGCGCTGTCGGTCAGTCGTTCAGGCAAAACGCGCGCAAGCGGTGGCCGTCGAGGTCCTGGGCGACGAAGGTGTAGCCGAAGTCCATGGGCGTCGGTGACTGGACAATGATGGCGCCCTGTTCTGCCCATTGGTCGTGCAACGCGTCCACGGCGGCCGTGTCGGGCAGCGAGAAGCCCACTTCACCGCCACCGCCTGTGAACCGGGCTGCCGGCTCGACAGTATGACGCGACCACAGCCCGAGCTTTACGCCGTTGTCCAGAATGAACAGGGCAAAGGTCGGGTTCAATTCGACCGGCGGCTTGCCCAGCAGGCGGCTATAGAAATTGGCACTGGTGGCCGGGCTGTCGACGTACAGCAGGAAGTAATGGGCGAGGGTGTTCATGTGGGCTCCTTGAGAACAGGCGTGGTGTGGCGCCGAGTCTATAAGGAGTGCCTGTCAGTTTTTGTCAGGAGCGTGCAGGGGGACCGGGTCTTCGCCAGTGTATAGCTTGATGATGTCGTCGATTTCGCCGGACATTTTCATCCGCAGCAAGGTGCGCAGGATCTTTTGGGCCGGTACGGCGGGATCGTTGCGCACGATGCAGCCGAGGTTTTGCTCCTCAATCAGCGCAACTTTGTGCAAGCGCTGGCTGATCGGCATTTTCTGGTTGAAACGGTCGACGATCCATTCATTGCTCACCGCGTAGTTGAATCGCCCCGCCACCAGCTTGTGCAGCACCTGTTCTTCGCTGCGGGCGTCGTCGCGGGTGAGTTGGCCGCTGGCAAACAGTGGGTCGAGGGCGCCATAGCGATAGTTGAGCACCGTGCCGATCGGCTGGGGTGTCAGCTTGAGCACCTGCACCGGCTGGTTGCGCACACTGACCAGCACATTGCGCTGCACCATTAAAGGCAAGCTCCAGATGTAGTCGCCGGACAGGTTGTCGACCCACGCGTGGGTGACATAACAGCGCACATCAATATCCCCGTGGCCCATGGCTGTGGCGATACGGGCGCGGGCCAGCACGTGGAATTCCGCCGGCTGGCCGACCTGGGTGGCCAGGCTCAACATCAAATCATACAAAATCCCCTGTGTAGGCCGGCCGTTCTCGACCTGCACCATGGGCATCGCCCAACTGTCGGAAACCGAGAAACGCAGCGGTGCAGGCGCCGCCAGGCAAGCCGTGGTCATCATCCATAAAGCGCCCAGGACTACGCGCATACACTCTCCGGGTTCAGGCCTTTTCGGGGCCAGTCAGCAGAGCTTAGTCAGATTAGGCGAGCGTGCCGGATGCAATTTCCCCCTTGCTCCGCTAGCATTACCCGCTTCCGCTTCCCAGTTGCGACGGTTTTCGATGAGTTATCAGGTTCTTGCACGTAAATGGCGTCCGCGCTCGTTCCGCGAAATGGTCGGCCAGACCCATGTGCTCAAGGCTCTGATCAATGCCTTGGACAGCCAGCGGCTGCACCACGCCTACCTGTTCACCGGTACCCGGGGAGTGGGCAAGACCACCATTGCGCGCATCATCGCCAAATGCCTGAACTGTGAAACCGGTATCACCTCGACGCCCTGCGGCACCTGCTCGGTGTGCCGCGAGATCGACGAAGGGCGTTTCGTCGACCTGATCGAGATCGACGCCGCGAGCCGCACCAAGGTCGAAGACACCCGCGAGCTGCTCGACAATGTGCAGTACGCGCCCAGCCGTGGCCGCTTCAAGGTCTACCTGATCGACGAAGTGCACATGCTTTCCAGCCATTCCTTCAACGCCTTGTTGAAAACCCTGGAAGAGCCGCCGCCCTACGTCAAATTCATCCTGGCCACCACCGACCCGCAGAAACTGCCTGCAACGATCTTGTCGCGGTGCCTGCAGTTCTCCCTGAAGAACATGACCCCCGAGCGCGTGGTGGAGCATTTGACCCACGTGCTGGGCGTCGAGAACGTACCGTTCGAAGACGACGCACTGTGGCTGCTGGGCCGCGCCGCCGATGGCTCGATGCGCGATGCCATGAGCCTCACCGACCAGGCCATTGCCTTTGGTGAAGGCAAGGTCATGGCTGCCGATGTGCGCGCCATGCTCGGCACCCTGGACCACGGCCAGGTGTTCGACGTGCTGCATGCGCTGATCGAGGGCGATGCCAAGGCGTTGCTCGAAGCCGTGCGCCACCTGTCGGAGCAAGGCCCGGACTGGAACGGCGTGCTCTCGGAAATCCTCAATGTGCTGCACCGCGTCGCCATCGCCCAGGCGTTGCCGGAAGGTGTCGACAACGGCCATGGCGACCGTGACCGCGTGTTGGCCCTGGCCCAGGCGTTGCCGGCCGAAGACGTGCAGTTCTACTACCAGATGGGCCTGATCGGTCGTCGCGACTTGCCTTTGGCGCCCGACCCACGCGGAGGCTTCGAGATGGTCCTGCTGCGGATGCTGGCCTTCCGGCCGGCGGATTCGGCGGACGCACCGAGACAGCCGCTAAAGCCAGTGGGGATCAGCCAGGCCACAGTTGATTCCGCCAAACCAGTGGCTGGCGCGGCGGTGGTCGCGCCAGTGGTTGCTGCCCCTGTTGCACCGGCGCCTGAGCCGGCAGCGGTGGTGGCGGCAGCGGTGGTTGAGCCGGAACCGGTTGTCGAGCCCGAGCCTGTCGTCGACCTGCCCTGGAATGACCCGGTAGACGCTGAGGTCGAGGTTGAACAGCAGCCCTATGTCGAGCCCGTCCTGGAAACCGTCGGTGAGCAGCCTGAGCTGACGCCGATGCCTGCGCCGACGCCGGACAGCGTGGTACCGGCCGCCCCCGAGTGGGTGACGGCCCCGGTTCCCGAGCCGACTGTGGCCCAGGTCGAAGCCGCAACCCCGGGCATCGACCTCGACGACGAACCGCCGCTGGACGAAGACTACATCGAGCCGGACATGGATTCGGCCTACAGCTACCTGGACGACCTGGCCAGCGAGCACACCGCCGAGCCTGCCCCGGAACCCGAGGTGGAGCCCGCTGCGGCACCAGCCACCGGCCTGGCCCTGCAATGGCTGGAGCTGTTCCCGAAACTGCCGATTTCCGGCATGACCGGCAGCATCGCCGCCAACTGCACCCTGATCGCCATCGATGGCGACCACTGGCTGTTGCACCTGGACCCGGCCCACAGTGCGCTGTTCAACGCGACCCAGCAGCGGCGCCTCAACGACGCCCTGAACCAGTACCATGGGCGCACGCTGACCATCGCTATCGAGTTGATCAAGCCCGAGCAGGAAACCCCGGCCCAGGCTGCCACCCGCCGGCGTATCAACCGCCAGCGCGAGGCTGAGGACTCGATCCACGGCGATCCGCTCATCCAGCAAATGATGCAGCAGTTCGGGGCGGTCGTTCGCCAAGATACAATTGAACCTGTCGAAGCCCCGGTGCCCCAGGCGTCCTGACACCGGGCTATTCATTGATCCACGTACTTTTGAGGTGATTCCCATGATGAAAGGTGGCATGGCCGGCCTGATGAAGCAGGCGCAGCAGATGCAGGAAAAGATGGCCAAGATGCAGGAAGAGCTGGCCAACGCCGAAGTCACCGGTAAAGCCGGTGGCGATATGGTCAGTGTGGTGATGACCGGTCGTCACGACATCAAGCGCGTGAGCATCGACCCAAGCGTATTGCCAGGCGTGGGCGAAGATGACCTGGAAATGCTCGAGGCGCTGTTCGCCGCGGCCGTCAACGACGCCGTGCGCAAGATCGAAGCCAACAGCCAGGACAAAATGTCCGGCGTGACCGCCGGCATGCAACTGCCACCGGGCATGAAGCTGCCGTTCTGATCGCCAGGCTTTAGCTAGACTCCAATGCCAGGCCTCGTGCCTGGCATTTTTGTTTGTGTGCGCCAATCCAATCGAACCCTGGCGCGGCACCCATGGTCTGCACCCTATACCGATAGATTCGATCAAGGAGCCCTTCATGCCTCACGAACCGACTTTGAACCAGCGCATTGTCCTGGTCTCACGCCCTCAAGGCGCACCCACGCCGGAAAACTTCCGCCTGGAACGGGTGACCTTGCCGGAATTGGCAGACGGCCAGGTCCTGCTGAAGACGCTCTACCTCTCCCTCGACCCTTATATGCGCGGGCGCATGAGCGACGCACCGTCCTACGCCGCGCCGGTGGAAATCGACGAGGTGATGACCGGCGGGGCTGTCAGCCGTGTAGAGCAATCGCGTAATCCGAAATTCGAGGTGGGTGATCTGGTCGTCGGCGCCACCGGTTGGCAGAGCCACAGCATTTCCGACGGCCGCAACCTGATCCCGGTGCCCAATGGCCTGGCCAGCCCGTCCATGGCCCTGGGGGTACTGGGCATGCCGGGCATGACCGCCTACATGGGCCTGATGGACATCGGCCAGCCGAAAGCCGGAGAAACCCTGGTGGTGGCGGCTGCCTCCGGCGCGGTGGGTTCGGTGGTCGGCCAGGTGGCCAAGCTCAAGGGCCTGCGTGTGGTCGGGATTGCGGGCGGTGCCGAGAAGTGCCGCTACGTGGTGGACGAATTGGGTTTTGATGCCTGCATCGACCACAAAAGCGCAACGTTTGCCGACGACTTGGCCCAGGCCTGCTTCAAGGGCGTGGACATTTATTTCGAAAACGTCGGTGGCAAGGTGTTCGACGCCGTGCTGCCGTTGCTCAACCCCAAGGCGCGCATCCCCCTGTGCGGGCTGATCGCCGGCTATAACGCCCATGAAGCGCCCAGCGGGCCTGACCGCTTGCCGGCGCTGCAACGCACGTTGTTGACCAAGCGTGTACGGATCCAGGGCTTTATCGTGTTTGACGACTACGGTGATCGCCAGCCGGAGTTCCTCAGCGCCATGGCGCCGTGGGTACGCGACGGCAAGATCAAGTTCCGCGAAGACGTGGTCGAGGGCCTGGAGCAGGCGCCCGAAGCCTTTATCGGTTTGCTGGAAGGGCGCAACTTCGGCAAGTTGGTGGTACGGGTCGCGCAGGATTGAGCATTTGACGCTAATCCGAGGCGCGGGTATAAACCGCGTCTCGTTGTTTTGTCGGACCACTCGCCCATGAGCTTCAGCCCCCTGATTCGCCAACTGATCGACGCCCTGCGCACGTTGCCGGGTGTCGGTCAGAAAACCGCCCAACGCATGGCGCTGCAACTGCTGGAGCGTGATCGCAGCGGCGGTACCCGGCTGGCCCAGGCCTTGAGCCAGGCCATGATCGGGGTGGGTCACTGCCGCCAGTGTCGGACCCTCACCGAAGAAGAACTCTGCCCGCAATGCGCCGACCCGCGCCGCGACGACACGCTGCTGTGCGTGGTGGAAGGGCCGATGGATGTGTACGCGGTGGAGCAGACGGGTTATCGCGGGCGCTACTTCGTGCTCAAGGGCCACCTCTCGCCGCTCGATGGGCTGGGGCCGGAGGCCATCGGCATTCCGCAGTTGGTGGCGCGTATCGAGGCGCAGGGCACCTTTACCGAGGTGATCCTGGCCACCAACCCGACCGTGGAAGGTGAAGCCACCGCGCATTACATCGCCCAACTGCTGAGCAACAAAGGCCTGGTCACTTCGCGAATCGCCCATGGCGTGCCGCTGGGGGGCGAGTTGGAGTTGGTGGACGGCGGCACGTTGGCGCATTCGTTCGCCGGTCGTAAACCGATCGCGCTCTAACGATCAGCGCAGGATCAAATGTGGGAGGGGCAGTGCGGCGAATCCACTTGCCCCTGATAGCGTCAGTCCGCGCAACCGTTACCGCTCGGTGAGGGCAAAGCGGGTCAGGCAAAACGTCGGGATGCCCATGTCTTCCAGGCGTTGCGAGCCGCCGAGTTCCGGCAGGTCAATGATCGCCGCCGCTTCAAAGATCTTCGCCCCCATGCGTCGCACCAGGTTGGCCGCCGCGATCAAGGTACCGCCCGTGGCGATCAGGTCATCGAACATCAGCACCGAATCACCTTCGCACAGGCTGTCGGCATGCACTTCGAGGAAGGCCTCGCCGTATTCGGTCTGGTAACCCTCGGACAGCACGTCAGCCGGCAGCTTGCCCTGCTTGCGGAACAGGATCAGCGGCTTGTTCAGTTGGTAGGCGATGATCGAGCCGATCAGGAAGCCGCGCGCATCCATCGCGCCGATATGGCTGAAATCGGCCTCGACATAGCGATGGGCAAAGGTGTCTGCCACCAGGCGCAGGGCCTTGGGCGATTGGAACAGCGGGGTGATGTCACGAAAGATCACCCCAGGCTTGGGGAAGTCGATGACGGGGCGGATCAGGGATTTGATGTCGAACGAATCGAAAGTCATCGTCGAAGAGTCCTGGGCGGAAAACGGACTCGAAGTATACCTGCGGCCTCACCGATTGGCGCGGCCGCAAGCGTCTGCATCAGCCTTCCAAGGAACCACCGGCGAGTGCGCACAGCTGGATCGGGTCGAGGATGTGCACTTCCTTGCCTTCGGCGGCCAGCAGTTCGCTCTGCTGGAAGCGGGTAAACACACGGGATACGGTTTCCACTGCCAGGCCCAGGTAATTGCCGATTTCGTTGCGCGACATGCTCAGGCGGAACTGGTTGGCCGAGAAACCACGGGCACGGAACCGCGCCGACAGGTTGACCAGGAAGGTGGCGATGCGCTCGTCGGCGGTTTTCTTCGACAACAGCAGCATCATCTGCTGGTCGTCACGAATCTCGCGGCTCATCACGCGCATCAACTGACGGCGCAGTTGTGGCAATTGCAGGGCCAGTTCGTCCAGGCGCTCGAAGGGGATTTCGCACACCGACGTGGTTTCCAGGGCCTGGGCCGACACCGGGTGAATCTCGGTGTCCATGCCCGATAACCCGACCAGCTCGCTGGGCAGGTGGAAACCGGTGATCTGCTCTTCGCCGCTGTCGCTCAGGCTGAAGGTCTTCAGCGCGCCCGAACGTACTGCATAGACGGAATCGAACTTGTCCCCCTGGCGAAACAGAAACTCGCCTTTCTTCAGCGGGCGACCGCGTTTAACGATTTCGTCCAACGCTTCCATGTCTTCCAGATTCAGCGAAAGTGGCAGGCAGAGGGGAGCCAGGCTGCAATCCTTGCAGTGAGCCTGGCTGTGAGCGCGCAGTTTGACTGGCTCGGACATTTCTTAAATCCTTGTGGGAAAACACACATAATACGTAAGGGTACCGCACTGGTGGGCAGTGAAGCCAGCCTGTACAAAAAACAAGCAACGGTATAAAGCTTTTTGTACCGATGCCGATACAGTTGCACCTCTACCCTTCGGAGCTCGGATCATGTCTGTTATCGCGGCTTACAACCCTGCCATCCGTGTACCCAGCGTGCAGGACTTGAAGCCCGCTGCCGAGGCCGAGGAAAAGCTGCCCGTGACCGCGCCGGCGCCTGAAACCAAGGTGATTGAAGGGGTGACGGTGACTATTTCCGCCGCAGCGTTCAAGGCGGCCGGGGCGCCCAAAAGCGCGAATGCCGATATCGACGACAGCGGCCTGGACGATAACGTCAAGCAGGTGCTGAAAATGATCCGCAAGCTGAAACAGCAGATCGCCGAGAAAATGGCTGAGCTTCAGGCGATCGCGGCAGACAAAAGCTTGACCCCGGAGCAGGCCCGGGCCAAGACCGCCAATGTGCAAGGCGCGATCAGTTCGTTGCAGGCAGGTTTGATGACGGCCCAGACCTCTCTGGCCAAAGCGATGAAGACCATGAGCGCCGATGACGCGCTCAAAGCCGCGTCGTTGTCGATGTAACTAGATCACCCGCGAAAACCGCTGCCGGTTCTGGTGCTCCAGGTACGCATCGAACACCATGCAGACCGAACGCACCAGCAGCCGTCCGGCGGGCAGCACGCGAATGCCTTGGGCATCCAGTTCGATCAGGCCGTCTTGCGCCATCGCCTCAAGTTGCGGCCAGACCTCGTCGAAATACCCGCGAAAATCGATGTTGAACGCCTGTTCGATCTGCTCGAAGGCCAGGCTGAACGTGCAGATCAACTGCTGGATCACTTCCCGACGTAAGCGGTCGTCGGTGGTGCAGATCAAACCACGGCTGGTGGCCAGTTGGGCGTTGGCCAGGGCGTTCTGATAGCCGTTCAGGTCACTGCTGTTCTGGCAGTACAGGTCGCCGATCTGGCTGATGGCTGACACGCCGAGGCCGATCAGGTCGCAATGGCCGTGGGTGGTGTAGCCCTGGAAATTACGTTGCAGCGTGCCTTCTTCCTGGGCAATGGCGAGTTCGTCGTCCGGCAGGGCGAAGTGGTCCATGCCGATATAGCGGTAGCCGGCCTGGGTCAGTTGCTCGATGGTGGTCTGCAGCATCAGCAGCTTGGATTCCGGCGACGGCAGTTCCTCGCTGTTGATCCGTCGTTGGGGCATGAAGCGTTCCGGCAGATGCGCGTAGTTGAACACCGACAGGCGGTCCGGCTGCAGCTTGATCACTTCCTCCACGGTGCGCGCGAAGTTGATCGGCGTCTGCTTGGGCAGGCCGTAGATCAGGTCGATATTGATCGAGCGAAACTGCAGGGTGCGCGCGGCGTCGATCACCGCGCGGGTTTCTTCCAGGCTTTGCAGGCGGTTGACCGCGCGCTGCACGTCCGGGTCGAGGTCTTGCAGGCCGATGCTCACACGGTTGAAGCCCAGTTCACGCAGCAGGCCCATGGTCGCCCAGTCGGCTTCGCGCGGGTCGATCTCGATGCTGTAGTCGCCGGAGTCGTCGTCGAGCAGATTGAAGTGCTGGCGCAGGCTGCCCATGACCTGGCGCAGTTCGTCGTGGCTGAGAAAGGTCGGGGTGCCGCCGCCGAAGTGCAGTTGTTCAACCGACTGTTTCGGGTCGAGGTGGCAGGCCACCAACTGAATCTCCTGCTCCAGGCGTTGCAGGTAGGCCTGGGCGCGGCCGCGGTCCTTGGTGATCACCTTGTTGCACGCGCAGTAGTAGCAAATGTTCGCGCAGAACGGCACATGCACATACAGCGACAACGGTCGCGTGGCCTTGCGGCTTTCGCGCAGGGCGTGGAGCAGGTCGAAGGTGCCGACCTGGCTGTCGAATTGTACGGCGGTGGGGTAGGACGTGTAGCGCGGTCCCGCCAGGTCGTAGCGGTGAATCAGATGTGAGTCCCAACGAATGGCGTCGAGCATGCGGGCATTCCCCGGATAGGCTAGTGAGCCGAGTCTAGGGGCGTGGCCGGTAGGGCATCTTGATTTGCATCAACGGGGAGCGGCGCTATGCCACATAGCCTTTTAATGGCCCATCAGCCAGTGCTGGTGCGGACCTGGCAGGGTCCAGATACCGAAAACAATCACCAGCAGGCCACCGGCCATCCGCACGCTGCGCTTGCGCAATAACGCGGTCACGCGTTCGGCCGCCAACCCGGTCGCCAGCAGTACCGGCCATGTGCCTAAGCCAAAAGCCAGCATCAGCAGCGCACTGTCCAGCGCATTACCCTGGCTGGCGGCCCACAGCAGGGTGCTGTAGACCAGCCCGCACGGCAACCAGCCCCACAGCGCGCCCAGCAGCAGCGCGCGGGGCAGGCTGGATACCGGCAGCAAACGGTTGGCGACGGGCTGTATGCAGCGCCACAGGCCGCGCCCGAGGCTTTCGATACGGGTGAGGCCGCTCCACCAACCGGCCAGGTACAGCCCCATGCAGATCAACAGCAACCCGGCGAGCACACGCATGAACAGGGCCGCCGGGCTGTTGGCCACCGCCCAGCCGGCCAGGCCGATCAATAACCCCGCGGTGGCATAGCTGAGGATGCGCCCCAGGTTGTACGCCAGCAGCAGGCGGAACCGGCGGCTGCGCTGTTCCTTGGGAATCGCCAGGGTCAGCGCGCCCATCAGCCCGCCGCACATGCCCAGGCAATGGCCGCCGCCCAGCAGGCCGAGGATCAGCGCAGAGACCAGCAGCGGCGCCAGCTCAAGCATGGGGTGGGGCTTTGGGCACGGGCGGTTGCTCGGGGCCGTTGGCTTCGTCGACGGCCGCCAGGTGGTTCGGGTCCTGGTCGTCGAACAGCACGCTGTGGGCCGGGCCGTCGAGGTCGTCGTACTGGCCGCTGTCCACCGCCCAGAAGAAGATGTAGATGGCCACGCCCACTAACAGCAGCGCCGCCGGAATCATCACGTATAGAGCTGGCATCTGCACTCCATGCCCGCGCGGCTCAAGCCGGCAGCGGACGGGTTACCAAAGGGGCGCTTCTGGCCTGCGCACTCGGCAGGCGAGTCAGGCGCAGGGCATTGAGCACCACGGTCAACGAACTGAGGGACATGCCGATCGCCGCCCAGATCGGAGTGATCCAACCGAGGGCGGCAAACGGCAGCATAAGGCCATTGTACAGTCCCGCCCACAGCAGGTTTTCAATGATCACCCGGCGGGTGCGCCGCGCCAGGGTGAAGGCTTGCACCAGGGCATCCAGGCGGTTGGACAGCAGCACCGCATCGGCGCTGGTCTTGGCCAGGTCGGTGGCCGAGCCCATGGCCACGCTGATGTCGGCGGCGGCCAGCACCGGCACATCGTTGACGCCATCGCCGAGCATCAGCACCTTGCGGCCTTCCTTGTGCAGTTGTTGCAGCACGTGGAGCTTGTCGTCTGGGCGCAGGCCGCCGTGGGCTTCATCGATACCCAGTTCAGCAGCGACGCTGGCGACCATCGGCGAACTGTCCCCCGACAGCAGCAGCGTGCGCCAACCTCGCGCCTTGCAGGCGGCCAGCAGGGCAGGGGCATCGCTGCGCAGGCGGTCGTCGAGGACGAACCAGGCCAGGGCACCGTCGCCGTCGCCCAGCAGCAGCCATTGGCCGTCATCCTCCGGAGCGGCGGGAATCGGGCAACCACTGAGTGCACAAACAAACCCCGGCTGGCCGATGCGCAACTGGCGTGTGCCGACACGGCCTTCCAGGCCAAGGCCCGGGGAACTGAGCACCTCGTCGGCGGCCAGCGGCGCACGCCCGAAGGCGCGGGCAATCGGGTGTTCGGAGCGGTTTTCCAGGGCGGCGGCGAGGCCCAGGCACTGGTCGCTGTTCAAGGCGGCCAGCGGCCGGATCGCTTTCAACGCCAGGCGGCCTTCGGTGAGGGTGCCGGTCTTGTCGAAGATCACCGTGTCGATCTGGTTCAGGCCTTCGAGCACATGGCCACGGGTCAGCAATAGCCCGAGCTTGTGCAGGGTGCCGGTGGCGGCGGTGAGGGCGGTCGGCGTGGCCAGGGACAACGCGCAGGGGCAGGTGGCCACCAGCATTGCCAGCACGATCCAGAACGCCCGCGATGAATCCAGCTCCCACCACAACAGGCCGATCACCGCCGCGGCAATCAGCGAACACAACAGGAACCACTGCGCGGCGCGGTCGGCGATCTGCGCCAGGCGCGGCTTCTCGGCCTGGGCCCGCTCCAGCAGGCGTACGATGGCGGACAGGCGGGTCTCGTGGCCCAGGGCGCGGACTTCGACGGTCAACGCGCCTTCGACGTTCAGCGTGCCGGCGGTGACGGCATCACCGGTTTGGCGCGGCAGCGGCAGGTACTCACCGGTGAGCAGCGATTCATCGATGCTGGAGCGGCCGTCGAGGATCACCCCATCTGCCGGCAGAACCGCGCCCGGATGCACCAGCACGCGGTCGCCCAGCGCCAGTTCGCTCAAGAGAATGCGTTCGCTCTGGCCGTCACCTTTGAGGCGCAGGCATGAGGCGGGCAGCAGGTTGACCAACTGCGCGGTGGCGGCGGCCGTGCGCTCCCGGGCACGGCGCTCCAGGTAGCGACCGGCCAGCAGGAACAGCGCGAACATGCCCACCGCATCGAAATACAACTCGCCCACGCCGGTGATTGCAGTCCAGATCCCGGCCAGGTAAGCCCCGCCAATGGCCAGGGACACCGACACGTCCATGGTCAGGTGACGCGTACGCACGTCGCGCATGGCGCCCTTGAAGAACGGCGCACAGCTGTAGAACACGATGGGGGTGGTCAGAAACATTGCCACCCAGCGCAGGATCACATGCAGCTCGGGGCTCAGGTCGATATTGAATTCCGGCCAGGTGGCCATGGTCGCCATCATCGCCTGGAACCACAGCAGTCCGGCGACCCCCAGCTGGCGCAGGGCCAGGCGGTTTTCGCTGGCCAGTTGCTCGGCCGCACGGTCTGCTTGATACGGGTGGGCGGCATAGCCGATATGGCGCAGTTCACTGAGCACCTGGCTCAACGGCAATTGCCCGTCGGCCCAGCGCACCTGCAGGCGATGGTTGGACAGGTTCAGCCGCGCCTCGGCCACGGCGGGCAGGCTGCGCAGGTGTTTTTCGATCAACCAGCCACAGGCGGCGCAACTGATGCCTTCCATCAGCAGGGTGGTTTCGGCGAGGTCGCCTTCGTGGTGCACGAAGGGTTTTTGCACGTCGGCGCGGTCATACAGCGCCAGTTCATCCACCAGTTGCACCGGCAGCGTCTCGGGGTTGGCCGAGGCTTCGCTGCGGTGCTGGTAATAGCTTTCCAGCCCACCGGCCACAATCGCTTCGGCCACGGCCTGGCAGCCGGGGCAGCACAGCTCGCGGCGCTCGCCGAGGATCACGGCGGTGAACCGACTGCCGGACGGGACGGGCAGGGCGCAGTGGTAGCAGGGGGTTGGGCTGGTCATGGGCGCTGCTATTTTTTCAGGTCTTCAGCACCCTGCAACGGTTCATCACCCAGCAGCAAGTCCTTGTCGTGGCTGACTTCTTCTTCCTCGAACAGGCGCCAGGTCCTGTCGCCTTCCACGCCCAGCAATTCCACGAAGCGGCGGCCTTCGACCTTGTCGGTGACCTGGCCGATGTAGCGGCCCGGTTCGCTGTCGCTGCGGGTCAGGTTGATCTTGCGATCCTTCTCCGGCTGGGTCGGGGAGATCAGGTTCAGTTCCAGGGTGTTCGGGTTGCTGTAGCCGGTAAGTTGCAGCTCGACTTCGCCGGTCAGCTCATCCAGGTGCAGCTTGGCGCGCAGTTGCAGGGTCTGGGCCAACCGTTCGCGGTCCAGGGAGCGGTTGATGCCTTTGCCGGCCTCGTAGTAGTTGTCGTTGACCAGGTTGTCCGGGTTGTTCACCGCGATGGTCACCATGGACAAGGTCAAGGTCACCGAGCAGGCCAGGATCCCAATGATGATCCAGGGCCAGAGGTGCTTGTACCAGGGGCTTGCGGCAGTAGCTACGGGCATTGTTCAGTTCTCTCGTTATCGAACTTGTGGGCCGATGAATCGGCTCTTGGCTTCAACGTGGACGCTGGCGTCATCGGCATCGGTGAGGATGAATTTCACCTCGTTGGTACTCGACGGCAGTTGCTCCGGTGCACTCGACAGCTCCACCGGCATGCTGACGATATCGCCCGCCGCCACTCTGATTTCACGTCGGCCTTGCAGCTTGAGGTCCGGCAGGCCGGCGGCGTCGAGCACGTAGGTGTGATCGCGCTGGTCCTTGTTCATGATCTTCAGGCTGTAGACGT
Organism: Pseudomonas sp. CFBP13509; assembly: GCF_005233485.1. Lineage (NCBI taxonomy): Bacteria > Pseudomonadati > Pseudomonadota > Gammaproteobacteria > Pseudomonadales > Pseudomonadaceae > Pseudomonas > Pseudomonas sp. CFBP13509. The sequence continues at coordinate 130,251 of NZ_QGAA01000006.1, forward strand.
TTTCGATGCGCCCTTCGGCGTTTTCGCGGTACAGCACGCGGTCCTTGCTCACGTCGAAGCCCACCAGCGAACGCATGAAGAACGCCCCGGCCAATAGGCTGATCATCGCCAGCAACACCAGGGCATAACCGATCAGGCGTGGGCGCAACTTGTGGGTTTTCTGCCCCGACAGGTTGTGCTCGGTGGTGTAGCTGATCAGGCCGCGCGGGTATTCCATCTTGTCCATGATGGTGTCGCAGGCGTCGATACAGGCGGCGCAACCGATGCACTCGATTTGCAGGCCGTCGCGGATGTCGATACCGGTGGGGCATACCTGGACGCACATCGTACAGTCGATGCAGTCACCCAGGCCCTGGGCCTTGTAGTCGGTGCCTTTTTTACGCGGGCCACGCACTTCGCCACGGCGTGGATCGTAGGAAACGATCAGGGTGTCCTTGTCGAACATCACGCTCTGGAAGCGCGCATACGGGCACATGTAGATGCACACCTGCTCGCGCAGCCAGCCGGCGTTGCCGTAGGTGGCGAGGGTGAAGAAGCCGACCCAGAAATACGACCAGCCGTCGGCCTGGCCGGTGAAGAAGTCGAACACCAGCTCGCGGATCGGCGAGAAGTAGCCGACAAAGGTCATGCCGGTGACAAAACCGATCAACAGCCACAGCGTGTGCTTGCTGAATTTGCGCAGGAACTTGTTGGCCCCCATGGGCGCCTTGTCCAGCTTGATGCGCTGGTTGCGGTCGCCTTCGGTGACCTTTTCGCACCACATGAAGATCCATGTCCACACGCTTTGCGGGCAGGTATACCCGCACCACACGCGGCCGGCGTACACCGTGATGAAGAACAGGCCAAATGCCGCGACGATCAGGATGCCCGACAGCAGGATGAAGTCCTGGGGCCAGAAGGTCGCGCCGAAAATAAAGAACTTACGTTCCGGCAGGTTCCACCACACCGCCTGGTGGCCACCCCAATTCAGCCACACCGTGCCGAAGTAGAGCAGGAACAGGCCGGCACCGCCGAGCATGCGCAGGTTGCGGAACAGGCCAGTGAAGGCGCGGGTGTAGATTTTTTCGCGCGAGGCGTACAGGTCGACAGTCTTGGTGTCAGCACTGCTGGCGTTTTTGGCAGGCGGGGTAACGTCATGTACCGGTATCTGGTTGCTCATCATTGCATCCCACGGCGGTGGAGATTTGCCTCGGCCAGTACGTGCCAACCGGGGTCAAATTAAGGGTCTTGCAGTGGCGTAATGATACGCCCCCGATGGTGCTCAAAGGGTGCGACCTTTGGTCGCGTTGGGGGAAATCAATTGATGGTGTACGTGACCTGGATCAATTGACTTGGGAAGTATGGACGGTTTTCGTGGCGGAGGCGGTCATTCGTCCCAAGGATTGATCAGTGGAACGCCACTGGATTTGAAGTCGCTGACGTTGCGCGTGACAACCGTGAGCCCATGCACCAGCGCGGTCGCGGCAATTAATGCGTCACTTTCATTGGCGCGGTCCGGCACATGCAAGTGTGCGCAACGCAACGCGACTGCCGCATCGACGGGCAGGATTCTGGCATCAAAGGCCGGCATCACATGACGCTTGAGCCAGGTTCGCAACACTTTCCCCTGAGCCGGGTCGCGCCGCTCAATGCGCAAGACCCCGGTTTCCAATTCTTTCAGGGTGATTGCCGAAATAAACATACGCGGTGCGCTGACACTTTTGGCCCAGGCGACCACGTTTGCATCAGCCTGGGGTTTACGCAGTTCAGAGATTACGTTGGTGTCGAGTAGATACATCAAGAGAGGTCCACGGGTCGATGAGTGACCGCGGCACGTTCGGTTTCAAAGTCGATATCGGCCGCTTCCGGCATCACCAGCAGGTCAACGATGTTGGCATTGAGACCTGTCAGCTTCTGGTAGTCCTCAATGCTTAGCAGTACATGGGCAGGCTTGCCGCGATCGGTGATAAAAACCGGGCCTTGGCGAGCGGCTTTTTTGGCACCGCTTGTGTCTTGATTGAATTCGCGACTGGAAATGGTGGTGAAAGTCATGGTGCGCCTCCCCTGGAGCGGGTTGAATGTAGTTACGTTACTACTTGGCCTTGGCGAGCCACAAGCTTAAAGCTACAAGCGGTCAACGTGCTTTTCCCATGGGGGTGTCGATGCGATCTATAAAAAAGCCCCGCCTGATCACTCAGGCGGGGCTTTTGTGTGTCGGTGAGCTTTACTGCTCGTCAGCCTTCTTATCCCCATGGGACAAGCTGTAGACATACGCCGCGAGCAAGTGCACCTTGTCGTTGCCTTGCAGTTGCTCCTGCGCAGGCATCTGGCCCTGGCGGCCCCAACGGATGGTCTGCTGCAGTTGGGCGAAGCTCGAACCGTAGATGAATGCACCCGGGTGGGTCAGGTCCGGCGCGCCCATGGCGGGGGTGCCCTTGCCGGCCGGGCCGTGGCAGGCCACGCAGTTGGCGGCGAAGAGTTTCTCGCCGTTGGCCACATCGGCTTTCACGCCTTCCGGCAGCTTGCGGCCGTCGAGGTTGGTGACGACGAACGCGGCAACGTCGCTGACGCCTTGCTCCTTGAGGATGTCCAGCCAGGCCGGCATGACGGCATGACGGCCCTTCATGATGGTTTCCTTGATGGTGGCCGGTTCGCCACCCCAGCGCCAATCGGCGTCGGTCAGGTTGGGGAAGCCATAGGCGCCCTTGGCGTCGGAGCCGTGGCATACCGAGCAGTTGGAGGCGAACAGGCGACCGCCCATCTTCAAGGCTTGCGGGTCCTTGGCGACATCTTCAATCGGCATCGACGCGAATTTGGCGAAGATCGGCCCGAACTTGGCGTCCGACCTGGCCATTTCCTTTTCCCATTCGTGCACGCCGGTCCAGCCGGTCTGGCCGTTGGCGAACGGGGTTTGCTTGTCGTTGTCGAGGTAGTTGTAGCCCGGCAGCAGGCCTTTCCAATTGCCCAGGCCGGGGTAGAGCACCAGGTAGCCAAGGGCGAAGATGATGGTGCCGACGAACAGCATGAACCACCACTTGGGCAGCGGGTTGTCATACTCCTCGATGCCGTCGAACGAGTGGCCGACGGTCTCGTCGGTCTGCTCGGCGCGCTGGCCCTTGCGGGTCGACAGCAACAGCCAGGTCAAGGCGAAGATGGTACCCAGGCTGAGGACTGTGACGTACAGACTCCAGAACGTAGTCATTCTTTGTTACTCCTAGAAGCTTGCTCGACGTGCTTGATGGCTTCGGGATCATCCGCAAAGGGCAACATGGTCGCGTCGTCAAACTCCGACTTGCGCCGGGGACTGAACACCCACAGCGCCAGGCCGATAAAGGCCACCATCACCACAACGGTGCCCAGGCCTCGAATCATCCCGATATCCATGAAGAATCACCGTTTGCTTTTGATGATGGTGCCCAGGCCTTGCAGGTAGGCCACCAATGCGTCCATTTCGGTCTTGCCCTTCACGGCTGCGGCTGCACCGGCGATGTCTTCGTCGGTGTAGGGCACGCCCAGGGTGCGCAGGACTTCCATCTTCTTCGCGGTGTCCTTGCCGTCGAGCTTGTTTTCCACGAGGAACGGATACGCCGGCATTTTCGACTCAGGCACCACGTTGCGCGGGTTGTACAAGTGCGCACGTTGCCAGTCATCGGAGTAACGCCCGCCGACACGGGCCAGGTCCGGGCCGGTGCGCTTGGAACCCCACAGGAACGGGTGGTCCCACACGCTTTCACCGGCCACCGAGTAGTGGCCGTAGCGTTCGGTTTCGGCGCGGAACGGGCGAATCATCTGCGAGTGGCAGCCGACACAGCCGTTGGCGATGTAGACGTCGCGGCCTTCCAGTTCAAGGGCGGTGCGCGGCTTCATGCCTTCGACCGGCTTGTTGGTCACGTCCTGGAAAAACAGCGGAACGATCTGGGTCAGGCCACCGATGCTCACGGCGATGACCATGAAGAAGGCCAGCAGGCCGATATTCTTCTCGACGACTTCATGCTTCATCAGTGGGCTCCCACAACGGCGATCTTGGCGGCGGCTTCGGCTTCTGCCGGGTCCGAGGCACGCACGGTGCGCCAGACGTTGTAGGCCATTAACAGCATGCCGCTGGCAAAGAACGCACCCCCGAGGGCGCGGACGATGAAACCAGGGTGGCTGGCTTGCAGCGCTTCGACGAAGGAGTAGGTGAGGGTGCCGTCATCGTTGATCGCACGCCACATCAGGCCCTGGGTGATGCCGTTGACCCACATCGAGGCGATGTAGAGCACGGTGCCGATGGTGGCCAGCCAGAAGTGCGCGTTGATCAGCCCGACACTGTGCATCTGCACACGGCCGAACAGCTTGGGGATCATGTGGTACAGGGCGCCGATGGAGATCATCGCTACCCAGCCGAGGGCACCGGCGTGTACGTGGCCGATGGTCCAGTCGGTGTAGTGGGAGAGCGAGTTGACGGTCTTGATCGCCATCATCGGCCCTTCGAAAGTCGACATGCCGTAGAACGCCAGGGACACCACCAAAAAGCGCAGGATCGGGTCGGTGCGCAGCTTATGCCAGGCGCCCGACAGGGTCATCATGCCGTTGATCATGCCGCCCCAGCTCGGGGCCAGCAGGATGATCGACATCGCCATGCCCAGGGACTGGGCCCAGTCCGGCAATGCGGTGTAGTGCAGGTGGTGCGGGCCGGCCCAGATGTACAGGGTGATCAGCGCCCAGAAGTGCACGATGGACAGGCGATACGAGTAAATAGGCCGTTCGGCCTGTTTGGGCACGAAGTAGTACATCATCCCCAGGAAACCGGTGGTGAGGAAGAAACCTACGGCGTTGTGGCCGTACCACCACTGGATCATCGCATCCGTCGCCCCGGCGTAGGCCGAGTAGGACTTGAACAGGCTGACCGGCAACGAGGCGTGGTTGACGATATGCAGCATCGCCGTCACCAGGATGAAGGCCCCGTAGAACCAGTTGCCCACATAGATGTGCTTGGTCTTGCGCTTGACGATGGTGCCGAAGAACACCACTGCGTAGGTCACCCAGACGATGGCCAGCAGAATCGCGATCGGCCATTCCAGCTCGGCGTATTCCTTGGTGGTGGTGTAGCCCAGCGGCAAGGTGACGATGGCGCCGACGATGACCGCTTGCCAACCCCAGAAAGTGAAGGCCGCGAGGCTGTCGGAGATGAGTCGCGTCTGGCAGGTTCGCTGCACGACATAGTAGGAGGTGGCAAACAATGCACATCCGCCGAAGGCGAAAATCACCAGGTTGGTGTGCAGCGGGCGCAGGCGGCCGAAGGTTGTCCATGGCAGACCGAAATTCAATTCCGGCCACACCAGTTGCGAGGCGATAAACACCCCGAGCCCCATGCCAAGGATCCCCCAGACCACCGTCATGATGGCGAACTGGCGGACTACCTTATAGTTATAAGCAGTCGGACTGATTGCTGTGCTCATTCTAAGGTTCCACGGTTTAGGTTTTTTTATAGGTAAAATTCGGCCGCAAGTATGTAGAAAGCAAGGGGCCATTGCAACGCAAGGCTGACCTGTGTCAATGCGTTCCACGCCAGATTCTGCGCCCTTTCCATGTTTGGCGTAAGGATAAAATCCGAAATTGAAAGCTGATCGAGTGGACAGGAAATTTCGGGGGTCGCAACGACTGTCGTCGCGTACGCCAGGATCGGTCCGCTGTGCAAGCAAGCGTAGACCCGAATGGCAGGAGGGGAAAGGTGTGCTTTGGAAGGGTGCGACACTTGGTCGCGTAGCGCGGTAGAGCTGCCGCCCCAGATTGGGGCGGCAGTCAGGTGTTACTGGGCTTGGCTTTCTGGCGTTGCGCCATCAGCGTTATGGGACAGGCTGTAAACGTAGGCGGCGAGCAGGTGCACTTTGTCATTGCCCTGCAGCACTTCCTGCGCTGGCATCTGGCCTTGGCGGCCGTGGCGAATCGTCTGCTGCAACTGCGCAAGGCTGGTGCCGTAGATGTAACCGGCGGGCAGGGTCAGGTTCGGCGCGCCCATGGCTTCCATGCCGTGGCCTTGCGGACCGTGGCAGGCCACGCAGGTGGTGTTGAACGCGGCCTGGCCAGCGGCCAGGTCGGCGGTGCTGTCCGCCGGCAATGGCAGCTTGGCCAGGTCGTGGCGCACATAGGCGGCGACGTTTTTTACGCCGTCGTCGCCGAGCATGTCACCCCACGCCGGCATCGCCGCGTGGCGACCGTTCATGATGGTGGTCTTGATCGCTTCGGCCGAACCGCCCCAACGCCAGATGTTGTCAGCCAGGTTGGGAAAGCCGAATGCGCCCTTGGCATCCGAGCCGTGGCACACCGCGCAGTTGGAGGCGAACAGGCGACCGCCCATTTTCAGCGCCTGCGGGTCTTTGGCGACTTGTTCCACGGGCATGGCCGAGAATTTGGCGAAGATCGGTCCGAACTTGGTGTCGGCCTTGGCCATCTCCTTGTCCCACTCCTTGGCCGAGGTCCAACCGTCTTCATAGCCCGGCAACACGCCTTTCCAGTTGCCCAGGCCCGGGTAGAGAATCAGGTAGCCGACCGCAAACACCAGGGTGCCGGCGAACAGCATGAACCACCACTGGGGCAGGGGGTTGTCGTATTCCTCGATGCCGTCGAAGGCATGGCCCATGGTCTGGTCGACGCTGCCCTTGGTCTCGCCCTTGCGGGTGGCGAACAACAGCCAGGTCAGGCCGATCAGGCTGCCAATGGTCAGTACGCAGATCCATGTACTCCAGAAGGTAGTCATGGCCGGTTGCTCCTTGTTGCAGGCTCTTGGTGAGCGTCGGATGGCGAAGGTTCATCGGCGAAGGGCAGCAGGCGCGCTTCCTCGAATTCCGAATTGCGCCGGTTGTTGAATACCCACAGCGACAGGCCGATAAAGGCGATGGCGACCACCAGCGTGCCGAGGCCGCGGATGGTGCCCGCATCGAATTCAAATCCCATGGCTCACCTCTTGCTCTTGATGGCAGTGCCGAGTACTTGCAGGTACGAAACCAGCGCGTCCATTTCGGTCTTGCCCTTGAGGCTGGCCACGGCGCCACTGATGTCGTCGTCGGTGTACGGCACGCCGAGGGTGCGCATTACTTTCAACTTGGTCTCGGTGTGGCTGCTGTCGACCGCAGCCGTGACCAACCACGGGTAGGCCGGCATCTTCGACTCAGGCACGACGTTGCGAGGGTTGTACAAGTGCGCGCGGTGCCAGTCGTCCGAGTAGCGTGCGCCGACGCGGGCCAGGTCTGGCCCGGTACGCTTGGAGCCCCACAGGAACGGGTGGTCCCACACGCTTTCACCGGCCACCGAGTAGTGGCCGTAGCGCTCGGTCTCGGCGCGGAACGGGCGGATCATCTGCGAGTGGCACTGTACGCAGCCTTCGCGGATGTAGATGTCGCGGCCTTCCAGTTGCAGCGCGGTGTAGGGCTTCATGCCTTCCACCGGCTTGTTGGTCACGTCCTGGAAGAACAGCGGGACGATCTGGGTCAGGCCGCCGATGCTCACGGCGAGCACCATGAGCAGCATCAGCAGGCCGACGTTCTTTTCAATCGTTTCGTGTTTCATCACTGACTCCTCAGGCCATCTGCGCGGCAGGGGCGGCTTCGACAGGTTGTGCCGAGCGCACGGTGCGCCATGTGTTGTAAGCCATCAGGAACATGCCGCTGAGGAATACCGCACCGCCCACCAGCCGCACGATGAAGCCTGGGTGGCTGGCCACCAGGGTTTCGACGAAGGAGTAGGTCAAGGTGCCGTCTTCGTTGATCGCACGCCACATCAGGCCCTGGGCGATGCCGTTGACCCACATCGAGGCGATGTAGAGCACGGTGCCGATGGTGGCCAGCCAGAAGTGCGCGTTGATCAGGCCGAGGCTGTACATCTGCTCGCGACCGAAGACTTTCGGGATCATGTGGTACAGGGCGCCGATGGAGATCATCGCTACCCAGCCGAGGGCGCCGGCGTGTACGTGGCCGATGGTCCAGTCGGTGTAGTGGGACAGCGAGTTGACGGTCTTGATCGCCATCATCGGCCCTTCGAAGGTCGACATGCCGTAGAACGCCAGGGACACCACCAAAAAGCGCAGGATCGGGTCGCTGCGCAACTTATGCCAGGCGCCCGACAGGGTCATCATGCCGTTGATCATGCCGCCCCAGCTCGGCGCCAGCAGTACCAGCGACATCACCATGCCCAGGGACTGTGCCCAGTCCGGCAGCGCGGTGTAGTGCAGGTGGTGAGGACCGGCCCAGATGTACAGGGTGATCAGCGCCCAGAAGTGCACGATGGACAGGCGATAGGAATACACCGGGCGCTCGGCCTGTTTCGGCACGAAGTAGTACATCATCCCGAGGAAACCGGCGGTGAGGAAAAAGCCTACCGCGTTATGCCCGTACCACCACTGCACCATGGCATCCGTCGCACCGCCATACAGCGAGTAGGACTTGGTCAGGCTGACCGGGATTTCCAGGTTGTTGACGATATGCAGGATCGCCACGGTGATGATGAACGCGCCGAAGAACCAGTTACCGACGTAGATATGCTTGGTGTTGCGCTTCATCACCGTGCCGAAGAACACGATGGCGTAGGCCACCCAGACAATGGTGATCAGGATGTCGATCGGCCATTCCAGTTCGGCGTATTCCTTGGAGCTGGTGTAGCCCAGCGGCAAGCTGATCGCGGCCAGGAGGATGACAAGTTGCCAGCCCCAGAAGCAGAACGCGGCGATTTTCGGCGCGAACAGCTGGGTTTGGCAGGTACGCTGCACCGAGTAGAAGGAGCTGGCGAACAGCGCACAGCCACCGAACGCGAAGATCACCGCATTGGTGTGCAGTGGGCGCAGGCGGCCGAAGCTGGTCCAGGGCAAGTCGAAGTTGAGCGCGGGCCAAACCAATTGGGCGGCGAGAAAAACCCCGAGCCCCATGCCGACGATGCCCCACACCACCGTCATAATGGCGAATTGGCGGACCACCTTGTAGTTATAGGCGGTACTTAAAGTAGTGTTCATGGTTCCCCATCCACGGTTCAACCCAAGCAGATGCGGCACTTGGGCTGGAGTTATAGGCAGACTGAATAGCGAGGCAAGCATGGGCAAAGAGCACAAGGCCAGTATTGACGGGGATCAATGGGCGCAGTGTGTGCGGGAACACGGTTGGCTTTGGGATGTCGCGTCGGGCGTAGCTTCCGGTGATTGCGTGACGTTGATCCTGGCCCATGGCGCCGGCGCACCGATGGACTCATCCTTCATGAACGACATGGCTGCACGCCTTGCCGGACATGGCGTCAACGTGTTGCGCTTCGAGTTTCCCTACATGGCCCAGCGCCGACTGGACGGCGGCAAACGCCCGCCCAACCCGGCGCCAAGATTGCTGGAAGCCTGGCGCGGGGTGTATGCCGAGGTGCGACGTCATGTCGCTGGGAAACTGGTCATTGGCGGCAAGTCGATGGGCGGGCGGATGGCCAGTCTTTTGGCCGATGAATTGGGCGTCGATGGGCTGGTGTGCCTGGGTTATCCGTTTTATGCGGTGGGCAAGCCGGAGAAACCACGTGTAGCGCATTTGGCCGGATTGAAGACGCCGACGTTGATTGTGCAGGGCGAGCGCGATGCACTGGGCAATCGGGCGGCGGTGGAAGGGTATGACTTGCCGCCGAGCATCGAAGTGATGTGGCTGGTGGCGGGGGATCATGATTTGAAGCCGTTGAAGGCTTCGGGGTTTGCGCATGAGCAGCATTTGGAGGCTGCGGCCGTGCAGGTGGCTGAGTTTCTCAGCGCCTGTTAGGGCCAATCGGGAGCAAGCCCCCTCCCACATTCGACCGCATTCCAAGGGATGTACGCGGTTAACTGTGGGAGGGGGCTTGCTCCCGATATCGGTCTACCGGTTGAAACGCTCGACCAACGAATACTGGGTATTGGCCGTATGCGTCAGCTCTTCACTCAACTGCGCCGAGTTCAACGCCTGCTCCGAGGTCTGATCTGCCAACAGCGCAATGGTGCTGATATTGCGGCTGATCTCTTCGGCCACCGAGCTTTGCTCTTCGGTGGCGGCCGCGATCTGGGTGGTCATGTCGGTGATATGCGCCACCGCTTCACTGATGCCCACCAATGCCTGGTCCGCCTCCATTACCCGCGCCACGCCCTCTTCGGCCTGGCGATGCCCGGTGTCCATGGTTTGCACGGCAGCGGCAGCAGTTTGCTGCAGCTTGGCGATCAGGGCATGGATCTGCCCGGTCGACTCAGCCGTGCGCTGCGCCAGTTGGCGCACTTCATCGGCGACCACCGCAAACCCACGGCCCATCTCACCGGCTCGCGCCGCTTCAATGGCGGCGTTGAGCGCCAGCAGGTTGGTCTGGTCGGCAATGCCTTTGATCACGTCGACTACGCCGCCGATCTCGTCGCTGTCCTTGGCCAGTTGGGTGACGGTCACGCCGGTCTCGCCCACGGCCACCGACAGACGCTGAATCGCCTCGCGGGTTTCCCCGGCAATATCGCGACCGCGACTGGTCAGGCGATTGGCTTCCTGGGTCGCATCGGCCGTGCGCTGCACATGGCTGGCCACTTCCTGGGTGGTCGCCGCCATCTGGTTGACCGCCGTGGCCACCTGCTCGGTTTCCACGCGCTGGCGTTCCAGGCCGCTGGAGCTGTTATGCGCCAGGGTATTGGACTGCGCCGCCTGGTCGTTGAGGTGCTCGGCAGTGTCCTGCAAGCGCGTCAGGCAGGTCTTCAGGCGTGCCTCCTGGCTGAGAATGGACATCTCCAGGCGCGCCTGGGCACCACGGCTGTCGGTGTACATCTGCGCGATCAACGGGTCGGAGGTGGTCTGCTCGGCCAGGCGCAGCAGGCGCTTGAGGCCGCGCTGTTGCCAGCTCAGGCCCAGCAGCCCCAATGGCACCGACAAACCCGCCGCCAGGGCAAAGCCCCAGTGGGAGTTGAGCGACGCACCGATCATGAAGCTCAACTGGCTGATCAGGATAAACGGCAGCCAGTCCTGCAACACCGGCAGCCACTTGTCCCGCTGGGGGACGGCCGACTTGCCCTGGTTGATGCGTTGGTAGAGCGCTTCGGCACGGCGGATCTGCTCGGCGGTGGGCTTGATGCGCACCGATTCGTAGCCGACCACCTGGTTGCCTTCGAAGACCGGCGTCACATAGGCGTTGACCCAGTAGTGATCGCCCGTCCTGCAGCGGTTCTTAACGATGCCCATCCATGGCAAGCCTTGTTTGAGCGTGGTCCACATATGCCCGAACACGGCCGCTGGCACGTCCGGATGACGGACCAGGTTGTGCGGGGCGCGCACCAGTTCGTCGCGAGAGAACCCACTGATTTCGACAAACGCGTCGTTGCAGTAGGTGATCACGCCTTTGGCATCTGTGGTGGAGATCAACCGTTGCTGAGCGGGGAAGGTACGTTCGCGCTGGGTAACGGGCTGGTTATTACGCATGATTGTTCAATCCGCAAGGCTTTCATTGGGTATCGGCGGTAACGGGGGTTTATTTAACTTATTTTTGCAACAATCGGCTTGGCAGTTTGCAGGGTCACGGTTCTTCGGGTGTTGTGATATCGAGAATGTCCAGAGCCATGCGTTGCTGGATCCTGCTGCGGGAATACTCCCGTAGAAATGCCGCTCGGTCGGTGCTACCCAGATCAAGACGGGCGAGTGCGGCAACGGCTGCGTCCGGGTTTGCGGGGGCAAACACGCAAGCATTGGGAATATGGTTAAGAGTGAACGCTTTTGAATAGCCTTCCAGCCCCGCCAGGATTGGCTTTCCAGTGGCTGCATATTCAAACAGCTTGGAAGGAATGACCTTCAAGAATGCGTTAAAGCTATTAAGGTGCAAAAAAAGCACATCCGCTTGCTGATAGTAGTGAATCAGTCTATGGCGAGGCATGGGAGGAATAAGCTCGACATTCCTTACGTTTCTTTTGATCAGCGCCTCGCTCAGTTTTTTCATCGTGCTGCCATCGCCAATGACGTAGAAACAGGCCCTGTCTGCCAGCCGTTCGGCCAGGGGGGGCAGGATTTTTTCCAGGCCTTGGCCGGCGCCGACATTGCCAGCGTAGACGATCTTCAGCAGGCGTGTCGGGTCGTCAGGCGGTTCGGTATGGAAGGGGGGTTCAAGAAACAGATCATCCACACCGTTGGTGTAGGTTGAGAAGGTCTTGTGTGGATAACGGGGCGCGAAGTAACTCAGGAAACCGGGGGATACCAGGTTGACCCGCGTCGCACACCCAAGGGTGATTTTTTCCAGGCGGGAAAACAGCCGTGCCAGGAGCTTGCCGACAATACCGGGGAAAAGCTCGGGCAGGACGTCGACAAAGATATCGCGAATATCCAGATAGAGAGGCGCGTGTTTTTTGCGCGCGATGGCGGCGCCCAGTGCGGCCGTCATCAGCCGCGAAGAGGTGGCCACGATCACGTCATACGGCTTACCCTTCACGGCCTGAAGGACGCCGCAGGCATAGTGGGCAAACCCCCAGGCCTGGCCCCATGCGCTGAATCTGTGCGCGGGGAGGCCGATGCGGGTGACGGACAGCTTCGGCTGATGCGCGGTGTGGGCAGGGGCAGCCTCATAGGACGGGTAGCGGTTTGGCTGGGTGGTCAGCACGTCGATCTCTATCTCACCGTTACCGTGGGTGAGCAAGGCCTTGACCAACGCCTCGACGCGAAATGCCGACAGATCGGGCGGAAAGTAATAGCTCAATATGAGAATGCGCTTGGTCATACGCGCACCTCGGTTTTACGCCGCAGTACACGCTCGTACAGCGCCACCAGCGTGCTTTCCTGCCGCTCCCAATTTAAATGCAAGGCGGCATTTTTCGCGTTTTGCGCCAGTGCCTGACGCAATAACGGCTCATCGATCAGGCGCTGCAGTGCGGTGCGCAGTGATTGCTCCGAGCCTGCCGGTACCAAAAGTCCTACGGAGTAGGCCCGGACAATCTTGCGAATCTCCGGAAAGTCCGTGGCCACCACGGGCAGCCCGGCGATGACATATTCAAATAATTTGTTCGAGTCGGTGGTGAAGTGGTTCAGGCAGGTATTTTCGATCGGCTGCACACCGATATCGGCTGATGCGGTGTAGCTGGGCAAATCCGCCAGTGCAACGGTCGGGATAAAGTGCACTCGGTCTGTCAGGCCAAGTTCCGTGCGCAATGCCATCAAGGCAGGGGTAAGCCTGCCGCTCCCGATCAATACAAGGTAAGCGCCTTGCAACGACGCCGCCACGCGTAGCAAGCGTTCCAGCCCGCGCCCCTGTTGAAGGCCGCCCTGATAGACAACGATGGGCCAGGGGTGTTGCAAGCCCAACTCAAGACGAATCCTCTGGCCGGGCGAGGAGGCGCTCAGACAGGGGCGGTTTTGCAGTACCAGCGGGCGGGCGATTCCATAGGCCCTGGCAAAAAACCTGGCCCGGCTTTGCGTGGTGGTAATGATGCCTTCGGCCCTGGGCATCAAGGTTTTTTCGATACAACCTACCCAGCTGCGAAAGCGCGCATACCCCTCGCGGCTGGTGCTGATTTCGTGGGCGTCATACACCAGCCTGGCGCCGCTGAGCCGGGCCGCCAGCCAGGCGGTGGGCAGGGTATTGACGTCGTGGGCATGCACCACCGCAGCGCGATGCAGGGCGATGCGTAGCAGCAGCCCTGCATGTACCCAAAGCCGCGAAAGAATGCGTCGCAGGGGCATCGATTGTTCGGCTGCGAACGGGCCTGGCGATGGGGGCGATCCGGCGTTGGCCGCACGCCAGCGCACGCTGCGCGCTACGCGTACCACACGGATGCCTTCGGCCAGCACCTCCTTGCGATGCGTCACGCCGGGCGCATGCAGGGCGAACACGGTGACTTGATAACCGGCTGCCTGGAGTGTCCGGGCTTGCTTCAATACGCGGGCGTCGTTGCGAAACTCATTCCAGACGATCATGGCGATGCGGGGCACGGGAGATTCCTGTTGATGTGGACGGGGTTCAGCGAGTCGGGTGGAGGGCGAGAAACATCCGATTGATGCTCGGGGCGTGGGTGTTCAGGTAAAGAATGTCCTGGGTCAGGACCTTCAGTCTGCTGAGGCTTTGACGTATCAGGATCAGCGCTATCAGCGCGATGTACAGGTGGGGAGGCGTCAGGCAGAGAAAGTCGACAATGATGAAGGCGAATGCCGCCAGAAAGCCCATTGAGTAAAACGCATCGGCCACCGTGAGTGGGTGACGGGAGAGTACCGCGTGCACACGTTGGCTACGGTTGTTCAAGCCAATCAGCACAGCTGCAGCGAGCACGGAATAAGTCAGGCCGATCGCCAGGAGAGACGGGTAGAGGTAGAGCAACACGCAGAAGACGATCAGGGTAAACATGGCGTCCGATAAACCCCGCGCAAACCTGGAAAATGTCCTGGCTGCCAGGGCCAATTGGGTTTTTAGCCGCGCAGGTTCGGCACCGCCGTCTATCAGGGCGCGTGCCCCCGCCCTTGAGTAACGGGAGGCCATGAACCCGGCGCCCAGGTAAAAAGCGTAAAGGATCACCGTCAACAGACCGAGCCCGATGATCAGGGCGGTTTGATCGAGGCCTTTCAACGGGGGTGGCAAATAGGCGGGGACCGTCTCTGAACCGAGCAGGATGACAATCTTGATCGGCAGGAAGTACGTCGTTATCAACAACACTTGTGCGCAGAAATGTGCGGCATGGGCCATCAACACCGCACGTGGAGCGATGCTCATGAGGTTCTGGCCCAGGCGTACGCACCAGAGAAGTGCCGACAGGATACGGTATTGCAATGCCTTAACGTCTCGGCTCACCGTGGGGTTCCCGTATCAGGCTTAGTTCGGACGCGGAGATCAAATGCATAGCGCTTTGCGCAAGCACGCGTTGCCTGGCGTTGAATGATTTCGCCCTGAATATTTCCGGGTTGAAAAACAGTGTTTCTATTCCTTCGGCGAGCCCGGTGAAACTCTCGGGGGCCGATAGAAAACCGCAGTCGTCGTCAACAAACTCAGGGATGGCCCCGACCCGATTAGTCAAAGGGACCAGGCCCGAAGCCATGGCTTCGTCACGCGATACCCCTTGTGTGTCCATGCGGCTGGGGCACAGAAACGCGCCATAGTGTTTGTGCAGGTCGGCGATCTCGGATTGTTTCAAATAGCGTTTTTCGAGGGTGACGTTCGGGTACTGACGCAGCGGTGCGAGGGTTTCTTCAAACAAAGGTCCGTCACCGACCATCAGGAACTCAAGTTCGTTGAACCATGGCTTGGTCGCCAGCATTTGAATGGTTTTGACGCTCAGGTCGTTGGCGTAGGTGCGTGACACATAGGGGCGGATCGAGAGGATTTTCTTGCGCTGCTCAGGCGGTTTTTCCTGATAGGCAAACAGCCGCGTATTGATGGGGTTGTGGATCACTCGGTATTGACCCCTCGGCAACCTGAACCCCAGGTCTTCCATGACGTCTTCGGCAAACTGTCGGGAGACGAATACCAGTTGCAGATTGGGCGGCATGGGTTGCAAAAGGCTGAGCCAGAACCCCATGCGTCGTTCACTGTCGAGCTTGGCCAGTTGCAACAGTGTTTCGTCGCCATAGTTGTAAGCCCGGCGCCACCAAGGTTGGATCTCCGCGCCGTGTACCCAGGCAATCACCCGGAGGCGGGGCAAGTAGGGGCGCACTATTTCCCACATCTGCGGATCCAGGAAGTGCACCAGCAGTGTCGTGTACTGTCCGCTGTCCAGCATGCTTGCCAGGGCGCTGCCCGGGCCGGTCACCACGTCGACATTTTCAAATTCGTGATAACTGATCGACTCGTCGGGGCGCAGACGAAAGACATCTACCGGCAGGCCCTGTTCCTGATAGGCCATGACACGGGTATGAATAAAGCCATTACGGTACAGGTCGTCATAGGCCGGGTAGTGGTTGGTCAGCAGCAGGTGCGCGGCCTTGGCGAGGAGGTGGGAGGGTTGGATTTCCCGGTGTCCTTGAACCAGTGCCTTGATCGTCGTGCTGCCGCTGCCGTGGGCCCGCAGGCCCAGGCGCAGGTACGCTGTCTCGGGCGGTATATCCCAGGCCTGATTGCGATTGGCCTGCTGCATGACATGGCTGATCCGTTGTTTCTGCGCATCCAGATACAGCACGACCAGTTGCAGGTTCAGGCCCGGCGTGGCATCGAGCAGCAATCTCAAGGTGTCGTCGGCCTGTTTCAGCTGAGCAACGTTCAACTCGTGCCTGGCGTAGTGATATTCATGTTTTCCGTCCGCGAGGGAGGAGTCGATATGCCAGGTGCCGCCTTCGACCTGCGCGCGCAGATACTTGCTGCGCAGCGGGCCGAACAGTTCTGACAGGTCCCGGCCGTTGCTCAGCGGGCCAGTAGTATCTGCACTCAATGGCGGGATCGTTTCACTGCTGCGCTGGAGATGCTGGAGGCTGATTCCGCTGTTCAGCTCGAGGTCATCCACCACCGCAACGACGTGCTGTCGATCAGTGCCCGCGGCGTTTTCGCAGTAGTTGAACGCATCGATCGCGAGGGATCGAGGGTGGGTGTAGGTGAGCGCCGGGAGGCTTTCCAGCCAGGCTCGGGCGGGCTGTTGTGCCAGCACTTCTGTCTTGATCAAGGCCCGACGTGCCGCTATCCCGGTGGCACAGCGGTATTCCTGGCCTGGGTTGATCAGGCGTATATCCCGTTCGTCCGCGGCATGGTGCGCCATCTTGCCGATCACCCGGGCCTTGCTGTAACGCGTGGCCAAGGCCAGGTCGAGCAAGTAGTGAGGGCCGTAGTAGTCCACGGCAAGCATGGCGCCGAACCAGTCGGCGCCGCCTGCCAGCTCGCCGAGGGTGAGTTTGTCCAGCTGTTTGCGCTCAATCAGTTGCAAGCGCGGGTCAACGGTGGCGGGCTGCCTTGCCGGCGCGTCGCTTACCGCGACATACAGCTTGACGCGGGGGTAGCGCTGACGCCGCAGATGCTCAATGAGGGCCTGCAATTGAGCCTCGTCGGCCGCGTCAGCGACCAGGCAAATCGTCGGCAGTGGCAGGTCATGCACGCGATGGGTCACCTTGTTCATCACATACATCAAACGGTGGGCATAGGTGTGTTCCAGCATCACCTTTCGCAGCCCTGCCAACCGCAGCCTGGCGTGTCCAGCGGGCGTGCCGAGGCGACGCAAGACCTCCTGGCCGTTGTCGCTGCAGATGACCAGGTCGCCCATCAGCACACGCAGGCCGCGAGAAAAATTGCTGATGGTCAGGGTGTTGGAACCCAGCAATTCAAAGGCACGACGGGCGAACATGGATTGCGACTGTTTGACCGAATTGAGATTGATCGCATACCGGTAGCCCTTGTAAGCCAGGTCTATCTGCGTCGCGTCAAGCGTACCGGCAATGTAGCCCCGATATCGGGCCGGAAACTGATAGTTGGCTTCTGGCTGGCCGAAGTTGCGATCGTAGATTTCCAGCGGACGAAAGCCCGGCAGGGCATTGACGAAGTGTTCCAGGTCCCGCGCCCGTTCGGGGTATCGGCAGTAGTAGGCACCGGCGAAACAGAACGCATCCTTGCGCTCATACAACTCGATCGGGTTGTGCATCGCCGGTTGGCAGGCAAAGGGCAGCAGGTAGACACGCTCATGCCCCAGCGCGCTTTTATAGCGATGAATACAGTCGATATCCGTGGTGAACACCAGGTCGAACTGTGTGGCGGTACCCAGGAACGTCTCGAAGTGCACCGGGTCTTCCTTGTTCCAGAACACCGTTGGCACCTTGTGTTCCCGGCACCACTGCAAGACCTGGCGCAGCTCTGTGCTGTTCTGGGCGATCTTGTTATGCCAGCGGCCATCCTGGCCGCGCCATGCGGATTCGATAAACAGCAGGTCGGGTTGGAACGATTGCAGTTCGGCCAGGCTCTGGTCCGGTGTCAGTTGCAACAGCTCGCATTCATACCGGTAGGCCTCATGGGTAAAGGTGTCCATCACACAGGCCATTCTGAAGGGCTTGGCCGTGTCGTGGGGGGCGAGCAACAGCTGGCTGCGCACATGCTCTGCATCCGCCAGCGGAGTGGGGGCCGGCGTTACAAGGAAAACGGCGGTGCCAGGCAGCGCCGGTGGGATCGCATCATCGCCAGGGGGGGCCGTAGGTGCGTTGCCTTTGCGACGTGCGCGGGCTTGTTGATACAGCTTGAACAAGGCGCCAGGCAAAAGCAGGCATTCACGTAGCGAGCCCACCCCCATACGCAGTTGATACCCCAACTGATAGGTGGTGCTGGCCCGCGTCTTGATCAAGCGATTTTCCAGCAGGTGGCACCTGGCTTTTGTGCGCTGCAGATTGGCGGTCAGGACCTCTATTTGCGCTTGCTGCCGGGTATTGCACTCGGTTGAGTACGCCAGTTCGTTCTTGAGTTGCTGAATGCGCTCAGTCGCTTCACGGTATTTCTGATTGACCTGTTCCCGCTGTTGGCGACCGCCGGCTACCTGGCCTAGCAGGTTACGCTCGACGGACTCGAACGCCGCTTCCAGTTGACGTAGATGCTCGACACCCAGCGAACAGCCCTCGGGTTCTGTTTTGATGGCGACCATTCCCACCCACTTGCCCAGCATTTCGACCTGGATGACCTGCAGGTACGCACTCAACAGCCGAAAGGGTTCCAGCAGGTAGAACGTGTGCTTGTGGTCAAGGAAGTCATTCACCCCGAACGGCACGGTGATGATCAGCCGGCCACGCGGCTTGAGCATCGATGCGGCTTTTTCGACGAAGGTTGCCGGGTGGATGAGGTGCTCAAGCACTTCACTGATCACGATGCTGTCAGGTTCCAAGCCCTGGGTGTCCAGCGACATAAAGTCTGCATTCAAGTAGCGGACGTTGCGCTGCACGTGATCGGGTTCGGCCCTCAGGTAATATTTGGCCTGCTCGAACGCCCTGGGGTCGTTATCCACGCCCGTGACCCTGTGGCCTTCACGGGCCAGCAACACGGGGATAATGCCCTGGGAGCAGCCTATGTCGAGTATTGTCCTGCCGGTGACCTGTGCGCAGATCCAATGGATCCGCGCACGGGTTTCCTGCATGAAGTGTTCGCCCAGCTTGCCGTAATAGGCTTCCATGACACGATCATGGGTATCGGCGAGTGGCGGTGGATTATTCATCGTCAGTTCGCCAGTACGCCGGCAGCATCAATCACCACGCCGTTGCTATGTCGCGCTGACATGGATCTGAACTCGCGATGCCCGACCAGCAACACATGGATATGGGCGCTGTCCCAGGCACAGGCCACGTCGGTCAGGGAATGGCCAGTCAGGTCGTCGGGCAGTGCATCGATATTGGGCTCGACCAGCAGCAGCGTTATCCCCAGTTCGTTGGCCAACTGGCGGGCAATGCCAAGTGCCGGGCTTTCGCGCAGGTCGTCGATGTCTGCCTTGAACGCCAGGCCATAGCAGGCAATTCGCACGTTGTGCGCGCACAGCCCGGGGTGCTTGAACAAAAGGTTGGCCACCGCCACCTTGACTTGCTGGATGACCCACTGGGGTTTGCTGTCGTTGACCAGGCGTGCGGTGCGGATCAACAGCGCCAGGTCCGGTGTTTTACTGACGATGAACCACGGGTCCACCGCTATACAGTGCCCACCGACGCCAGGCCCGGGCTGCAGGATATTCACACGCGGATGATGGTTGGCCAGGCGGATCAGCTCCCATGGGTCGATCTTCAACTGTGCGCAGATCATCGAGAGTTCGTTGGCGAAGGCGATATTGACGTCGCGGAAACTGTTTTCGGTCAGCTTGCACATTTCCGCGGTGCGTGTGTCAGTGACAATGCACTGGCCTTCGACAAACTGCTGGTAAAGCCGTACTGCTGCGGCTGAGCAGGCATCGGTCATGCCCCCGATGATGCGGTCATTGCTGACCAATTCCCTCAAGACATGCCCTGGCAGTACCCGTTCGGGGCAGTGGGCGATGCGGATGTCACTGGCTTGCTGATGGGTGGTGGGAAAGGTCAGGTCCGGACGCACACTGGCCAGCCATTTCACCATCAGTTCGGTGGTACCGACCGGAGAAGTCGACTCCAGGATCACGAGGTCGTGCTTTTTCAGCACCGGGGCGATGGCACGGCAGGCTGCTTCTATATAGCTCAGGTCTGGCTCGCGGTTTTCCAGGAATGGGGTGGGCACGGCGATCAGGAAGGCATCCGCCGGCTCCGGCCGGGTTGTCGCCCGCAGGTAGCCGTGGCTGACCGCCGAGCGGACCAACCGGTCCAGATCGGGCTCTATGATATGCACTTGGCCGAGATTGATGAGGTCCACGATATGCGGGTTTATATCGACGCCAATGACTGTTCGTTGCGGCGAGGCAAACAGCGCGGCGGTGGGCAAGCCGATATAACCCAGGCCGAGGACGCAGAGTGTCGGCATGCTCATGCCGCTGCCTCGTTTTTTCGCCAGGTTGCGATCAGAACTTCGCGAATGCGTGTGCACGCTCTGCCGTCACCGTAGGGGTTGTGGGCATTACTCATCTCCCGATAAGCCGCTTCATCGCTGAGCAACTCCCTGAGGTGGTGAGTAATGCTTGCGATCTCCGTGCCCACCAGCCGCGCCGTCCCGGCATCGACTGCCTCGGGGCGTTCAGTCGTGTCACGCATCACCAGCACCGGCTTGCCCAGTGCAGGTGCTTCCTCCTGGATGCCGCCCGAATCCGTGAGGATCAGGTACGCCCGGGTCATCAGGTAGACAAACGGCAGGTAATCCAGCGGCTCGATCAGATGTACATTGCTGATGCTCGCCAGTCGCCGTCGCACGGGTTCCTGCACATTGGGATTCAGGTGCACGGCGTAGACAAAGGTCACCGCCGGGAAATGCGCGGCGGTTTCAGCCAGGGCCTGGCAGATACGTTCAAGACCCTCGCCAAAATTTTCCCGGCGATGGCCTGTCACCAGGACCATCCGCTGGTCTTGGGGCAGAAAGGCAAATTGCCGGTCAAGGCGGCTACGCAGGGGTGATGTCGGGGCGTGGAGTTTCTCTACAACACTGAGCAGTGCATCGATCACCGTATTGCCCGTGACATGAATGCATTCGGCGGCCACCCCCTCATTGATCAGGTTCTGCCGCGAGGTTTGGGTGGGGGCGAAATGCATCGACGCGAGGCTGCCCGTCAGGCGTCGGTTGCCCTCCTCGGGCCAGGGGGAATAAAGGTTGTGGGTACGCAGCCCGGCTTCGATATGGGCAACGGGGATCTGTTGGTAATAGGCCGCCAGACTGGCTGCAAAAGTGGTCGCCGTATCCCCGTGGACGAGGATCACATCGGGTTTGAAGTCTTCCAGGACAGCTTGCAGCCCCTGGATGATTGCCGTCGTCACATCCGTCAGGTTCTGATCCGGCTTCATGATGTTCAAGTCGTAGTCGGGTACCAGTCCAAACAGCTCAAGCACTTGGTCCAGCATCTCCCGGTGCTGCGCCGTGACACACACTCTCGAGTGGAAACGGTCGTCATTTGCGAGATTGATCACCATCGGCGCCATTTTGATGGCTTCCGGGCGGGTGCCGAAGATAGACAGTGTCTTGAGAGGCATGGGGATGGCTTCTTGTATAGCGGGTGAATAAACGCTGGGCCTGAAACGCGGGTGCACAGCTGCCTTCAACGCAGTGCCAGGCGTGTCAGCGCGTGGGGACCGGGTTGTACGGAGTGGGTCGGTAACGAAGGGGGATTCTGCCCAAAGGGCGCGGAGCCGACTACTGACCGTTCGGCTGGTTACGAGGTGTTACCAATGTCGTAAAAGTACCCGCGCCGCGCCGAAGGCAGCCTCAGCCTGCCAGCATTGGATAGGTAAACAACCCGAAGTGAAGCAGATTCAAGCCAAAGTGCGTGGCAATCGCCGCACCCAGCCCGCCAAACCGATACGCCAGGCCATAACCGACCCCGGCGATGCCCGCCAGCAGCACCCATTGCCACCCTGCACCCACGTGCACCAGGCCGAACAGCAGCGATGCCAGCAGCAGCGCGAGGTTTTCGCCGTAGGGCAACTGTTTGAAGCGTCGGCTCAAGCCGCCTTGAATGTAGCCACGGAACAGGGCTTCTTCCACCAGGGTCACCAGCAACAGGTTGTTGAGTACCCACAGCCAGGCCTGGTCCGGCCATTTCGGCGCCCAACTGATCACGCCCAGCAAGGCTGCGCCACCCAGCGCGACGATGGCGGTAAGGGTCAGTA
Organism: Pseudomonas sp. CFBP13509; assembly: GCF_005233485.1. Taxonomy (NCBI): domain Bacteria; kingdom Pseudomonadati; phylum Pseudomonadota; class Gammaproteobacteria; order Pseudomonadales; family Pseudomonadaceae; genus Pseudomonas; species Pseudomonas sp. CFBP13509. The sequence goes on from NZ_QGAA01000006.1 coordinate 152,345, forward strand.
CCAACGCGGTGACGCAGATCGACAGGCGCAACGAACGCCGCGCCACAATCCACGGGCAGGCCAGCAGCAACCAGAAACCAATCAGCGGCTTGTCCTGGTTCAGGTACATCGAGAACGGCACGGCATCAGGCGTAAATCGCTGCGGGTCAATGCCGCGACCGTTATAGAACCCCGGCAGCCAGTGCATCGCCAGGCCTAGCGCCAACACGACAAACAGCCCGTGACCCAGGTAACGCGCCCACGGCGTGCGCTGCTGGCGTACGGCATAGCCGGCGATCAACAGCAGGGCGACGGACACCAGCGCCAGTACGCCCAGTTGCCCGTAGGCCAAGGCCAGCGCATAGCCGATGGAAAGAAGCGCCAGGTACAGCCAGGGCAATGGGAGCATGGGGGAATCCTTGGAAAATACCGGTCGGCATTATAGCGACGGCCCGCGCCCCGAAACGTGAAAACGCCTCCCCGCAAAAGGGCTTGGGCAAGTGATTGCAAAACATGTCATCGGCTGGTTATAGTCCTCGCGTCCTTATACCTTCAAAAAGATCAGCACATGCCAGCTTCCCTGCGCATAGCGGTAGTCGATTCAGCGGTCAACGCTGTGCGCGTGCCGTGCGCGAACAAGCAGCCTGCGCAGATCAGTCACTACCCCCCACCTGTCAGTAGCACGCCGGTGTACGCAGTCGTATCACCGCCGGGTGTTGGCATTTCGGGCTGATCGGCACGTTGCTGTGCCCGCTCTGCCTGCCTGAAAAAAACTACTGAATTTCAGCCTCTGCGGCTGAATCGGCTTTTTTTGCCTGATTACAGGTGGTAACCATGTCCGTTCTTTCGAAACACTCCGTGGCCGCGGCGGCCTCGACGAGCCTGTTTGTCCTGCTGTGGAGCAGCGGGGCCATCTTCTCCAAGCTGGGCCTGGCCCATGCTTCGCCCTTCGCCTTCCTGCTGATCCGTTTTGCCATCGCCCTGGCGGGGCTGGTGATCCTGGTGCCGGTCCTGCGGTTGAAACTACCGCGTCCCGGCAAGCCCCTGTTGTACGCGGTGGCAACCGGGTTGGTATTGCTGGGGGCCTATCAGATTTTCTATCTGCTGGCCCTGGACCTCAGCGTCACCCCCGGCGTCATGGCGACCATCATGGGGGTGCAGCCGATCCTCACCGTGGTGCTGATGGAGCGCCAGCGATCCTGGCGCCGGATGTTCGGCCTGAGTCTGGGCCTGGCCGGGCTGATCATGGTGGTCTACCAAGGCATCGGGCTGGCGGGCATGTCCCTGGCCGGGATGCTGTTCGGGCTGCTGGCCCTGGCAAGCATGACCTTCGGCTCGATCATGCAAAAGCGCATCACCGACAACCCCCTTGGCACCCTGCCGGTGCAGTACCTGGCGGGGCTGCTGTTGTGTTCGGTGTTTGTGCCGTTCCAGCCGTTCCACGTTGAACACAACGCCGGCTTTTACCTGCCGGTGCTGTGGATGGGCCTGGTAGTGTCGTTGCTGGCAACGCTGTTGCTGTACCGCCTGATCGCCCGGGGCAACCTGGTGAATGTCACCAGCCTGTTCTACCTGGTGCCGGCGGTGACGGCGGTGATGGATTACCTGATCTTCGGCAATCGGCTCGCGATGCTGAGCCTGTTGGGGATGGGCTTGATCATCATTGGGCTGGTCTTCGTGTTCCGCAAAAACTGATGCCCCCCGTAGGTGCCGGCCAGCCGGCGCCTACGGTTTTCGAGGCCGCAATACCAGCCACAACGCCCCGGCAATCAACACGCCGCCATATAAATGCGCCATCGATAAGGGCTCGTCGAGCAACAACGCCCCCCACAACACGCCGAACGGCGGGATCAGGAAGGTGGTGGTCATCGACCTCACCGGCCCAATCGCGGTGAGCAGCCGGAAGTACAACACGTACGCAAACGCCGTACACACCAGCCCCAACCCCAGCAGCGACGACCAGACCTGCCACCCACCCCAACTCGCCGGCGGATGGCTGATCGCGCTGTAGGCAAATAACGGCAGCAGAAACAGCGTCGCGCCCAGCATGCTGCCCAGGGCCGCGAGACGACTGTCCAGCCCGCCACGCTGGTCCAGCCAGCGCCTGGCGAGGAACCCGGCAAAGCCATAACAGGTGGTGGCCAACAGGCAAGCCAGTGCGCCCATCAATAATTCCAGGTCAAACGCCACCGGTCCCGCACGGGTCAGCACGCCTACACCGAACAGACCCAGGCACACCCCGGCGATTTTCGACGGGGTGAGGCGTTCGCTGAAAAACAGCCCGCCAATCAACACCCCCATCAACGGCGTGGTGGCATTGAAGATCGCCGAGTAACCCGCCGGCAGCACCTGGGCGGCCACCGAATACATGGTCGCCGGGATCCCCGAGTTGATCACCCCCAGCAACAGGACCGTCTTGAACTTGCCCTGGAAATCCCAGTTCACCCGCGCCATCGCCAGGATCACCAATAGCCCGGCGGCGGCAATCGATACGCGGAAAAATGCGGTCGGCAGCGTGCCGATTTCCGGCGCGATGATGCGCATGAACAGAAAACTCGCGCCCCAGATGGCGGCGAGCCCCAGCAGGTAAAGGGTGTCAACGGGCCTCACGGAACACTCCTACATCAATAAGGCCGCGAGTGTTGCACGCCGCCTTCATTGATTACAGGACAAACCGCGTCACCAGCCCATTCAGGTCCACCGCCAGCCGCGACAGTTCCTGGCTGGCGGCCGAGGTCTGGGTGGCGCCGGCGGCGGTCTGGGTGGACAGGTCGCGGATGTTCACCAGGCTGCGGTCCACATCGCGCGCTACCAGCGCCTGTTGCTCGGCGGCGCTGGCGATCACCAGGTTGCGCTGGCTGATCTGCGAGATGGCGGCGGTGATTTTTTCCAGGGCACTGCCGGCGCTGTTGGCCCGTTGCAAGGTCTGGCCGGCATGCTCGGCGCTGCTGTTCAGCGCCTCGACGGTGGCCTGGGTGCCTTGCTGGATACCGGTGATCATCTGCTCGATTTCTTCGGTGGAGTCCTGGGTGCGCTGTGCCAGCGAACGCACCTCGTCGGCGACGACCGCGAACCCACGCCCGGCTTCACCGGCACGCGCCGCTTCAATCGCGGCGTTGAGCGCCAGCAGGTTGGTTTGCCCGGCAATGCCGCGAATCACTTCCAGCACCTTGCTGATGTCCTGCGCTTGCAGCGCCAGGCCTTCGGCCTTGTTCGAGGCGCCGAGCACTTCGTCCACCAGGTTCTGGATCGAGCTGATGGTTTCGCTGATCTGGTAGTGGCCGTGCTTGCTGTCTTCATCGGAAGCCTGGGACGCCTCGGCGCTGGACACCGCATTACCCGCGACCTCGTCCACTGCCGTGCTCATCTCGGTCACGGCGGTGGCAGCCTGCTCGATTTCATCGTTCTGCGCCTGCAGGCCGCGCGTGCTTTGTTCCATCACCGCGCTCATTTCTTCGGCGGCGGAAGCCAGTTGCTGCGCCGATTCGCTGATGCCTCGGATGGTGGTCTGCAGCTGCGCTTGCATGGTCGCCAGGGCGCTCAGCAATTGCGCGGGTTCGTCATGGCCGTGCACCACGATCGGTTGGCTCAAGTCGCCGGCGGCGATGGTGCGCGCCACGTTCAGGGCCTGGCCGATCGGCGCGGTGATGCTGCGGGTCAGCAGCCAGGCCAGCAGCAAGGTGGCGATCAGTGCGACTGCGATAATCAGGCCGACAATCCACTGTGCGCTCGAATACATCTGTGCGGCCGAATCGGCCGCCGCTTCCACGCCGTTCTGGTTAAAGACGATCAGGTTTTCCAGGCTCTGGCTCAGGATCGTGCCCTGGGGGGCGAGGCGGCTGACGAGCAGGTCGAGGGCGTCTTGCTGTTGATCCTTGTCCACCAACGCAACCATCTGCCCGACGATGGCCAGGTATGTCGCGACATTGGCCTTGAGGGTTTTCAGCAGTTCGCGCTCTTCGTCATTGCTCAGCAAGGTTTCATGGCGCTCGAGCAGGGCTTGCAGTTCGCTGCTGGTGCGGGTGATCAGGCCTCTGCTGGTCTCACGCACGCGAGACTCGTCGGTGCTCACCAGGCGCAGGGACTCCAGGCGGACAGTGGCCACCAAGGCTGCGCTGTCATGGATATTCTCGATGCTCGGCATCCAGGTTTGTTCAATGACCAGCGCGCTTTCCCGCAGCTTGGCCATCTGGCCCAGGCCAAACATTCCCACAATCACCAGCAAGCTGGCCAAAACCCCAAAACTCAGACTGGCACGCAGACCGATCCTCATATTCCTCAATGACATCTCAATGCTCCTTGGGCGATTAGAACCTGCTCCCGGGTCGGTCTTCGGACCTTGTTAGGGTGGGAGAGGGCGCGCTATATATCAAAGTGCCATCAAGGTAGTAATCGGGGTTTCCCTTAGTTGGATCCAAAGCCCTATGGAGGACCCGCGGCCGTTCTGGTTGGCGGTTTTTCGGCTTCTACCTGCCAGGCCACGGCGCTCAAGGCCTGTGGATCAAACGCGGATCGACTGTGAGGTGCGTTTATTGACCGAGCGGTCGAATTAAAAAATTGAAAATAAATGTACGAAATGAACGGAGCTGTACAAGTCAGTGCAAAAAATGACCCTTCTCCTGCCTGCGTACACTGGCTAAGCTCAGGGCATCCCAGATGCCCGCTCGAGGTTTCCCGCATGTCGCCATCCACGCCTGCCCTCGCTATCGCCCGCACTATCCTCGGAGGCTTCGACGATTACCGCGAGCACTTTCGCCAGATCACCGATGGCGCCCGCGAGCGTTTCGAAAAGGCCCAGTGGCAACAGGGGCAGGCGGCATCGGCGGCGCGGATCAACCTGTACGAAGACAAGGTCGGTGAAGTGAGCGCGCGCCTGCGCGCGAACTTCGAGGGCAGCGCATTGCTCGACATTGACCTGTGGCCGCTGGTGAAAAGCGCCTATATCGGCCTGATCGACCTGCGTTTTGACGATGAGCTGTCCGAGACCTGGTACAACTCGATCTTCTGCGGCCTGTTCAGCCATGACCTGATCAGCGACGGCTGCATGTTCATCCACACCACGCGGCCGAGCCTGCGCCGGGCACGGGCGGCACAAACCCATACCTACGCGCCCGCCGGCCAGATTCCCGAGATACTCGCGCAGATTTTTGCCGACTATCGTTTCAGCGAGCCCTACGCCGACCTGGCAACCGACCTGGGTCGCCTCGAAACCCAACTGCGGGAAAACCTGCCGGACTGGGTGTGCAAGGACCCGGACCTCAAGGTCGAGCTGTTTTCCTCGGTGCTCTACCGCAACAAAGGCGCCTACCTCGTCGGGCGCATCTACACCCGCGACGAACAATGGCCCCTGGTGATTCCGCTGCTGCACCGCGAAGGCCAGGGCATCCAGATCGATGCGCTGATCACCGACGAGGCCGAGGTGTCGATCATCTTTTCGTTCACCCGTTCCTACTTCATGGTCGACGTGCCGGTGCCGGCGGAATTTATCGGCTTTCTCAAACGCATCCTGCCGGGCAAGCACATTGCCGAGCTGTACACCTCGATTGGTTTCTACAAACACGGCAAGTCGGAGTTCTACCGCGCGCTGATCAACCACCTGGCCACCACCGACGATCAATTCATCATGGCCCCCGGCGTGCGTGGCATGGTCATGAGCGTGTTCACCCTGCCGGGCTTCAATACCGTGTTCAAGATCATCAAGGACCGTTTTTCACCGTCGAAAAACGTCAACCGCGCCACGGTGATCGAGAAGTACCGCCTGGTCAAAAGCGTCGATCGCGTCGGGCGCATGGCCGATACCCAGGAGTTTGCCGACTTCCGCTTTCCCCTGGGCAAGTTCGAGCCCGAGTGCCTGGCTGAACTGCTGGACGTCGCTGCCGGCACCGTCGAAGTGGAAGGCGATACGGTACTGATCCGCCACTGCTGGACCGAACGTCGCATGACCCCGCTCAACCTCTACCTGGAAAACGCCAACCCCGCCCAGGTGCGCGAAGCCCTGGAAGACTACGGCTTGGCGATCAAGCAACTGGCGGCAGCGAACATCTTCCCCGGCGACATGCTGCTGAAGAACTTCGGCGTCACCCGTCACGGTCGCGTGGTGTTCTACGACTACGACGAAATCTGCTTTCTCACCGAAGCCAACTTCCGCCACATCCCCGCGCCGCGCACGCCCGAGGATGAAATGGCCTCGGAGCCCTGGTACTCCATCGGCCCGCTGGACGTGTTCCCGGAAGAATTCCCGCCGTTCCTGTTCGCCGACGCCGGCCAGCGCAAGCTGTTCGATGAACTGCATGGCGAGCTGTATAACGCTGATTATTGGAAAGGCCTGCAGGATGCGATTCGTGCAGGCAAAGTGATCGATGTCTTCCCTTATAAAAGAAAAGAGCAGCCATAAGCTCAAAGCGGCAAGTAAAAGCAGATCCGCCCTGACTTGCCGCTTGAAGCTTGCCGCTCGCAGCTGCTTTTCTGCGACAATCCGCACCCTGCATAAATAGACGACCTTTGCGTACCCGATGACTGACCAAGCGCCCGCTATCGACCAACTGCTGAAAAACCTCGACCACGCCATGCTCGCCGACCGTCACCGCTTGCGGCGGCAACTGCTTGAGCTGCGCAAGAAGCCCGACGAGGAGAAGCTGGCGCAGTGGGTCACGCGCATGCAGGCGTCCTGCGCCCAGGTCACGGCGCGGCGCGCCAGCCTGCCGGTGATTCGTTACGACGACAGTTTGCCGATCGCGGCCAAGCGCGATGAGATCAAGGACGCGCTGCAAAAGCATCAGGTGCTGATCATTGCCGGCGAAACCGGCTCGGGCAAGACCACCCAGTTGCCGAAGATCTGCCTGGAGATCGGCCGCGGCCAATATGGCCTGATCGGCCATACCCAACCACGCCGGATCGCTGCGCGCAGCGTCGCCAGCCGCGTCGCCGAAGAGTTGGCCACGCCGCTGGGCGCGTTGGTCGGCTATCAGGTGCGCTTCGAAGACCAAAGCGACGCCAACACCCTGATCAAGCTGATGACCGACGGTATCCTGCTGGCGGAAACCCAGAACGACCGTTACCTGGAACGCTACGACACGATCATCGTCGACGAAGCCCACGAACGCAGCCTGAACATCGACTTCCTGCTGGGTTACCTGAAAACCCTGCTGCCGCGTCGTCCGGACCTGAAAGTTATCATCACTTCGGCGACCATCGACCTGGAGCGTTTTTCCAAGCACTTCGACGACGCACCGATTGTCGAGGTCTCGGGCCGCACCTTCCCGGTGGACACCTGGTACCGCCCGCTGACCCTGGAACAGGACGAGGAGGGCAACCGTGTCGAAGACGACCTGACCGTCGATCAGGCGATCCTCGCCGCCCTCGACGAAATCGCCGCCTATGAGCGCAGCGAACGCCGCAGCCCTGGTGACGTGCTGGTATTTTTGCCCGGCGAGCGCGAGATTCGCGATGCAGCCGAGATGCTGCGCAAGGCCCAGCTCAAGCACACCGAGATCCTGCCGTTGTACGCACGCCTGTCGCCGGCCGAACAGCAGCGCATTTTCCAGTCCCACCCAGGGCGCCGAGTGGTGCTGGCGACCAACGTCGCGGAAACCTCGCTGACGGTGCCGGGCATTCGTTATGTGATCGACAGCGGCACCGCACGCATCAGCCGCTACAGCTACCGCGCCAAGGTGCAGCGCCTGCCGATCGAGGCGATTTCCCAGGCCAGTGCCAACCAGCGTAAAGGCCGTTGCGGCCGGGTGGAGCCGGGGATCTGCATTCGCTTGTACAGCGAAGAGGATTTTATCGGCCGTCCGGAATTTACCGACCCTGAGATTTTGCGCACCAACCTCGCGGCGGTGATCCTGCAGATGCTGCACCTGCGCCTGGGCGAAATCACCGATTTCCCGTTTATCGAACCGCCGGACGGCAAGGCCATCAGCGACGGTTTCAACCTGTTGCAGGAACTCTCGGCGGTCGACCGCAACAGCCAGCTCACGCCATTGGGCCGTCAGTTGGCGCGCCTGCCGGTGGACCCGCGCATGGGCCGCATGCTGCTCGAAGCCGCCAAGCTTGGTAGTTTGCAGGAAGTGTTGATCGTGGCCAGCGCCATGTCGATCCAGGACCCGCGCGAGCGCCCACCGGAGCGCCAGCAGGCCGCCGACCAGGCCCATGCGCAGTGGAAAGATGCGGACTCGGACTTCGCCGGGCTGGTCAATTTGTGGCGTGGTTTTGAAGAGCAGCGCCAGGCACTCACCGCCAGCCCGCTGCGCAACTGGTGCCGCAAGAACTTCCTCAACTACCTGCGCCTGCGCGAGTGGCGCGACTCCCATCGCCAGTTGAGCCTGATCTGCCGCGACATGCAGTTGACCGTCAACAAAGAACCGGCGGACTTCCCCAAGCTGCACAAGGCGGTGCTGTCCGGCCTGCTCAGCCAGATCGGCCAGAAGACCGAGGACGGCGATTATCTCGGCGCCCGTCAGCGACGCTTCTGGATTCACCCGTCCTCGGGTATCGGCAAGAAACGCCCGCAATGGCTGATGACCGCCGAACTGGTGGAAACCACCAAGCTGTATGCGCGCATGGTGGCGAAGATCGATGCCGACTGGATCGAACCGCTGGCCGGGCACTTGATCAAGAAAAACCACTTCGAACCCCACTGGGAGAAGAAGCGCGGCCAGGTGGTGGCGTTCGAGCAGATCACCCTGTTCGGGCTGATCGTGGTCGGGCGTCGGCCGGTGCATTACGGGCCGATTGACCCGGTGGTGTCGCGGGAGTTGTTTATTCGCGAAGGCTTGGTGCGTGGCGAGATCCAGTCCCGCGCCAAATGCCTGACGGCCAACCAGCAACTGCTGGAGCAGCTCGACGAACTGGAAGCCAAGGCGCGCCGCCGCGATATCCTGGCCGACGAAGAGACCTTGTACGCGTTCTACGACGCACGGCTGCCGGCGGAGATCCACCAGACCGCCACCTTTGACAGCTGGTACAAGGTCAACAGCCAGAAAGACCCGCAGTTGCTGATCATGCGCGAGGAAGACGTGCTGGCCCGCGAAGCCAGTGAAGTCACTGCCGCCCATTACCCGGACACCCTGCACCTGGGCGATCTGGAACTGGCCCTGAGTTACCACTTCGAGCCCAACCACCCCCGCGACGGCGTGACCCTGCGCGTACCGGCACCGCTGCTGCCGGCCTTGCCGCCGGAGCGCCTGGAGTGGCTGGTGCCGGGGGTGATCGAAGCCAAGTGCATCGCCCTGGTGCGCAACCTGCCCAAGGCCCTGCGCAAGAACTTCGTGCCGGTGCCGGATTTCGTCAAGGCGGCGCTGCAGCGCATCGAGTTTGGCCAGGGTTCGCTGCCCCAGGCATTGGGGCGCGAATTGCTGCGCATGACCGGGGCGCGGGTCAGCGATGAGGCCTGGGCCGAAGCGGCGCAGCAGGTGGAAAACCATCTGAAGATGAACCTGGAAGTGGTCGACGGTCAAGGCAAGTTCCTTGGCGAGGGCCGCGACCTGGCCGAGTTGACCGCGCGTTTTGTCGAAGCCAGCCAGGCCGCGCTGGCCGTGCCGCACACCGCGAAAAGCCAGCAGCCGGTGGAGGCCAAGGTGTTCGCGGCGGTGGCCGAGAAAACCCAGCAGAAGATCGCCGGGCTGTCGATGACGGTCTATCCGGCGCTGGTGGAAGAAAACGGCACCGTGAAAGAGGGCCGTTTTTCCACCGCCGCCGAGGCTGAGTTCCAGCACCGCCGTGCGTTGCAACGCCTGTTGATGCAGCAATTGGCGGAACCGGCCAAATTCATGCGCGGCAAATTGCCCGGCCTCACTGAACTGGGCCTGATGTACCGCGAACTGGGGCGTATCGACGCCCTGGTGGAAGACATCCTGCTGGCCAGCCTCGACACCTGTGTGCTGGAAGGCGAAGCCAGCCTGCCCCGTGACGGTGCCGGTTTGGCGGCGCTGGCTGAACGCAAGCGTGGCAGTTGGACCGAACACGCCGAACGCCTGGCGCGCCTGACCCTGGACGTGCTGAAGCTCTGGCATGGCCTGCAAAAGCGCTTCAAGGGCAAGATCGACCTGGCCCAGGCCGTGGCCCTGAACGACATCAAGCAGCAATTGAGCAACCTGGTGTATCCCGGCTTTGTGCGCGAAACCCCGGCGCAGTGGTTCAAGGAATTGCCGCGTTTTCTCAAGGCCATCGAATTGCGCCTGGAGAAACTGCCTGGCCAGGTGCAAAAGGATCGTGTGTGGAGCAGCGAACTGGGCAGCCTGTGGGCGCAGTACCAGAACCGCTTGAACAAGCACACCCAGGAAGGCAAGCGCGACCCGCAACTGGAGCTGTATCGCTGGTGGTTGGAGGAATACCGGGTGTCGTTGTTTGCACAGCAGTTGGGGACCAAGGTGCCGATTTCCGACAAGCGCTTGAGCAAGCAGTGGAGCCTGGTCGAGGCCTGATCCCTTTCTCGGTTATCCAGACCAGACAGGTCCAAATGTGGGAGGGGGCAATCTCCCACATTGAAACTTGATCGCGCTTTGATCAGGGTGTTTATCCGGCATATGGCGCCAAACCCCAGGGTTTGTGGCAAACTTCGCGGTTATAAATGCCGGGATCGTCGTGATGGGCTGGTGTGTAGCCACGGCGCGATGGAATAAAGCGATGCCAGTTTGATGTCCGCTGGGCGGAATAGAACTACTTACGGTTTGGTACGTCGGTACCAATATCATCTGCCTGACAGATTTAGAGGAACGATCGTGCATAACGTCGTCATCAGCGGCACTGGCCTTTACACCCCTGCCAACAGCATCAGCAACGAAGAACTGGTGCAGTCTTTCAATGCTTACGTGCACCAGTTCAACTCGGACAACGCCGCTGCCATCGAGCGCGGTGAAGTCCAGGCGCTGACGGAGTCGAGCGCTGCGTTCATCGAAAAAGCCTCGGGCATCAAGAGCCGCTTTGTGATGGACAAGGAGGGCATTCTTGACCCGCAGCGCATGGCGCCGCGCCTGCCCGAGCGCAGCAATGACGAGTGGTCCGTGCTTTGCCAGATGGCCATCGGTGCCGCCGAGCAGGCCCTGCAGCGCGCCGGCAAGACCGCCGCCGACATCGATGGTGTGATCGTCGCCTGTTCCAACCTGCAACGTGCCTACCCGGCCATCGCCATCGAAGTCCAGGAAGCCCTGGGCATCGCAGGCTTCGGTTTCGACATGAACGTGGCGTGTTCCTCGGCGACCTTCGGTATCCAGAACGCCGCCAACAGCATCCAGCTGGGCCAGGCCCGGGCGATCCTGATGGTCAACCCGGAAGTCTGCACCGGCCACTTGAACTTCCGCGACCGCGACAGTCACTTTATCTTCGGCGACGCCGCCACGGCCGTCGTCCTCGAGCGCGCCGACCTGGCGACCTCCGCGCATCAGTTCGACGTGGTGAGCACCAAGCTGCTGACCAAGTTCTCCAATAACATCCGCAACAACTTCGGTTTCCTCAACCGCGCGGCGGAAGAGGGCATCGGTGCGCCCGACAAGCTGTTCGTGCAGGAAGGCCGCAAAGTCTTCCGCGACGTGTGCCCGATGGTCGCCGAACTGATCGGCGTGCACCTGGCCGAGAACCAGTTGAACGTGGCCGATGTGAAGCGCTTCTGGCTGCACCAGGCCAACCTGAGCATGAACCACCTGATTGTGAAGAAACTGCTGGGCCGCGAAGCCACGGTGGAAGAAGCACCGGTGATCCTCGATACTTACGCCAACACCAGCTCGGCGGGTTCGGTGATTGCATTCCACACCTACCAGGACGATCTGCCCAAGGGCGCCGTCGCGGTACTCAGTTCGTTTGGCGCAGGCTATTCGATCGGTAGCGTGATCCTGCGCAAGCGTTAAGACAATCGAGGTCTTGAATGGCAGCAGCGGACGACGCGCACCTGCTTGAACGACTGCTCAAGGGCGAGCAACGGGCCTACAAGGAATTGGTCACCACTTACCAAAGCGCAATGCGGGCGGTGGCGTATGCCATCGCCGGCCAGCGGCATGCCGACGAAGTGGTGCAGGACGCCTGGCTGTCGGTGGTGCGCAACCTGGCCAAATTCGAAGGGCGTTCCAGCCTCAAGACCTGGCTGCTGACCATTACCGCCAACGCTGCCAAGGGGCGCTATAAGCAGAATCGCCGGGAAGTGTTGCTCGACGATTTGCCTTCGCCCCACGGCACCATCGGCGATGATCGATTCTCCCCCGATGATGGCCACTGGGCCGTCGCCCCGTATGCCTGGCACCAGGACACCCCGGAAGCCTTGCTGACCGAGGATGAACTGCGCAAGTGCCTGGAGCACACGTTGCTGAGTTTGTCCGAACTGCAAAGCAGCGTGCTGGTGCTGCGTGAACGCCAGGGGTTGGAGCTGGAGGAGATCTGTAATCTTCTGACGCTCTCACTCTCCAATGTCCGCGTGCTGCTGCATCGAGCACGGCTTAAAGTCTTCGCCACGGTGGAGCATTTTGAGGAAACGGGCGAATGTTGACCTGTAAAGAACAAGTGGCACGTTCCAGTGACTATCTCGATGGGCAATTGACCTTTCGCGAACGTCTGCTGGTGCGTCATCACTTGATGTTCTGCCCCAACTGCCGACGGTTTATCCGCCAGATGCGCCTGCTGCAGGCGACGTTGCGGATGCTGCCGCAGGAACCGGTGAAGGATGTGGATGCCTTGGCGCAGCGGCTGGCTGCCGAGCGGCTCAAGGATCAGAAAGGCGGGGAATAAGCAGGCTCGCGTGGGGCGATCGGACGGATGATGGGGACCGATCCACCCACGCAAGTCTGGTACAGCCACCTCGGGCCTTCCTGGCCCGAGGTCTTGAACACTTATCTTTAGAACTTGGCTTCTGCATCCAGCTGGAAGGTGTTGGCTTTGGCGCTACCGTCCACCAGCGTGCGGCTGTAGGTGTCGGTCTTGGTCAGGAAGTAGGTCGCGCCGACGGCGAAGTTCTTGTCGATGTCATAGCCGACTTTGAACTTGTGACCACGGGAACCGGTGAAGCCGCCGCCGAAGTCCGAATCGGTGAAGGCCCCCACCACGGCGTTTTTCTGCACGTCACGATAGTTGTAGTCCAGGTTGAAACCGAACACCTTGGACTTGGCACCCAGCAACCAGGCCGTGTCCGCATCGTCGATTGCGTCGTTGTTTTTCACGTACTGACCGTAGAACGACAGAGGCACCGCCAGGCCGCCGATATCGACTTGACCGAAGCCTTCATACAGGCGGAACTCGCCGTTGGGGGTGTTGCCGTTGGTGGCCAGCACGTTCGGGGTGCTGGTGCCTGAGGCACGGCTGTCTTCATCGTTCTGGTAGGCGTAGACGCTGCCGCCCAGGGTCATTTTCAGGTTGTCGGTCACCGAGAAGCGGGTCCCCAACTGGCCGGTGGTCAGGCGCAGGTCATGGCGGTACTGCACGCCGTCACCGTCCACGTTGTCCTTGAGGTTGTAGTTACCCAGGCTGCCGAACAGCTCGGCGCTGCCGCCCAGTGGGTACTTGTAGGTGAGTGCCAGGCCTTCCGGGTTGATGTCGCTATCCCAGATCACATCGCCCATGTTGACCCAGGGCTGCAGCATTTTGCCGCCAATGATGTGCAGGTTTTTGATCTGGTCAGGGTGGTAGTCGATATAGCCGAGGTCCAGCCAGATCGATTTTTTATCGAAGTAGCCGTCCAGGTCCTGGTTGGTGGAGCGCGCATCGCTGCCGCCGCCGGTGGCGATACGAATACCGGTGTCCACCTGCGGGTTGATTTCGGTGTAGGCGCCGAGGCGTGCGCGGATCCGTTCGCGGTCCTTGTCACGACCGGTGACGCCGGCGCGGGTAACGCCATTTTCGCCTTCGACCTTGATGGTCTCGTGGCGCATGCGCACATCACCCTTGAACTGAGTCTTGGCGGCCCAGGCCAGTTTCTGGTCGAAGCTGCTCAGCTCGTTGGTTTTCTTCGCGGTGGCCGCGATCTGTTCGTTGGTCTCTTGTTGAGCTTGCCGTGCGATCTGCTGTTCTTTCTGGTCTTTGGCCAACTCGTTTTGCAGTTCGGTGTACTGCGAAGCGGTGATTTGGCCGTTGGCCTTGAGCATGTCGAGCAATTTAGCGTCGACTGCAGCGCTGGCCGGAACGCTCAGGGCCAGTAACAGGCCCCCGCACAGGGCCGCTGCAGTTTTAGTGGAAGCAAGACGCATATCAATCTCCGAAAGTGAGGAGGGATGGCAAACCATCCAGGACACAACCGACCGATGACGGACGGAAAAGTAACCACCTGATAGAACCAGGCGCTCTAAAAACAGGCGTCAGTATCACGATCGTTTATGACGGCGCAGTGGCGAAGTGATGTCATGTAGATGACAAATTATTTAAGAATGGAACTATTGATTTAGAGCCTTGTCGGGCGATTCGGGGGTGTGCCCGGACCTGCGATAAGCGATACTCGCGAGGTTTTCATGCCATGACGTAGTGAGGATGCCAATGCCGCTGCAACGCCTGGACAGCCTGTCCGAAATCGCCCCGCAGGCCTGGGACGCACTGGTGCCGGACGCCCAGCCTTTTGTGCGGCACGCCTTCCTCAGCGCGCTGGAAGACAGTGCCAGCCTGGGCCCTCAAGCGGGCTGGCAACCGGAGCATTTGTTACATTGGGAAGGCGACCGACTGGTGGCGGCATTGCCCAGTTATCGCAAATGGCATTCCTACGGCGAGTACGTGTTCGACCATGGTTGGGCCGATGCCTGCGAGCGTGCGGGCATTGATTACTACCCCAAGCTGCTGACGGCCGTACCATTCAGCCCGGTCAGCGGCCCCCGCTTGTTGGCGGCCAGCGTCGACGATGGTTTCGAACTGCTGAAGAGCCTGCCGGGCTACCTGGAAATCGAAGGGCTCTCCAGTGCCCATATCAACTTCACCGACGGCTTGGCCGATGAGGCGTTAGCCCAACAACCGGGTTGGTTGCAGCGCCTGGGTTGTCAGTTTCACTGGCAGAATCGCGGCTACCGTGACTTCCAGGATTTCCTCGACGCCCTCAGTTCCCGCAAACGCAAACAGATGCGCAAGGAGCGCGAACAAGTGGCGGGGCAGGGCATCGACTTCGAATGGTTGCAAGGCCACGAGCTGAACGAGGCGCAGTGGGATTTTGTCTACGCCTGCTACGCCAATACCTACGCAGTACGCCGCCAGGCACCGTACTTGACCCGCGCGTTTTTCAGCCTGCTGGCCGAGCGCATGCCCGAGGCGATCCGTGTGGTGCTGGCCAGGCAAGGCACGCGACCGGTGGCCATGGCCTTCAGCCTGATCGGTGGCGACAGCTTCTACGGCCGCTACTGGGGTTGCCTGGCGGAGTTTGACCGGCTGCATTTTGAAACCTGCTTCTACCAGGGCATGGACTACGCCATCGCTCATGGCCTGCAACGCTTCGACGCCGGCGCCCAGGGCGAGCACAAATTGATTCGCGGGTTCGAGCCGGTGATCACCCGGTCGTGGCACTACCTGCGCCACCCCGGGTTGAAGAATGCCGTGGAGGATTTCCTCGAGCGCGAGCGGGTGGGGATTGTGGCGTATGCCGAAGAGGCGAGGGCGGCGCTGCCCTATCGACAAGCCTAAACCGCCCCCACCCTGCTACGGGGGTGAGGTCTTGATGGGGGGCTCGTAGCAGCTGTCGAGCCCCGGCGAGGCTGCGTTGGCCGCGACTCGAGCCTGAATCGGCAGCGCGCCTGACGCAGCCTCGCTTGCGCTCGGCAGCTGCTACGGGGGTTGCGTTTCAGGCAGGCTCCTCCTTGCCCAGCCATCGATAGACCACACCGCCCACCACTGCACCGAGGATCGGCGCGAGCCAGAACATCCACAACTGCTGGATCGCCCACCCGCCCACGATCAATGCCGGGCCGGTACTGCGGGCCGGGTTGACCGAGGTGTTGGTCACGGGGATGGAGATCAGGTGGATCAAGGTGAGGGCCAGGCCAATGGCGATGGGCGCGAGGCCCTTCGGGGCACGGTGGTCGGTGGCGCCGAGGATGATCAGCACGAACATGGCTGTCATCACCAGCTCGCAGACAAACCCCGCTGCCATTGAATAGCCGCCCGGCGAATGCTCGCCATAGCCGTTGGAGGCCAGCCCACCGGCCAGTTCAAAGCCCGGCCTGCCGCTGGCGATGAAGTACAACAATGCGGCGGCGACCACCCCGCCGACGACTTGGGCCACGATGTACGCCGGTAACTCCCTGGCCGGAAACCTCCCGCCCACTACCAGCCCCACCGATACCGCCGGGTTGAGGTGACAACCGCTGATATGCCCGATGGCCACCGCCATGGTCAGCACCGTGAGCCCGAACGCCAGGGCCACGCCCAGCAATCCGATCCCGACTGCGGGAAACGCGGCGGCCAACACCGCACTCCCGCAACCACCCAACACCAGCCAAAACGTTCCCAACCCCTCTGTGACTGAACGCTTGAACAAAGACATGCAGCACGTCCTTGATAGATCGCTCTACCCAATCAGTAAATCAGTGATGCTCCCTGCAGATTTACTTCAGCGCCCGTCTGGGCACTGCACTGAGTACAGCACGGTTTTTACACAAATCCAGGCCACCAAATGTGGGTGGGGGCTTGCCAGTCAGTTAAGGCTTTTTGTAGGAGCGAGCTTGCTCGCGAAAAACTCACAGGCGCCGCGTTCATTCAGGAAGCACGCGTTATCGTTGACGTTTTTCGCGAGCAAGCTCGCTCCTACAGGAGGCGATGTACGCTTGCCCCCCTCACATTATTTTAAACGGTGTTTGCTTCAGTCGATGCCGACAAACCCTCCGGTCTGGTGCTGCCACAAGCGTGCATACAAGCCGCCATGGGCCAGCAGTTCGGCATGGCTGCCCGTCTCGGCAATCTGGCCTTTCTCCAGCACCACCAGGCGGTCCATCCGCGCGATGGTCGACAACCGGTGCGCAATCGCAATCACCGTCTTGCCTTGCATCAGGGTCTCCAGGCTTTCCTGGATCGCCGCCTCCACTTCCGAGTCCAGCGCCGAGGTGGCTTCGTCCATGATCAGGATCGGCGCATCCTTGAGCAGTACACGGGCGATAGCGATACGTTGACGCTGCCCACCGGAGAGTTTCACCCCGCGTTCGCCGACGTGGGCATCCAGCCCGGTACGGCCTTCCGAGTCCGACAGCAGCGGGATGAACTCGTCGGCACGCGCCTTATGCACGGCGGCCCAGAGTTGTTCGTCGGTGGCGTCCGGCTTGCCGTACAGCAGGTTGTCGCGGATCGAGCGGTGCAGCAGCGAGGTGTCCTGGGTGATCATGCCGATCTGTTCGCGCAGGGTTTCCTGGGCCACTTCGGCGATGTCCTGGCCGTCGATCAGGATCCGCCCGCCTTGCAGGTCGTAGAGGCGCAGCAGCAGGTTGACCAGGGTCGACTTGCCCGCGCCGGACGGGCCGATCAGGCCGATCTTTTCACCGGCCTGGATGTTCAGGTTCAAGCCGCCAATGATCCCGCTCTGCTTGCCGTAGTGGAAATCCACCTGCTCGAAGCGTACTTCGCCATGGGGCACTGTCAGGCGCGGGGCGTTGTTGCGGTCGACCACGGCCAGGGGTTGGGCAATGGTCTTGAGGCCGTCCTGCACGATGCCGATATTTTCGAAAATGCCGTTGACCACCCACATGATCCAGCCGGACATGTTGACGATACGAATCACCAGGCCGGTAGCCAGGGCAATCGCGCCCACCGAGATCAGCGACTGTGTCCACAACCACAGGGCCAGGCCGGTGGTGGTGACGATCAGCAGGCCGTTGAGGACGGTGATGACCGCATCCATGCTGGTGAGCACGCGTGCCGCCAGCTGGGTTTTTTCGGTTTGCTCAATGATCGCTTCCTTGGCGTATTCCTGCTCATTCTGGGTATGGGCGAACAGCTTCAAGGTGGTGATGTTGGTGTAGCCGTCGACGATGCGCCCCATGAGTTTGGAACGGGCTTCGGAAGAAATCACCGAACGCTCTTTCACCCGCGGTACGAAGTAACGCAATGCCAGGCAGTAACAAATGATCCAGGTGATCAACGGAATCATCAGTCGCCAGTCGGCCTCGGCAAACAGCACCAGGGAGGTGATGGCGTAGATCGACACGTGCCAGATGGCTTCCGCTGTTGCCACCGCAGAGTCACGCAAGGAGTTGCCGGTTTGCATGATGCGCTGGGCAATGCGCCCGGCGAAATCGTTCTGGAAGAAATTCAGGCTCTGCTTGAGCACATAGCTGTGGTTCTGCCAGCGGATCAGGCTGGTCATGCCGGGGTTGATGGTCTGGTGCACCAGCAAGTCGTGCAGGCCATTGAAAATCGGGCGCAGCAGCAGGGCGACCACGGCCATCCAGATCAGCTCGGTGCTGTGGATCTGGAAGAAGTCGGCGGGCGGTGTGCCCTGGGCCAGGTCGATGATACGGCTCAGGTAGCTGAACAGCGCGACTTCGATCAGCGCACCGACCAGGCCCACCACCAGCAGTGCGGCAAAACAGGGCCACACCTGGCGCAGGTAGTAGAGGTAGAAGGGCAGGACTTTGTCGGGAGGGGCGGCGCTGGGAGCGTCGCGGAAAATATCGATCAGTTGTTCAAAACGACGATAGAGCATTAGGGTTGACGCCCGCCTGGCGGGCTCTCCTTTCAAATGCGCGCGCGGCCTTGTGGGCCGTGCGCGGAGTTTCCTGCAGACTTCAGTCGATGCGCTTGGCCGACTTGATCAGGACAGGATCGATTGGCACGTTCTGCATGCCTTGCTTGGTGGTGGTCTGGGAGTTGACGATGATGTCGACCACATCCATGCCCTTGACCACTTTGGCGAACACCGCATAACCGGCATCGCGACCCGGGTCGAGGAAGGCGTTGTCAGCCACGTTGATGAAGAACTGGCTGGTGGCCGAATCCGGGTTCGAGGTGCGGGCCATCGACAGCGTGCCACGCACGTTATGCAGGCCATTGCTGGCTTCGTTCTTGATCGGCGCCTCGGTCGGCTTTTGCGACATCTGCTGGGTGAACCCGCCACCCTGGACCATGAAGCCCGGGATCACGCGGTGGAAGATCGTGTTGGTGTAGAAGCCTTTGTCGACATAGGCGAGGAAATTCTTGGTACTGATCGGCGCCTTGACCGGGTCCAGTTCGATTTCAATGTCGCCGTTGGTGGTGGAGATCAATACGTGTGGCGCCTTGGAAGGCTCGGCGGCCATCAGGTTGGCAGCGAACAGAACGGAACCGGCAAAAAAGGCGATTTTTTTCAGCATGGGTCAGTGATCCTGGGTAGTGGTTTCGACTGTCTCTAGAAAATCGAGCAGGGTGGTATTAAAGACTTCGGGTTGGTCCAAGGGCGTGGCATGGCGGGAATCCTCGATCACCACCAGTCGCGCATCGGGCAGCAGTTTTACATAGTTTTCTTTCTGGGCCACGGGGGTGTAGTCGTGGTCGGCGCTGATGACCAGGGTTGGACAGGTAATCCTCGAAAGTCGTTCCTGTACGCCCCAGCCCACAATCGCATCGAAGCTGGCGAGATAAGCACGTTTGTCGTTTTTTGCCCAGCGTTCGGCCATCTTGCGGCGCAGGTCGGCCTGTGCCGGTTTTGGGAACAGCCGGTCGCCGAGTGCCTTGCCGATGGTGGCGAGGCTGAGCACACGGGCGAGCGTCCAGCGCCTGGCCCACCACCAGTACTCCTGGGCACTGCGTACCTTGACCTGTGGCGCGCTGTTGACGATGCACAGGCTCTTGACCCGGCCGGGTTCGTCCACCGCCAGCTGGAACGCGATCATGCCGCCCATGGACAAACCCACCACATGGGCGGGCGGCAGATCCAGGTGCTCGATCAGGGCGACCAGGTCGTAGGTGAACCCTTCGATGCTATAGCGCTCCCGAGGCTTGTCCGAGCGCCCATGACCGCGCACATCCACCACGATCAGGCGGTAGTGGCGGGCCAGCGCTGGCACCTGCAGTTCCCAATCCTGGCTGCTGGAGCCCAGGCCGTGGATCAGGATCAGCGGCGTGCCGTGGCCGTATTCCTCATAGTGCAGGCTGCAGCCTTCGTGGTCGAACCAGGCCATGCATGAACTCCGTTTCAGGCTTGCTGGGGGGCGGCGAAGGGCGCGTCCAGAGGGGCGGTGTCAAAGGTGCGCAACAGCTCCACGAGGATCTGCGTCGCCGGCCCCAAGGGTTTGTCCTTGTTTGAATACAGGTAGAACGTGGGGTGGCGGCTGCCGCCCTGTTCCAAGGGTAGCTGCTTGAGCACGCCTTCGGCGAGTTCACGCTCGATCATGTGCCGTGGCAGCCAGGCAAAGCCCAGGCCGCTGCCGACAAACGCGGCGGCGGTGGCCAGGCTGCCGACGGTCCAGCGTTGTTCGGCGCCGAGCCAGCCTACATCCCGGGGTTGCTGGCGGCCGGAGTCGCGGATCACCACCTGCATCTGGCTTTCCAGGTCCTGGAAGTTCAACTCGCGGTTCATGCGGTGCAAGGCGTGCTCGGGGTGGGCCACGGCGACGAACTCCACGTCGCTCATTTCGGTGCCCAGGTAGCCGGGGATGCTGAAGCCGCAAATCGCCAGGTCGGCCACGCCTTCCATCAACAGCTCTTCGACGCCGGACAGCACCTCTTCACGCAAACGCACCCGGCAACCACGGCTCTGCGGCATGAACGCGGTGAGTGCGCGTACCAGGCGCGCGTTGGGGTAGGCCGCATCGACGACCAGCCGCACTTCGGCTTCCCAGCCCTGTTCCATATGGTGGGCGAGGTCTTCCAGCTGGCTGGCGTTTTTCACCAGTTGCCGGGAGCGGCGCAGCAGCACTTCACCTGCGTCGGTGAGTACCGCCTTGCGCCCGTCGATGCGCAGCAGCGGCACGCCGAGTTGGTCTTGCATACGGGCCACGGTGTAGCTCACCGAGGACTGCGAACGGTGCAGCGCTTCCGCTGCCTGGGCGAAGCCGCCGTGGTCGACGACGGCTTGCAGCGTGCGCCATTGATCGAGGGTAACGCGGGGCGCTTTCAAGATGTGTTCCTCTTGTCCTAAGCTGGCGGTCCCTATTGGAGACTGCCGAATGAGAAAATTCTGTTGTGTGTTGCTGACGCTGCTGCCGATGAGCGCGTTTGCCTACCCCATCGACGTGACGAAAAAGATCGACGGCGTGAGCATCGATTACACCGCCTCCGACGTGGACGGCGATATCAGCTCGATCCAGCTGAATAACTACGGCACCCAGGACGCCGTGTGTTCGGTAACGTTCACCAACGGCCCGGAATCGCCGCGTCGTCGCACGGTTACGGTGCCGGCGGGGAAAAGCACCAACACCACGGTCAAGTTCAACCGCGCCATTATCAAGATGCGTATCGCGTTGGCCTGCGCGCCGAAATAACACAGCAGCGGAGCATGCCCATCGGGATACTCCGCTTATAAACAAATTTATAGATGGGTTATAGCAGTTTTTTGCGCTTTTTTATCGAATTGGCTCTGTCTAATCTCCACTCCATCGACTTACAGCAATTACAGATGGAGCCTACGAAGCCATGTCCAATGTTCTGATCATCGAAAGCAGCGCCCGCCAGCAGGATTCGATCTCCCGCCAACTGACCCAGCAGTTCATCAGCCAATGGCAGGCCGCCCACCCGATGGACCGGATCACGGTACGTGACGTGGCGCTCAACCCGGTTCCGCACCTGGACGCCAACCTGCTCGGCGGCTGGATGAAACCGGCGGATCAGCGCAACGGTAACGAACAGGCTTCCCTCGACCGCTCCAACGAGTTGACCGACGAACTGCTGGCCGCCGACGTGCTGGTGATGGCCGCACCGATGTACAACTTCGCCATCCCCAGCACCCTCAAGGCCTGGCTGGATCACGTGTTGCGGGCGGGTGTGACCTTCAAGTACACCCCCACCGGGCCGCAAGGTTTGTTGACCGGCAAGCGTGCCATTGTGTTGACCGCGCGGGGTGGCATCCACACCGGCGCCAGTTCCGATCACCAGGAACCGTACCTGCGCCAGGTCATGGCCTTTATCGGCATCCACGATGTCACTTTCATTCACGCCGAAGGGGTGAACCTGAGCGGGGACTTCCAGGAAAAGGGCATCAACCACGCCAAGGCCCAGCTGGTACAGCTCGTGGCATGAGGTGGTTGATCCTTTAATCGTCAGATAATCGCGCGGTGTTTATATCGCTCCACGCCAACCCTTCAAGTACGCGTACGAACCTCCCTTTGCACTTGTTGCTCCTGAGTGCTCCTGCCCGACTGCCGCTTTAGCGAGGTCGGGTTTTTTTTGCCCCGAGTTTCTTCAATCGCCGAAAACCTTTAATGTCCCGCCCATTCGATGCGAGGCGCACATGGGCTATCTACTGGTTGTCACCCTGATTCAGGCATTTTCCTTCAGCTTGATCGGCGAATACCTCGCCGGTCACGTCGACAGCTACTTCGCGGTGCTGGTGCGTGTCGTGCTGGCCGGGCTGGTATTTATCCCGCTGACCCGCTGGCGCTCGGTCGAACCTGCCTTTATGCGCGGCCTGCTGGTGATCGGCGCGCTGCAGTTTGGCGTGACCTATGTGTGCCTGTACCTGAGCTTTCGTGTGCTCACGGTGCCGGAGGTGCTGCTGTTCACCATTCTCACGCCGTTACACGTGACCTTGATCGAGGATGCACTCAACCGGCGCTTCAACCCGTGGGCACTGGTTGCTGCCCTGGTGGCAGTGGCGGGGGCGGCGGTGATTCGCTTCGACCAGATCACCCCGCACTTCCTGATGGGCTTCCTGCTGCTGCAACTGGCTAACTTCACCTACGCCGCCGGGCAAGTGATGTACAAGCACCTGGTGGCACGCTACCCGAGTGACCTGCCGCACTACCGGCGTTTCGGTTATTTCTACCTCGGTGCGTTGCTGGTGGTGTTGCCGGCGTTCCTGATGTTCGGCAAGGCCAACTTCCTGCCCGAAGCACCGCTGCAGTGGGGCGTGCTGGTGTTCCTCGGGCTGGTCAGCACCGCGCTGGGGATGTACTGGTGGAACAAGGGTGCCTGCCTGGTGCATGGCGGCACGTTGGCGGTGATGAACAACCTGCATGTGCCGGTAGGATTGTTGCTGAACCTGCTGATCTGGAACCAGCACGAGCCGTTGGGTCGCCTGGCCTTGGGTGGCCTGGTGATCCTGGGGGCGGTGTGGATAAGTCGATTGGGCGTAAAGCCCGCGCCTGGCGTACAGTCTGCGACGTGATCGGTCGAAGGCAAGCGTGAGCGGCAATGAAAGTCTGCTATCGAAAAGAACGGTGTGGGGGCGGCAGAGTGGACAAGATTGATGAACTGATCATTGCAGCCTTGAAGGATGACTCCCGAGTCAGCCTGGCGCAATTGGCGCGGCAAGTTCATAAGTCTCGAACCGCAGTGGAGTCGCGTGTTCAAAAGCTGATTGAGAAAGGCATCATCCTGGGCTTCACCATCAACGTCGCCGAGGGCGATGAGACCCTGCAAGCGGCGTTCTTGATGCTGACGCTCAATGGCAGCAACTGCCATCTGGTGTTTCCGAAGATCCAGCAGTTCAGCCAGGTGGTGCATGCCTATTCACTGTTTGGCGACGTGGACATGATGCTCGACGTTCGGTACAGGAGCTTTGAAGAGCTGATGGTCTTCAAGGACAGCCTGCTGAAGATCGAGCATGTGAAGGAAGTGGTGGTCAACCCGGTGCTGAAGGCCTGGCGCTAGGCGCCGGCCAGCCCTTCATGTGCTGGCTTCAGGCGTGGTCGCGCACGGTTTCAAGAAAATGATGGCTCAGGTTCGGCATTTTCTGGCGCAGGGTGTCCACGAGTTCTTCGATGACCGCCTGGTTGAACTGGAACGATGTGTCGTCGTGCCCCAGGATCACCACCAACAACCTCGACGAGTCTTTTGTCAGCCGGAAGTCATGTGCATCGGCATCCACCTTGCCGATGCTCGCCAACGGCACATCACCGCAGGTATAGACGATATCGCCGACGGGAATCGTGATGGCCTTCTTGGCGAACAGGGGGCGTAGCACCCTCGGCTTTTCCGACCGCATCACGTAGATGTCATCCTTCTGATGATAGGTGTGCACGCCGATGCTGACCCCATGTCGGATCGCGACCGCGTTATAGGCGTCGACGATGTTGTTGATGGGGTACACGCCTTTGGCGATGAAGCGGCGCAGCAGCTTTTCGTTGGCACTCACGGTATTTTCGTAGCCGAGTTTCTTGAGCTGTTTGGCAAACCCTTCGTACACGACGTTCGAGTCCAGCTCGTTAAGGCGCGAGGCCACGTGGTTCAGGTTACTTTGCAGTACCCCGACGAAGCTCTGGTCATCCGACACGGTGATGTCTTCGATCACGGCGGCGCACGCATTATTGATGCCCAGCTCACAGGCTGACTTTCTGATGATCAAACGACTTTTCATAACCTTAGCCCCACAGTTTTTTTCGCAGGTTGGCGGTACTGGTGTCCAGTTGCTGCGCCGAAGGGCTTTGCAGCCAGAACAGCCCTGGACAGGTGGCGAAGTCGATCGTGACCGGCGTGGTATCGCCGGCGCTGATGAAATAACGGTGCCCGCAATAGGCCTCGTCCGCCTGGGCGCTTTGTATGGCCTGGGGTGAGGGAGGAGCGAAGGCATGGCGTTCATCGGAACAGAAGAAACCGATCCGGCCATGGCTGATCTGGCTGACCGCATCGGCCTGGGGGCGTGGGTGGCCGAGGTAGCTGTCGATCGACAGTGACAGCAAGTCGGGGTGATACACCTGCTGGAACAGCAGGGGCGCGATGCCGCCGTGCAAGCGACCGCCGGCCTCGATCATCACCGGCCCGGCCTCTGACCAGATGATTTCCATATGAATCGGCCCGACCCGCACGCCCAGGGCCGCTGCCGCCTGGCGCGCGTAATCGGTCAGCGGTTGCAGTTCTTCAGCCCGCGGGTCGAGGGTGTCGAGGCTTTCGTAGACAAACATGCTGCCGTTCTTCTGGATCTTGGTGTACTTGCAGACGCTGGCAACGACGTAGGTGCCGTCAAAGGCGACCATATCCACCACGTACTCCGGTCCCGCTATGAACGACTGCACGATAAAACCGAGGTTGACTTCGCCCAGGTCGTTTTTCTGCTGCCAGGCCGCGTTTTTCAAGGCGGTCTCCACTTCGCGCTTGCCTTGGGCAAACACCACGCCTTCGGTGGCGGCCGAGTTCAGCGGCTTGACCACATAGGTGGCCGCCTCGTCGAGTTTGGCCAACACTTCGCCGATGCGGCTCGGTGAGCTCAGCAAGTGCGAATCGATGTGGGCCAACTGGTATTTTTTCAGCGCCTGCTGCATGGAGAACTTGTTGCGTCGCAGGTCGCTGGTGATACGGCTATTGCCCGGGATGTCGAGCAGCTCCGTCAGGTAGTCCGTGAGGTAGATCGCGGTTTCGCAACCGGCGATCACGGCGCTCGGTGACAAGGCTTCCAGGGTAATCAACAGGCTCTCTTCCCAGGCATACACCTCATGGAAGTTCTCTGTGATCAGGTCGTTGGTGAAGTGTTCAGGCAAGGCGCGTGTGGAGATCACGGCGATGCACCGTATGCCCTGTGCGTTGAGCAAGGGCGCGTAGAGTTTGCCCGTGGAGAACGGGTCAACGATCAGTACGGTTTTCACGTCGTGCATTCCTTATTCCGTGGTGGCGGTGGGCGCGGCGGCCGGGGTCAGGTTCCACGCCAGTACGGCGGTGGCCAACAGGCCGGCGGAGACGATCATCAACAGGCGGGCGCCTTCGAGTCCGAGAAATCCCGAGGTGGTGAAGAACGTCAGGATCATCGGTGCCGAGCCACTGACCAGCAGGTAGTAGAGCGAACTCTTGGCCGCGATCACATCGGCTACCCGGGCGTTGGGCGCCGACTCGATCAGGGTTTTACGCAGCTGGATCCGCAGGCTGTTGATGCAAAAACCCAGCAGGAAGGCCGCAGCCATCATCACGTAGAGGTTCTGGAAGTAGACGATTGCCACGTCCGCCAGTATCACCAGCGAGATGGCCCCATAGCTGTTGAGCTTGATGCGCGGCAACACGGCGGCGCTGAAGGCGCCCAGGCCGGCCAGGCCACTGGCGACGCCGAACAGGGTGGCATTCCACTCATTGAGCTTTTGAAAAACGATGGGCACCAGGCTGTTGAACGCGCCGATATGGAAGCCGATCATGCTCAACACGATGATCAGAATGTAGAGGTTGCGCGGCAGGTCCAGCGGCCGCGCAGTGGAGGGCCCTGTGGCCTGTTCGGCGGTGTGTTCGTTGGGGTTGTCGGCCACCAGGAGGATGGCCGCGAGCGAGAGGATCGCCGCCAGGCTGATGATCTGCAGTGTCTGGTTGACCGAGAACACATCCACGATCAACCCGCCCAGCAGCGCACCGCCGAAAGCACCGATCTGGATGGAGGTTTGCATCAACCGCGCGCAGGTATCGCTGTCGGTGAGGCCGGCCAGCACCAGCTTGGTATTTTTCGATTCCAGGGTGCTGATGGTGAAGTAGTCGGTGACGCCCACCACGAACGCGATGGCCAGGAAGCCGATCGGCAGCAAGGCGGCCTGGGTAAACGACAGCCCCAGTACTGCGGCGAAGGCCGCCAGGCGAATGTACAGCAGTCGTTTCAGGCTGAGTTCAATGGTAAAGAACTTGCCGATGTACTGTTCGCACAAATAGGGCACCACGGTCGCCACGCACAAGGTGGCGCCGACCAGGAATGTTGAACCGGTGGTCTCCAGGCCGAACCAGACCATCGCGATGACAATCGCCATGTCGAGGCCGGTGAACAGGGTCACGATTGAATAGAACGCGGTCAATGTCGATTTAGTATTCATGGGCTTCATCAGTTGTAGCGGGAGATTTTAAGCAGCGGCACACAGCGCTCGGTGTCGCCGACGACGGTGCTGATCTGGTTCCTGACGCGCACCGTGGGCAGTGCTTTCTTTTCCAGGTTGCAGACCTTGTAGGCGTTGTCGTGCCAGGGACAGATCACGCTTTGGCCGTCGCCTGTCACTTCGCCCATGTGCAGCGGGCCGCCACGATGGGGG
Organism: Pseudomonas sp. CFBP13509; assembly: GCF_005233485.1. Classification (NCBI taxonomy): domain Bacteria; kingdom Pseudomonadati; phylum Pseudomonadota; class Gammaproteobacteria; order Pseudomonadales; family Pseudomonadaceae; genus Pseudomonas; species Pseudomonas sp. CFBP13509. The sequence continues at coordinate 179,320 of NZ_QGAA01000006.1, forward strand.
CATGCGGTGGGCAGTAATTGCGTCGAATACGCATGACGCTTGAGAAAGTAGGTTCTTTCCCCCACGGCCACATAGTTGGCGTGGGTGATATTCAGGCTGATGGCTTTCATTGGGTTGCCTACTCAGATGGCGGTGACGGTGTACGTGCAGGACGGGCTGGTGATGCGGGTGCCGTGCAGCATTCCCTTGGGAATTACCACGCCTTCGCCGGCCTTGAGGCGCACCGTCAGTTCGGGGCTGGCGACGAACTCCAGCTCGCCTGATTCGACCCAGAACAGTTCGTCATTCGGGTGGGTATGCAGCACCGACAGCTCGTGTTCGGTCTCGGTAATCCTCAGGTCCACCGGTTTGTGGCCCTGGAGCGCCGCTGCCTGTGCGCGATGCTCATCGAACGCGTCATGCCAGTTGATATGGGCATACAACTCTTCGTCGGCGATGTCCTGAAGCAGCCTGAACTCTTCAAAGCCGCGAATAAGGTCGGGGATGATCTGGGGGCCGAACTGCTTGATCATGGGAATGATCAGGCGCTGGAGGGCCATTCTTCCGTGGTGCACATCGATGTGGGCATGCTCATCGAAATAGCCCGTGGAGACGCTGCCGTTGAAGATGGTCTTGATCGCGCGTGACTGGTGCTTGGTGGTCAGCGCCAATGTAGCTTCGGTGTAGTACATGGCGCCGATATAGCGGAAAAGCTCGCCATGGTTGGCCGATACGTAGTGGAAGTAGTTGGTGAGCGACAGCGACGCCGGCGTATAGAACTGCCAGTAGTGGTGCACGTGATGGGACATGCCCATGTCCTGGAGCATGTCTTCAAAAATGGTGCTGTGCTTCTTTTTGTCGACGCCGTAGCCATACTCGTCGATCAGGATCTTGAACAATTCGCTGGTGTACACACCGCTGTTGCCCAGTACGTTGCGGGCCATGGCCGATGCTTCACTGAGGAAGTCTCCCGCACATTGCGTCATGAAAAACCTGGCGGCTCGCTCGGGATGGCGGCTGGTGGTCAGCACTTCATGGAGTTTGGACTCGGATCGGGCGACGTCATCCAATACTTTATCGGTGTGGGCGATAAAAGAGTCCAGGCACCAAGGGCCATTGATATGTACTTCTTCCTTGAGCCAGTTGTACAAGTAGTGTTCCAGCAACGGGCGGATCTTTTTGCCACTGGCCGCGTGCTGCGGATCATAGAAACGCTTGAACGCCTTGAAGTCCAGTTCCAATGGCGGCTTGGGCAAGAAGACCAGGTCTTGTTCGTAGATATTCAATAACAACCGCTGTGCCAATAGATGCTGGCTGTTTGAAAGCTGGTCGCTGGTCAGGCAGGTGGTGATGATTGAATCGGTTACGTCCTGCGGCCGCGAAGGGCGCTGGTAGGGGTTTTGGGTATAAAAATCGTGGGGTTGAGCAAAGGCGCCAGCACCACAATAGTGGGTCAATGCTTCGGCATTCGAACTTAATACAAAGTCTGCTGCATTATCGGAAAGCTGAGTTGTCCATAACATGAGGGGGGCCTTTTGCTGGCGTTGTTTGATGGCCAGATGCTAAGGCGTGGATTTTTTTTAAAACAGATTAGAAATAGTGCGCGCAAGTAGTGAAATTCACTAAAGGCGTAGGAGAAATTTTCTTTATGGGGTGGGCCCGTTGAATAATCGGCAGCAGCGGCTATACATAGACGCTGGCTTTTATCGGTCGTGTTTAGATGAATACGGTTGCGCCCATCGTCCTATATAGCGACGAGGCGCTTGCCAGCCCCTCGTCGATATCGTTGTCACTACGCCGGGGTTTCCAAGGTTCGGGCAGTGCCTGCCAGGGCCAGTATCCCGGTGCGCAAGTCGGTGCCGCTGGGTTGCTGGTACAGGTTCAATCCGAACTCCGGCAACACGGCCAGCAGGTAGTCGAAAATATCCCCCTGGATCCGCTCGTAATCGGCCCACACGGTGGTGCGGGTAAAGCAGTAGATCTCCAGCGGCACGCCCTCGGCGGTGGTTTGCATCTGGCGCACCATGCAGGTCATGTTCGGCTGGATATCCGGATGGCTTTTGAGGTAGGCCAGGGCATACGCGCGGAAGGTGCCGAGGTTGGTCATGCGCCGGCGGTTCGCCGACAGTTGCGCGCTGTGGCCCTGGGCTTCGTTCCAGGCCTTGAGTTCGGCCTGCTTGCGCCCGATGTAGTCGGTGAGCAGGTGCACCTGGGTCATGCGCACTTCTTCATCGTCACGCAAAAAGCGCACGCCGCTGGCATCGATAAACAGGCTGCGCTTGATGCGTCGCCCACCCGAGGCCTGCATGCCGCGCCAGTTCTTGAACGATTCCGACATCAGGCGCCAGGTCGGGATGGAGACGATGGTCTTGTCGAAGTTCTGCACCTTGACCGTGTGCAGGGTGATGTCCACCACATCGCCATCGGCGCCGACCTGGGGCATTTCGATCCAGTCGCCGACACGCAGCATGTCGTTGCTGGTCAACTGCACGCTGGCGACGAACGACAACAGCGTGTCCTTGTAGACCAACAGGATCACCGCCGACATCGCACCCAGGCCCGACAGCAGCAACAGTGGCGAACGGTCAATCAGGGTCGCGACGATGATGATCGCGCCAAACACGTACAGCACCATCTTCGCCAACTGCACGTAGCCCTTGATCGAGCGGGTACGCGCGTGTTCGGTGCGCGCATAGATGTCCAGCAGGGCGTTGAGCAGGGCGCTCATGGCCAGCATCAGGAACAGGATGGTCAGGGCCAGGGCCACATTGCCGATGAACAGGATGGCGGTCTTGCTCAGGTCCGGCACCAAGTACAGGCCGAACTGGATCACCAGCGACGGCGTCATCTGCGCCAGGCGGTGGAAGACTTTGTTGTGCCGCAGGTCGTTGAGCCAGTGCAGCGCCGGTTGCCGGCCAAGCAATTTGACGGCGTGGAGGATGAGGTAACGCGCCACACGTCCGAGCAGCAGGGCCACCACCAGCAACACCAGGAAACCGAGGCTGGCATGCAGCAGCGGGTGTTCGTCGAGGGTGCCCCAGAGGTCTTGGACGTTGAGCCAGAGCTGTTTGATATCCATGGATGAAACCGATTCTTCTGTAAGACAAGACGGCGCGATTAGAGCATTTAAGTGCAACAAAGTTGATGCCGTGGACAAATGCTCTGACAAAAAAGCAACTGATTAGCGCCGTTCGCGTAAAGACACTCGGTTTGGACGCCCGAAACCGGTACCCTATGCAGCTGATTTTTTGTATTTCTTCGAGGTAGCACCCGTGTTTTCCCAATTCGCCCTGCACGAACGCCTGCTCAAAGCCGTGGCCGAGCTTAAATTTGTCGAGCCTACGCCTGTGCAGGCAGCGGCCATCCCGCTCGCGCTCGAAGGGCGTGACCTGCGGGTGACGGCTCAAACCGGGAGTGGCAAGACCGCCGCTTTCGTGCTGCCGATTCTTAACCGCCTGATCGGCCCGGCCAAGGTCCGCGTCAGCATCAAGACCCTGATCCTGCTGCCGACCCGCGAGCTGGCCCAGCAGACCTTGAAGGAGGTGGAGCGCTTCTCGCAGTTCACCTTCATCAAGTCCGGCCTGATCACCGGTGGCGAAGACTTCAAGGTCCAGGCCGCCATGCTGCGCAAGGTGCCGGACATCCTGATCGGCACGCCTGGGCGCATGATCGAGCAACTCAATGCCGGCAACCTTGACCTCAAGGAAGTCGAGGTGCTGGTGCTCGACGAAGCCGACCGCATGCTCGACATGGGCTTTGCCGACGACGTGCAACGCCTGGTGGCTGAATGCGTGAACCGCCAGCAGACCATGCTGTTCTCCGCTACCACCGGTGGTTCGACCCTGCGCGAGATGGTCGCCAAGGTCCTGAACAACCCTGAGCACCTGCAGGTCAACAACGTCAGCGACCTGAACGCCACCACGCGCCAGCAGATCGTCACCGCTGACCACAACGTGCACAAGGAACAGATCCTCAACTGGTTGCTGGCCAACGAGACCTATCAGAAGGCCATCGTGTTCACCAATACCCGCGCTGCCGCCGACCGCATCTACGGCCGCCTGGTAGCCCAGGACTACAAGGCGTTCGTGCTGCACGGCGAGAAAGACCAAAAGGACCGCAAACTGGCGATCGACCGTCTCAAGGCCGGCGGCGTGAAGATCCTGGTCGCCACCGACGTCGCCGCGCGCGGCCTGGACGTGGACGGCCTGGACATGGTCATCAACTTCGACATGCCCCGCAGCGGCGACGAATACGTGCACCGTATCGGCCGTACCGGGCGTGCTGGCAACGATGGCCTGGCGATCTCGCTGATCTGCCACGGCGACTGGAACCTGATGTCAAGCATCGAGCGCTACCTCAAGCAGTCGTTCGAGCGCCGCACCATCAAGGAAGTCAAAGGCACCTACACCGGGCCGAAGAAGGTCAAGGCATCGGGCAAGGCCGTTGGCGTGAAGAAGAAAAAGACCGACGCCAAGGGCGAGAAGAAAAAGGCCGGTGCCAAGTCGCCGACCAAGCGCAAGATCGCCAACCGGCCGAAGACCGACAACCTGTCGCTCGTCAGCAAGGATGGCATGGCGCCGCTCAAGCGTCGCAAGCCAGAAGCACCCGCTGCCGAGTAAGGCGTGAGGGATGTGAAAAAACCGGACGTTGTCCGGTTTTTTTATGGCCTCAGTTTTTCGCTTTGGCCGCCGCTTCTTTCAATTCCTTGAGGCGGGCGTCGATCAACTGGCACTTGTCGGGAAACTCCGCGCTTTCAGTATCCAGGTCCATCTTCTGCAGCTCGTCGTTCATCTCCTTGGCCCTGGTCGGGTTCTGCTCGGTGAGTTTGGCCACTTCCTGGGCCAGTTGCTCGCGCTTGGCCGTGGCCTCTTCCGGGGTGCAGGCCCAGGCGGGCAGGGCGGTGAGCAACGTGGCGGCGATGGCCAGGTTCATCAGGGTTTTCATGGTCGGACCTCCTTGGCGGTGATGCTCAGTTGAGGGGGCGAACGTCTGGAAAGTTCAGAGAAATGACGCCCGTCGGTTGGTATGAACGGCCACAGCCCCATAGGGTCACTCCTACAGACGGGCTACTTTCCTTAGGCCTGCAGGAGGAATCAGGATGACGACTTACAACTGGGATCTGATCGAACGTCTGCTGCATGAAGTGCAGAACGGCGAGGGCAGTTTTGCCCCGCGCAAATATGCCGAGCAGGAAGCGGCCGAGAAGGCCACGGCGGGCGAGTCCACCGGTAACCTGGATGCGCTGAAAAAGACCGCCGCGGACTATGAAGCGCTGTTGTTCAAGCGTGGGTTTATCGAGTCGCGGCCTGAGGAAGAAGGCGGTAACGGAGAGAATTTCATTCTGACCGCACTGGGCGCGCAGCTGTTGGCGCTGATCGACAGCTCCATCCCGGGCAATGATCATCCGCGCCAGGTGCTGGATGAGCAGGCCGATGCGTTGGACCCGGCGACCTTTGCAGAAGTGGCCTCCAAAGCGCAGATCGCCTGACCCCTCCATGCCCCGGCACCCAGGCGGTGCCGGGCACGCCGAAACTGTCGGATCGGTAATCTGCCGCTAAGGTTGCTGACAGCCGGCGCCCCCTAATCTGCTGCCATTCAACTGACGGACTTGAATCGGCATGCACTCTACTACCTCCAGACGAACCTTCGTCAAAGGCTTGGCCGCCGGCGGCCTGCTCGGCGGGCTCGGGCTATGGCGCACGCCGGTATGGGCGCTGACAAGTGCGGGCGAGCCCACCGTGCTGGCGGGCAGCGAATTCGCTCTGTTTATCGACCAGACGCCGGTCAATCTCACGGGTCAACAGCGCACCGCGTTGACCATCAATGGCAGCCTGCCCGGCCCGTTGCTGCGCTGGCGTGAGGGCGACACCGTGACCCTGCGCGTGCACAACCGCCTCAGCGAGCCGACGTCGATCCACTGGCACGGCATCTTGTTGCCGTCGACCATGGACGGCGTGCCCGGCCTGAGTTTCAAGGGCATCGAGCCGGGTGGCGTGTTTGTCTATCAGTTCAAGGTCAGACAGCACGGCACTTACTGGTACCACAGCCATTCCGGGTTCCAGGAGCAGCAGGGGGTGTACGGCCCGCTGGTCATCGAGCCGTTGGAGCCCGAGCCCTTCACCTGCCAGCGCGACTACGTGGTGATGCTCTCGGACTGGACCGACGAAGATCCCGTCGCCCTGATGAAGACCCTCAAGAAGCAGTCCGATTACTACAACCGGCATAAGCCCACCGCGGGCGATTTCGTACGGGATGTGGGCAAGCAGGGCTGGTCGGCCACCGTCAGCGACCGGCTGATGTGGGCGCAGATGAAGATGAACCCTACCGACCTTGCGGACGTCAGCGGCCAGACCTACACCTACCTGCTCAACGGCCAGCCCCCCGGCCTCAACTGGACCGGGGTATTTGAGGCCGGGGAGAAAATTCGCCTGCGCTTTATCAACGGTTCGGCGATGACCTATTTCGATGTGCGCATCCCGGGGCTGAAGATGACCGTCATCGCCGCCGATGGCCAGTCGGTCAAGCCGGTCAGCGTCGATGAGTTCCGCATTGCGGTCGCCGAAACCTTCGATGTGCTGGTGGAGCCCACGGCAACGGCCTACACGCTGTTTGCCCAGTCCATGGACCGCACGGGTTATGCCCGTGGCACGCTTGCCCGCCAGGCGGGGGCGACGGCGCCCGTACCGGCGCTTGAGCCGCGCCCGTGGATAACCATGGACGACATGGGCATGGGTGGGATGGATCACGGCGCCATGGCGGACATGCCGGATATGGCGGGCATGGATCACAGTGCGATGGGCGCGATGTCGATGCAGAGCCACCCGGCCAGCGAGCAGAACAACCCTTTGGTGGACATGCAGGCGATGAGCCCGGTGCCCAAGCTCGACGATCCCGGTATCGGCCTGCGCAACAACGGTCGGCGAGTGCTGACCTACGCCGACCTGCACAGCACCTTTGAGGACCCCGATGGCCGCGACCCCGCGCGCACCCTTGAATTGCACCTCACCGGGCATATGGAGAAGTTCGCCTGGTCATTCAATGGTGTGAAGTTCTCCGATGCCGAGCCCTTGCAACTGACCTATGGCGAGCGCGTCCGGCTGGTGCTGGTCAACGACACGATGATGAGCCACCCGATTCACCTGCACGGCCTGTGGAGCGACCTTGAGGATGAAAACGGCCAGTTCCAGGTCCGCAAGCACACCATCGACATGCCGCCGGGCTCGCGCCGCAGTTACCGCGTGACCGCCGATGCCCTGGGGCGTTGGGCCTATCACTGTCACCTGCTGTACCACATGGAAATGGGCATGTTCCGTGAAGTGCGCGTGCATGAATGAGGAAGCGAGCATGAACCGTCGGGTTTTATCTGTGTGTATCGCGCTGGCCGGGTGGGCATTCGGCTCGCCGGCGCAGGCCGAGGAGTTTCAAGGCATGAGCCCGGCGGTTCCGGCGCTGAGCGAAAGCCGTACGCCGATCCCGCTGCTCACCGACGCTGATCGCGCCGCCGTGTACAACGCGCCGGGCGGGCATGTGGTGCATGACAGCGGCATCAACTCGATGCTGCTGGTCAACCAGCTGGAATGGCAAGGCGGCGGTGGCGGTGGTGCGCTGAACTGGGACATCAAGGGCTGGCTCGGTGGTGACATCGACCGCCTGTGGCTGCGCAGCGAAGGCGAGCGCAGCGCCGGTCGCACTGACAGCGCCGAAGCCCAGGCGTTGTGGGGGCACGCCATCAGCCCTTGGTGGGACCTGGTTGGCGGCGTGCGCCAGGACTTCAAGCCCGCAGATAGCCAGACCTGGGCGGCGTTCGGCCTGCAGGGCATGGCGCTCTACGACTTCGAGGCCGAGGCGACGCTGTTTGTGGGTGAGTCGGGCCACACCGCGGCACGTCTGGAAGGGGACTACGACATCCTGCTGACCAACCGCCTGATCCTTCAGCCGACGGCCGAACTCAATTTTTATGCGCAGAACGATCCGCAGCGCCGGGTGGGCGCAGGCCTGTCGGAAAGCGAGCTGGGCCTGCGCTTGCGCTACGAGGTGCGCCGGGAGTTGGCGCCTTACGTGGGGGTGAGTTGGAACCGCAGCTATGGGCGGACGGCGCAGTACGCTCGCGACGAAGGCGAAGACATCAGCCAGCTGCGCTGGGTGGTCGGTGTGCGCCTTTGGTTTTAACCGGTTTCTTATTCCTATAACTCGCCGCCTTGAGCGGCCTGGAGCCTTGCATGTCGATGTTGAAAACCGCGTTAACAGGGGGGGCGCTGTGGGTCGGATTGATGATCAGCCTGCCGGCCTCGGCCCATCCGAAACTGTTGTCCTCCCTCCCTCCAGCCGGGGCCCAAGGTGCCGCGCCGGCCGTCATTGAACTGCGCTTTTCGGAGAACCTGCTGACGCAGTTTTCCGGGGCCAGGCTGACCATGACCGATATGCCCGGCATGCCCAATTCGCCGATGCCCATCAAGGCCAGTGTCGCGGCGAGCACCGACCCCAGGGTGATGCTGATCAAGCCGGCCTCTGCACTGGCTACCGGCACCTACCGGGTCGATTGGCGCGCAGTGTCATCCGACACGCACCCGATTACCGGTAACGTGGTGTTCAGCGTCCAGCCATGAGCGAATTGACCCAAGTCACACTGCGCTTTGCGCTCTATCTTGACCTGATGCTGTTGTTTGGCCTGGGGCTCTTTGGTCTTTACGGGCTCAAGGCGCCGGAGCGCGTGCTGCTGAATTTGAGGGGCCTGCTGCGGCTGACGGCTGGCGTCGGGATAGTGCTGTCGATGGCGTCGCTGTTGACGCTGGCCCAGGCCATGAGTGACGCAACGGATTGGCAGACGCTGTGGCCGCATCTGCACATGATGCTCTGGCAGACCGACCTGGGCGTGACGTGGTGGCTACGGATGGCGGCGCTGGTGGTGGCTGCGCTTGGCACTCGCCTGCCATTGGCCACGTTGTCGGGCGCCGCCGCGTTGGTGACGCTGGCGTGGACCGGGCACGGCGTGATGCATGAAGGCACGCTGGGTGTGTGGCACATCCTCAGCGACGGCGCGCATCTGTTGGCGGCCGGCGGCTGGGTCGGGGCGTTGGCGGCGTTCGGGTTGTTGTCGAGGCGCACGTCTTTGCACGATGCTTATCACGTTCGGGTGCTGGCAAGGGCGCTGAAGGGGTTCGAGCATGTGGGAGCGGGATTTGTCGCGGTGCTGATCGGCACCGGTGTGGTCAACTATCTGCTGGTGGTCGGGCTGAATCTGGAGGGCCTTACCGGCGGTGTCTACGCGATCCTGTTGTGCCTGAAGCTGGGACTGTTTGGCTTGATGCTGGGGCTGGCGGCGCTCAATCGTTTCCACCTGACGCCGCTTCTGCAACGGTCCGTGGCGACCGGTGATTATGTCGCTGCCATGGCTGCGCTACGGCGCAGCATGGTGCTGGAGATGGGGGCAGGGGCGCTGGTCCTCGCGCTGGTGGCCTGGTTGGGCACCCTGGCGCCCAATTAGGACTGCGCGCTTTTCAGGCATTTGAGCGCCTGGAAGTCACTGCGGACCTTGTCGATTTTCTGGGTGAGTTTCAGCCGTTGCGGCACGCTGCTGTCGGCCATGACGTCGATGATCAGGCTGCGCGCGGCGGCTTCGGTCTGGGCATACGCCGCGCGATACTCCGGTGTCCACAGGCTTTCGCGGTCCACCAGCAGTTGCTGGATTTTCTGCGGGAAATCGGTGCTGTGGCGTTGCTGCACGGCGTCGATGAATTGGGCCTGCCAGTGGGCACGGTTGCCGATCCACTGCTCGTTCTGCTCGCCCAGGCTGATGGACCAGGCCATGACCCGGTTCTTCTGGCTATCGCTCAGTGGCCCCATCCACGCATCCAGACGCTTGTTCATACGCTCGGCGCGGTCCTGGATCTGCTTGGCCAGCGGCGGCTTGAGGTATTCGTCCTGGCGTTTGCGCAAGTCCTTGGCCAGGGCATCGTTCATGTCGTTGACCTGTTGGTCATCCAGTCCTTGTAACAATTCAATCGCGGACGGGGTGATTTCCCGCGCCACCTCGGCAATCGCCTGCTTGGCCTCAACCGTGCGGGTTTGCAGCGCTGCATCGGTGACCTGGTTGCTCTCGACCATTGCTTGCAGGCGGTCGAGCCAGTCGAGGTAACCCGGCAATTGTGTGGTGCAGTGCCAGGCCAGGTGGTCCTTGAGCTTGTCGTTGAACCAGCTCTTCTGCCCGGCGTTCATGTCCAGGTAGTCGTTGAGGGTCCAGGGGATGATCACGTCCAGGTTGCGGTAGGCCAGGCCCACACGGTTGCAGCCGGCTAGCACCAGGCTCAGGGTCAGGAATACCACCAGCAGTTTGAGCCGATGCAACATGGGCGTGTCCTTGCGCAGAGGGGAGTTAATGCATGTGAACCCGCGGCGCACGCGACAGTTCAGCCCATCAATAAAACGACCGCACCGCCTTCAGGGTCAACAGGCCATCGCATTGCGAATTGTGTCCGGAGTAGGCCGAACAATCGCCACCGCTGAGGCTGGAGTCGCTGTAGATCAGGTCCAGGTCGATGCCTTTCCAGGCGCGGGAGAACTGTACCGACCAGTCGCTGAAGCTGCTGATGGTGCCGCCCTCTACCGAAGCCGGCGTGCCCAGCTGATGGGTGGTGTATTTCATGCTGACGCCGATGCCGAAGGGCTGGGTACCGCCGAGGTCGGCGAACAGCGTGCTGTCCTGGCGGTCCGGGTCGTTGCTGAAGGAAGCGCCGAAACGATTGCCGAGTAGATTCAGACCGCCGTAGAACTCCTGGCTGTCGAGGGGGCTGAGCTTGGGGTAGCTGTAGTGGATCAGGCCGACTTCATAGCCCAGGGTCTGGTCGAAAGGGTGCTTGAACCCCATGTACGAATCGACTTCGAGAGTGCTGGCCGAGGACAGGCCCATGTTCGGCGAAAACTGGCCGAAGTACAGGCCGCTGTCATGGCTCAGGTCCAGCCCGCCATGGAACGAGTCACTGCCCGGCGAGGTCGGCTTGACCAGGCCCTGGGCCATGCTGCGGCTGGGGGTGGTGCCCAATTTCAGGTCGAAGTCGCCCAGTTCACGCTGGAAAATCTGCGCTTCGGCGAGAGGGCTGGCCGCCAGGATACTGGCCACGAAAATGCAGCGTTTAAGCATGCTTCACTCCATGAAAAGCGAGGAGCAGTAACGGAAAAATAGGGCAGATGCCCGTGCTAGACGTGTGCAAGCATACCGGCGAATGTCAGGAGGTGAGGCCCGTTCGTCGATTTGCACGTTCTGAAGGTGACGCGAGAGGGTATTTCGGGCTCTAGTCCTAGCGCCTTGAAGGCAAGACGCTTAGGGACCAGATGTGCTGCGCGGTATTACTTTTTACCCAGGCTGATCTGCTTGGACGGGCCGAAAGTCTGGCCGCTCACGCCCTTGGCAATTTGCTGGATTTCGCCACCGGACTTGAGGAAAGCAGCAATCTGGCTGTTGATCGATTCGCTGGTTTCAACGGCGGGAGCTGGCTTTGCTTTGCTGTTGGATGCTTTTACACGCATGGCGGCCACTAACCTGTAGAAAATTAACTTGGCCAGGCATCGTACAGGAAATACTTGACAATTGCTCGGTAAATATCCCCCGGGAATAAGAGCGGCAGCTGAAAACAGCCAAAGTTTATTTTTGATATTAGCCCCTAACTTACTGTTTTAACTCGAAACCACGGACTGAGCCGGCACCGGCGGCGTGGCAAAACTCAGCCGAATGATCGGACGAGCGGGGCGCTGCCACTGGAACGCCAGGCAAACCCGCGATTTTTCAGGCGCACGCGCGTGGCAAGCGCAACTCGGGTAGAATGCCGCCCACGCAATGAGGGTATTGGAAATGGCTTTAGTCGGGCGCTACAACAGCTTGCAAGTGGTTAAACACACTAACTTTGGTTTGTACCTCGATGGGGCGCAAGATGGCGAAATCCTCTTGCCTAATCGGTATATCCCCAAAGATATTCCCAGTGAAGATGAAGACTGGCTTAACGTTTTCATTTATCTGGACAGCGATGACAAACTTATCGCCACTACCGAAAAACCGAAAGTTCAAGTCGGCGAATTTGCCAGTTTGAAAGTCGTGGAAGTCAACAGTATTGGCGTGTTCCTCGACTGGGGCTTGCCAAAGGATCTGTTGCTGCCGTATTCGGAAGAGAAACGTCAGCTGACCGCCGGTGAATACTGCGTGGTGCATGTCTACCTCGACAAACACACCAAGCGTATTACCGCGACCGCGCGCCTCGACCGCTACCTGGACAAGACGCCGGCCAACTACGTCGTGGGCCAGGAAGTCGACCTGCTGGTCGCCGAAGCCACCGACATGGGCTTCAAGGCGATCATCAACAACAAGCACTGGGGCCTGATCCACAAGAACGAAGTGTTCAAGTTTCTGCGCCCGGGCAAGGAAGAGAAAGGCTTTATCAAAGAGATCCGCGCCGATGGCAACATCAGCCTGAGCCTGCAACCGGTCGGCCAGGAAGCGGCGTCCAGCCTCAACTCGAAGATCCTCGCCAAGTTGCGTGAAAACAACGGCAGTTTGCCGGTCAGCGACAAGAGCGACCCGGCGGTGATCAGCAACTTGTTTGGCGTGAGCAAGGGCAACTTCAAGAAGGCCATTGGTGCGCTCTACAAGCAGGGCCAGATCGTGATTCACGCGGATCGCATTGAACTAAGCTGAGTGCGGTTTGCTCTTCTGTAGGAGCGAGCTTGCTCGCGAAAAAGGTCCATCCGACACCGTGATGCGCCTGGAATATTTTCGCGAGCAAACTCGCTCCTACAGAGGCTGCATCAATGTCCAAGAAGTCTGTCTTCGCCTACCTCGGCACCTTGCTTGCCTTCCTGATCCTCGACGGCCTCTGGCTTGGCGTCCTCATGGGCCCGACCTACAAATCCCTGCTGGGTCCGCTGATGCTCGATCAGCCTCGCCTGTTGCCCGCAGTGCTGTTCTATCTCCTGTATGTCCTCGGTTGCGTGGTGTTCGTGGTCTTGCCCAGTGCCAGCTGGCAACGCGCGGCCCGACTGGGTGCGTTGCTGGGCGTGGTGGCCTACGGCACCTATGACCTGAGCAACTGGGCCACGCTGCAAGGCTGGTCCGGCGGGTTGGCGGTGATGGACATGGCCTGGGGCGCCTTCCTCACATCGGCTTGCTGCACGGTCGGGTACTTGTGTGCACATCGGGTGCACCGGTGATTGTGTACAGGATTAATCTGCACCGTTGCTGAGCGCAGTCCCCGTTACTAAAGCTCTGTGTAGCCCTTTGGAACGCGGTTTTAGAGGGATTGTGTGCTATTGGCACGTATTCTGCTGACTGTCTCGTATACAAACCATGCCGCCTCCCGTATGCACCCCGTGACGGAAGCGCAGGCCGGTATGACGAGGAGCCCGCGATGACCGAACAATTGCCCAAAGGCTACAGCCCCCGCCTGTACAACCAGGACCTGGGGCCGCTGCCGCAAAAGTGGACCTGGTACAACATCTTTGCCTTCTGGATGAGTGACGTGCACAGCGTGGGTGGCTATGTGTTCGCCGCCAGTCTGTTTGCGCTGGGGCTGGCCAGTTGGCAGGTATTGATTGCCTTGCTGGCAGGCATTTGCATTGTGCAATTGATTGCCAACCTGGTGGCCAAGCCCAGCCAGCAGGCCGCCGTGCCCTATCCAGTGATCTGCCGGCTGGCGTTTGGCGTGTTCGGCGCGAACATTCCCGCCGTGATTCGCGGCTTGATTGCGGTGGCTTGGTACGGGATTCAGACCTACCTGGCGTCGAGTGCCCTGATCATTGTGGTATTGCGCTTTTTCCCACAGATGGCGGTGTTTGCAGAGCCGCATTTTGCCGGCCTGTCTTACCTGGGCTGGTTTGGTTTCCTCAGTTTATGGGTGTTGCAGGCGGCCGTGTTCTGGGCCGGCATGGAGTCCATCCGCCGCTTTATCGATTGGGCGGGGCCGGTGGTCTATGCGGTGATGTTTGCCCTGGCCGGCTGGATCGTCTGGAAGGCAGGGTGGGCGAATATCAGCTTTACCCTGGCGGAAAAATCCCTGTCGGGCTGGCAGGCGTTCGGCCAAGTGATCGTGGCGACGGCGCTGGTGGTGTCGTATTTTTCCGGGCCAACCCTGAATTTCGGTGATTTCAGCCGTTATTGCCGCAGCATGCAGGACGTGCGGCGTGGCAACTTCTGGGGCCTGCCGGTGAACTTCCTGGCGTTTTCCCTGGTGACCGTGGTGATCGTCTCGGGCACCTTGCCGGTGTTTGGCGAAATGCTCCATGACCCGATCGCTACCGTCTCGCGCATTGATAACAGCATGGCGGTGCTGCTGGGCGCTTTTGCATTTGTGACTGCCACCATCGGCATCAACATCGTTGCCAACTTCGTGTCCCCGGCGTTCGACTTCGCTAACGTCGCACCGAGCAAAATCAGCTGGCGCGCCGGTGGCATGATCGCCGCGGTGGCGTCGATCTTCATCACCCCGTGGAACCTGTTCAATAACCCGCTGATGATCCACTACACCCTGGATATTCTCGCGGCCTTTATCGGCCCGCTGTTCGGGATTCTGCTGGTGGACTTCTACCTGATCAAAAAGCAGAAGATCGACGTGGACGCGCTGTTCGATGACAGCCCGAGCGGGCGCTATTACTTCGACGGCGGTGTGAACTGGACGGCGGTCAAGGCCCTGGTGCCTGCGACACTGGTGGGTGTTGCGATTACCTTCACGCCGGCGTTGCAGGGCATGGCTAACTTTGCCTGGTTCACCGGCTGCTTCCTGGGTGGGCTGTTTTTCCTGGTGTTGGCGCGGCGTGAGCAGGTTCGTGCGCCGGCACCGTTGGTCGCCGGCTGACCAACACCCCTCCCGCCACTGACAGGCCTGCACCGGCAATCACCAACGCCGGTTGCAGGCCACCGCTCAGGTGGCTGCTCACCGACGCCAGCAACGGCCCACTCAATTGGCCGATGGCAAAGCTGGCGGTCAGCAGCCCGGTGTTGCGCTGATAGCCGTGGGGCGCAACGTCCCGCAGGCGCGCCATCACCAACTGCATGCAGGCCAGGAACGGCCCGCCGCACAGCAACACCCCCAGCGCCAGGCCCCAACCGTTGCCCAGCAGGCAGGCGAATACCCCGGCCGCCTGCAGCCACAACGTGGTCATCAGCCAGCGGCGGGTGGTGTCCGGGTCCTTGGGACGCAGGCTTGCGACCACTACCCCAATCGCCGCGGCCAAACCAAAGCAGGGCCAGAACAGATCAGCCTGCCAGGCGCCCTTGAATTGCGCGCTGGCCATCTGTGACAGGAAGGTCGCCGGAATGATGTAGCCCAGGCCGAACAACACGTAGATCCAGCACAAGTGAGTAATGCTGCCGTTGCTGGCCGTGTCGGCGCGGCTTGCAACAGGCGCAGTGACGGCGGACGGCTGTGGCAGGAAGGGCAAGATTGCCAGCAGCATCACCAGCGCCACTACGCCGTAGATCAGCCACAAGGTTGCAGAGCTTTGGCCCAACAGGTTGGAGCCCAGCGCCAGCAACCCGGTCAATACAATCCCCAGCCCCGGCCCGGCGAACACCAGGGCGCCCAGGCGTGCACGCCCGGCGGCAATCGCCAGCGGCTGGCTCAGGCTGGTGATCATCACCAATGCCCAGGCACTTGCAACGCCGGTACCGAAGCGCAACAGCATGTGTGGCCAGAAACCCTGGGCCCAGTACGACGCCAGGGTCAGCAGCATGCACAACCAGAGCCCGCCATACAGGCGACCCCGCACATGGTGATGGCTGCGCGCAAAAATCGAATCCACCGCGCCTACGAAGTAGCCCAGGTAATTGGCCGCTGCGATCAGTCCGGCGCCGGTCAGGTCGATCTGGCCTTCACTGAGCAAGTGGGGCATTTGCGGGGTAAGGGCGAAGCGGCCAATGCCCATGGCCATCATCAGGGCGATAAAGCTGGCGAGTAAGCGGGTGAGGGGTGACATGGTCGGGTGTCCTGCTGGTAAGCGAATACCGTCAGGCTAGAGCGGATTGACTTTCTGTAAAAATGAATAATAGTGAGTAACTTGTTCAGTTTTGGAGAAAGCCATGGAGTTCAGTCAATTGCGCATCTTCCAGGCCGTGGCGGAAGAGGGCTCCATCACCCGCGCTGCCGAGCGCCTGCATCGAGTGCCGTCGAACTTGTCGACCCGGCTCAAGCAGATGGAAGAACAGCTTGGCGTGGAATTGTTCGTGCGCGAGCGCCAGCGCTTGCAGCTTTCTCCGGCGGGCAAGGTGTTGCTGGACTACAGCACTCGTCTGCTGGCGCTGCATGATGAAGCCCATGGCGCCGTGCAAGGCGGGCAACCGGCCGGCAATTTTGTACTGGGCAGCATGTACAGCACGGCAGCAGTGCATTTGCCGAAGCTGCTGGCGTGCTATCACAAGGCGTATCCGATGGTGAACCTCCAAGTGCTGTCGGCGCCCAGCGGTGAACTGCTCGAAGGGTTGATCACCGGTCGCCTGGACGCCGCATTTGTGGACGGGCCCATCACGATTGCCTCCCTGGACGGTGTGGCCCTGTGCGAAGAACGCCTGGTGCTGATATGCGAAGCCGACCACCCACCGGTGCGCGGGCCACAGGATGTTGCTGGCCGTTCGGTGTTCACTTTTCGCCGCAGTTGCGCCTACCGCACGCGGCTGGAAACCTGGTTTTCCCACGAGCACGTCGCCATGGGGCGGGCGATTGAGATCGAGTCTTACCAAGGCATGCTCGCCTGTGTCATCGCCGGTTCAGGGGTGGCGCTGATGTCCGAATCCATGCTCGACAGCTTGCCAGGCAAGGACAGCGTGTCCGTTCATCCGCTGACAGGGCAATTTGCCACTGCGACGACCTGGCTGATGTGGCGAAAGGGTATGCTCGGCGCTAACCTCAACGCATGGATCGACCTGCAGCAAGAGGGCAGGGCCGAGGTCCTGCAAGACGCACGTGCGATTGCTTGAGCGATCCGTCAGGATTTGCATCAATTCAGTAACAGTTCGTTGTGGTTTCATTCAAGCAATACGTAGGACTTAGGGCTACTATCAATGTAGGAAAAGGCGACAGAACTTGCGCCGACCAGCATTTCCCTCAAAGGGGGCAAACCATGAAAGAGAAAATCCAGAACTGGCTCCACGACCTTGGCGTTGCATTGGGCTTGATCGAGCCACCCCTGCAACCGGTGCCGATTCGTACCGATGACGAGCAGCGTCGTCCTCGCCGCAGATAATCTCTGGCTGAAGCAGGATTAAAGGTGGGGGCGAGTAAGCCCGCTCCCACCGTTTATTTTGCGCCAGGCAAAACCAGCGGGCGTGACATCCCACGTCGCAGCGTCCATGCAGAACTTTTAACGCCAGCCATGCTCTTCGCCGCCCAAGTCACCCTTGCCTCGGGCCTGCGCGATAGCACCCTCACGCCCTAACACTCACTCGCCTCAGTGTCTGAACAATCGTTCGGATGCGAGCGTCTGCTTTCAGGAACTGCCTGTCATCCCTCGGTAACCTAGGCAAGTAGTCCGAATCCATGCAGGTCAGTCAGGCCTCTGACCTTCACGTGTCGGAATCAGGCTACTTGTTCATCAGAATTGGCTGGCTTATTCAATTCAAACCATGAGCGTAGGTTGAGTTCCTCAACGGCCTTCCAATAACGCCCACCTTTATTGAAGGGCTCTCTGCGAGGCATCAGTCCGTCAGAAGTGTTGGAGACACAGCTATGAGGCTCTCTTCCATTCAGCCAGTCGCCGCGTCACTCATCGCCATAACCGGAAATATCCTGCATCTCGCACCGGTGTCGAGAGCCTGGAAAGCTCACGCACCCAGTAACGTGGTGTTCTTTCCCCCGACATTGACCAAACACGATCTGCTCATACAGATCGGTCTCCTGAGTCCATCGGCGATCATTGTCGGGGACCAGGCGATCGATGCAGACGTCATCGCTCAATGGCGCATATCCCACCCGTTTGGCGACCTCCATTTGATCCGCAGAGGTACGAGCCTGGATAAGGTGCGACTGGACCTTTGCGGCTCCAACGACATCCGCGTAGTCAATACGCCGGGGGTCAACGCGCCACATGTCGCCGCCTATATGGCGCGCTGGCTGACACTGGCCGATGGCTCCCTGCCGCGCGACATCTGTGTGCTGGGATACGGCAACGTGGGCAGGGAGCTGGTCAAGTTGTTGCTTGATCGAGATCCGGAGGTTCGGATCAAGGTATTGGATCGACATGGTCAGAGGCCGGACACTCTCGGCAGAGCCTATTCCGACAGCCGAGTGTCCTTTGACGTGGACTGGTTCGAGGTGCTGGAGGGGGCTCGTGCCGTCGCTATCTGTTTATCCCTGAATGATGAGTCCACCCATCGCATTGATCGGGCCCTTATTCAGTGCCTGCACAGACAGGCTCGTCTGGTCTGCGTCGCCAAGCCGGATGTCTTCAGCGATGACGCTTTGCGGGCCCTGGCAACGGCTGAAGCTATCCAGCTTGTATTGGACTACGGGCCTGGGACACTGGATGCATTTCGGGTGCGCGCGCAGGCACTCGGCTGCAGTGTCTCCAAGTGGCGCAAACCGGCGACCCTGACAACCCAGGCGGCAATGACTGAAGCCTGCCATGGCGACCTTGACTATGCTGTCTCGATTCAACTGAGCCTGACCGCCTTGCGCTGCCTGGTCCGGCGCAAACTTGCCCACTCATTGATGATCCCCGCGCAACAGGCAGATGCCGGCGCGCCGCGCGTATCGATCATCGGTCGAGGCATCAACGGCCTGCTCCAAGCCGTGATGTTCCGCCTGGCCAATTATCAGGTCTCGGTCTACGGAGGACATCAGCAGAGCGATGGCGCCAGTCATAAGCAGGTGAACATGCGCCACCTTTCAGCCACGGAGACGACTGCAAAGCCGCTGGACAACGCTTATCTGACGCCTGGAAACCAGTACCTGGCCGTGGAGTGCAACCGTGCAGGCATTGAGCTGTTTGAAAAGTTTCTGGCCGACAATCCATCAATTGACGCATCGGGCGACGATCTGGGCATTGCGCATTTGATGGATGAGATAGAGGCGCTTTTGCGGCGCGCTGGGGTTTGGTTCCTGCCCCAGCATCTGAGTCCGGCCCGCATTGCTGAACTGAGCAGAGAACAGTTCGTCGTCACGGCCATGGAAGGAGAGGAGCCTGATGGACTGTCGATAGTTTATTGCTCCGCCTACAACCGCATTGCCGCCGGCGGAACGTATGCCGGGGGCACCACCCAGGGATTGGTGTGGGCCTCCTTGGTCGAGGAAATCATCCAGACTAAGGCGCCAGCAGTTTCCACAATGTACTCATGATAAAAAACGGGCGCGACATCCGACGTCGCGCCCGCTGAAGAAACCGCTCTAAATCCCGCTCTATCTCAAACCGCGCTGGCCGCGACCCCCTCTGGCCGGCGTGACAACACACTCACCAGCACAAAACTCACCAGCGCCACTGCCAGGCTGTAGTAGATCGGCGTGTTCGCATCCAGGCCATCCTTGAACATGAACACCAGCGCCGTTACAAAACCCAGGCTCATGGAGGTGATTGCCCCCGACGTGGTCGCGCGCTTCCAGAAGATCGCGCCGATCAGCGGGATCAGCATGCCACCCACCAGCAGGTTGTAGGCCAGGGTCAGGGCGCTGATCACGTCATTGACCACCAGTGCGATGCCCAGCACGACGATACCGGTCAGCATCGTGAACAGGCGGTTGATTGCCAGGCTCGATTGTCTGCCGCCGCGCAGGCGTGGCAGCAGGTCTTCGGTCAATACGGTGGAGGCGGCGAGCAAGCCGGCGCTGGCGGTGGACATCATCGCCGCCAGTGCCGCCGCGATCACCAGGCCGCGGATGCCGTCCGGCAGCGAGACTTTGACGATGGCCGCGAACGCGTTGTTGACGTTGTCCAGGTCCGGAATCAGCACATGGGCCGCCATGCCGATCAGCGCACAGGCGAGGCCGTAAAGGATGCAGTAGAAGCCGGCGAAAGTGCCTGCGTACTTGGCGACCTTTTCGTCGCGGGCGGTGAACACCCGCTGCCAGATGTCCTGGCCGATCAGGATGCCGAAGAAGTAGATCATGAAGTAGGTGATGATCGTGTCCCAGCCGATCGCGGTGAAGCTGAAGCTCGATGCCGGCAGCTTGGCCACCAGCTCATCCCAACCGCCGACGCGGTACAGGCAGATCGGCAGCAGGATAAACATCAGGCCGACGGTCTTGATTACGAACTGCACGATGTCGGTGAGGGTCAGGGACCACATGCCGCCGATGGTCGAGTAGACCACCACCACACCACCGCCCAGCAACACCGAAATCCAGAACGGCAGGCCGAACAGCACTTGCAGCACCGTGCCGATGGCCAGGATCGAGGTCACGCCGATCATCAGCGCATAGGCCAGCATGATCACCGCACTCGCCTGGCGGGCCATGGGGTTGTAGCGTTTTTCCAGCACCTGGGTGACGGTGAAGATTTTCAGCTTGAGCAGCGGCTTGGCCAGGAACAGGTTCAGCGCGATGATCCCCATGCCCAACGCCGCACACAGCCAGAAGCCGGAGATGCCATGCACATAACCCAGGCGCACGGTACCGACGGTGGATGCACCGCCCAGTACCGTGGCGGCCATGGTGCCCATGTACAGCGACGGGCCCAGGTTGCGACCGGCCACCAGGTAGTCTTCGTGGGTCCTGGCGCGGCGCATGCCGTAATAGCCGAGCACGAGCATGCCGGCGGCGTAGATGAGTACGACGAATAAATCCAAAGCCATGACGGCGGGTCTCCGATTATTGTTTTAGGTAACAGGCGAACTTGTTGTGGGAGCGGAGCCTGCTCCCGCAGGGCTGCGAAGCGGACCCTTGGGGCCATACACCGAAGCCGGCTCCGGAAACACACGCAACAACGTCAGGTACACCACCGACGCCAACCCCAGCGTCACCGGCAGGCTGATATCGATGCCATCGGCCAGGTTGCCCAGCGGCCCGACAAACTGCCCCGGCAAGTTGACGAAGCACAGGCCCACCAGCGCACTCGGAATCCAGGCCCCCAGCCCGCGCCAGTTCCAGCCATGGCTGAACCAGTAGCGGCCGCCGGTTTCACCCCGGGTAAACACCTGCAGGTCATCGGGGCAGTAGAAGCCGCGACGCACGATCAGGCCGATGATCATCATCACCATCCATGGCGTGGTGCAGGTGATGATCAGCACGGCGAAGGTCGACACGCTCTGCACCAGGTTGGCGGCGAAACGTCCGATAAAGATGAAGGCAATCGACATCACCCCGATCAGCAGCGTGGCCTTGACCCGCGACAGCAGGCGCGGGAACACGCTGGACATGTCCAGCCCGGTGCCATACAGCGAGGTGGTGCCGGTGGACATGCCGCCAATCACCGCGATCAGGCACACCGGCAGGAAGAACCAGGTCGGTGCCACCGCCAGCAGACCGCCGACGTAGTTGTTGGCCGCGATGTAGTCCGGCGCCTTGATCGCCACGATGGTGGCGGTGGTCAGGCCGAACAGGAACGGGATCAAGGTGGCGATCTGTGCCAGGACTACCGCCAGCATGATGCGCATTTTCGGCGTCTCACGCGGGATATAGCGTGACCAGTCACCCAGGAACGCCCCGAAGGAAATCGGGTTGCTCATGGCCACCAGCGCCGCGCCGATAAAGGCCGCCCAGAAGCCGGTCTGGCCCAGGGCTACGGTGCCGGCGAAGTGGCTGTCGAAGGTCGGCGCGAACGCGAAGATGCCCAACAGAAACAGCAGGCTTGCCGCCCAGACCGCAATGCGGTTGACCCACAGCATGAAGCGAAAGCCGTAGATGCACACCGTCAGGACAAGCATGGCGAATACGCCGTAGGCCAGGCCCAGGGTCAGGTCGGTTTCCGGCAGGCCGATCAGCCGTTTCGCACCGCCGACCAGCGCATCGCCTGAACTCCACACCGACAGTGAGAAGAAGGCAATCGCCGTCAGCAATGACAGAAACGAGCCGACAATCCGCCCGTGCACGCCGAAGTGCGCACCGGAAGACACTGCGTTGTTGGTGCCATTGATCGGCCCGAACAGGCCCATCGGCGCCAGGATCAACGCACCCACCAGCACACCCAGCACAATCGCCCAGACGCCGGCCTGGAACGACAGGCCGAACAACACCGGAAAGGAACCGAGCACGGCGGTGGCAAAGGTATTGGCGCCGCCAAAGATCAGGCGGAACAGATCCTTGGGGGTGGCGGTACGTTCGTTGTCCGGGATCTGTTCGACCCCGTTGGTTTCTATTGTGCGAATACTTTTATCGTTGTTTTTATTATTCATGATCAGCTCCGATCACATTGGCTAAGGGGACGGCAGCCCTTCCGGCATAGCGGACAAATGTTCGTGACAGGCCAGCCACGGGCCTTCTTGTTGTTCTGTGCGAGATCCTTGGCGTTTGAAGACAATGGTCTCGCGTTCCTGGCTAAAGAATTGCTCCCCGTTCATGCGCAGCTCGGTGGCCACGTCATGGATAAATATCGCCACGTCACCCTGCAGGCTGACCACGGCGTTACTTGAGGTGCAGGACAGCACCTCAAATCCTTCATCCCGGCGCCAGCTGTCCCACAACGCCTGGTAGGCATCGCGACTGAGCAGCGGTTGGGGGAGGGTGTAGAACACAAAGCTGGCATCGGCCGTGAACGCGCCGAAGTAGGCGGCGCGGTCGTTGCGCGCAAAGGCCGACACCAGGTCGGCGGCGGCTTTCAATACCTGCGGCACGCTCATCAGCGGTGCGCCACGCCAGGCAGTACGCAGAGCATCTCGTACAGCAGGTTGGCGCCCAGCAGCGAGGTGTTGCCGGTGGTGTCGTAGGGCGGCGAAACTTCTACCAGATCGCAACCAACCAGGTCGAGGCCCTGGCAGCCACGGATGATTTCGATCGCCTGGATGGTGGTCAGCCCGCCGATTTCCGGGGTGCCGGTGCCGGGCGCCCAGGCCGGGTCGATGCCGTCGATGTCGAAGCTCAGGTACACCGGGCCGCCGCCGACTTTTTCCCGCACCTCGGCCATCAGTGGCGCGAGGGAGTGGTGCCAGCATTCTTCGGCCTGCACTACGCGAAAGCCCTGTTTGCGGCTCCAGTTGAAGTCTTCGGCGGTATAACCCTGGGCGCGCAGGCCGATCTGCACCACGCGGTCGCAATCGAGCAGGCCTTCTTCCACGGCGCGGCGGAAGGTGGTGCCGTGGGCGATTTTCTCGCCGAACATATGGTCGTTGACGTCGGCGTGGGCATCGATGTGCACCAGCCCGACCTTGCCGTGTTTCTTGTGGATCGCCCGCAGGATCGGCAGGGTGATGGTGTGGTCGCCGCCCAACGTCATCGGGATCACGTTGTGCTCGAGAATCTCATCGTAGGCCTCTTCGATGATGCGCACGGCGTCCAGCAGATTGAAGGTGTTGATCGCCACGTCGCCAATATCCGCCACTGACAGCGAGTCGAACGGCGCGGCACCGGTGGCCATGTTGTAAGGGCGGATCATCACCGACTCGGCGCGGATTTCACGCGGCCCGAAGCGGGTACCGGCGCGCAGCGAGGTGCCGATGTCCAGGGGCACGCCGATAAAGGCCGCATCCAGGCCCTTGGCCGATTGCAGGTGGGGAAGACGCATCATGGTGGCGATGCCGGCGAAGCGCGGCATTTCGTTGCCGCCCAGTGGTTGGTGGAAAATCTTGTCCACGGGATTGCCTCATCGTTGTTGTGTTTATCAGGGGCCGATTCTGCGAAAAGCGCAGGAAGGGAAGAATCGGCAGGGGCAAATACTTAGTTCAGGTTTTTCTAAACTAATGCGGGCAGGTAGACTGCCCACATCTACACCCGGAGCCGACCATGGCCAGCGCCTTGCCCGACCTGAAACTCCTGCGCATCTTCGTCAGCGTCGTGCGCCACCAGGGGTTCGCCAATGCCCAGCACGAACTCAACCTGTCCACCTCGGCCATCAGCACCTACATGAGCCAGTTGGAAAGTGCGTTGGGCCTGGTGCTGTGCCATCGCGGGCGGGGTGGGTTCAGCCTGACCAGCAAGGGCGAGCTGTTTCACCAGGAAACCTTGCGCCTGCTCGGCGAACTGGAAGGCTTCGAGCAATACGCCGCCGCGCTCAAGGGCGAGCTGCGCGGGACGCTCAAGCTCGGCGTGCTCGACTCTACAGTGAGCGACAAGGCCTTGCCGTTCGCCGAGGTTATCGGCGCCTACAGCCTGGAGCACCCGGCGGTGCACCTGAATCTATCGGTGATGAGCCCCTACGAACTGCAACTCGGCGTGCAGGACAACCGCCTGGACCTGGCCATCGGTGCCTTCTCCAACCGCATGAGCGGGCTGATCTACATGCCGCTGTACCGCGAGCAGCACTGGTTGTATTGCAGCACCCGCCATCCGTTGTTCAGCGAACGACGCATCCCCGAGCAGGTGATCACCCAGCAGCGCATGGTCGGGCGCGGCTACTGGAGCCAGGCCGAACTGGCGCGCCACGGCTTCAAACACAGCGCCGCCACGGTGGAAAGTATGGAAGCGCAGCTGATCCTGGTGCTCTCGGGTGCCTACATCGGCTACCTGCCCGAGCACTACGCCCAGGCCTGGGCCGACAAGGGCGACCTGCGCGTATTGCTGCCGGCGACCTTCGGCTACCAGGCGCCGTTCTCGATGATCATGCGCCGGGGTCGCAGCCGCGAACCGCTGATCCAGACCTTCCGCGATCTACTCAAAGCCCAGCTCAACCAGGCCTGAACAACCATGTCCCGACCCCACTGTTCCCGCTGCCTCAGGCCCGCCGCCCATTGCCTGTGCGCGCTGATTCCCAGCCTCGACAGCCGCACACGTGTGCTTGTTTTGCAGCACCCGAGTGAGGTCAACCATGCGCTCAATACCGCGCGGCTGGCGGCGTTGGGATTGAACAATGCGCAGTTGGTGGTGGGCGAGGTCTTTGATGACTTGCCGACCCTGTTGAACCCGCCCGGCTATCAGGCGCGGCTGTTGTTTCCGGCTGACGATGCACAGCCGCTGCAAGCCTATGCTCCCGGCGATCAGCCGTTATTGTTAGTGGTGCCCGACGGCACCTGGCGCAAGGCGCGCAAACTGCTGCACCTCAATCCTTTGCTGGCGGCGCTGCCTCGGGTGACGCTGGTCGAGGGCGCCGTGTCCCGCTATCGACTGCGCAAGGCGCCGGGGCCAGGGGCGTTGTCGACGGTGGAGGCGATTGTGCAGGCGTTGCAGGTGCTGGAGGCGCCGGTGTCGTTCGAGCCGTTGCTCAAGCCGTTTGATGCATTGATCGAAGGGCAGATTGCGGCGATGGGGGAGGAGGTCTTTCGGAGAAATCATGGCGATGGGCATTTGCGCTAGGCGGGATATCGAGGCGCGGCCATCGGGGCAAGCCCCCTCCCACATTCGACCGAGTTCCAGCATGAGAATGCGGTCCAGTGTGGGAGGGGCTTGCCCCCGATGGCCATAGGTATCTACACAACTCTTAAAGGCTGACACATAACTCTGTGGTGAGCGGGGCAAGCCCGCTCACCACAGAAGCCTAATTGCCATAGATTCCGTATTCACTGGAAGTTGTGTAGATACCCATGCCCCGATGGCGCCCGCCCAGCCAGCACCTCCCTCGCTTATTCCTTTAAGCCATAAGCACCACACTTTGCGTGATATGGCCAGCCGACCTTTCCCGGTATGATGTTCGCCCCCGCAGTCTGGATTGCGAATACGCCATGACCTTGCAGTACCCTACAATCGCCGATTGCGTCGGCAACACGCCCCTGGTCCGCTTGCAACGCATGGCGGGTGAAACCAGCAATACCCTGTTGCTCAAGCTCGAAGGCAACAACCCGGCCGGCTCGGTAAAAGACCGCCCGGCGCTGTCGATGATCACCCGCGCGGAACTGCGCGGGCAGATCAAGCCCGGCGACACCCTGATCGAAGCCACCTCGGGTAATACCGGGATCGCCCTGGCCATGGCCGCCGCGATCAAGGGCTACAAGATGGTGCTGATCATGCCCGACAACGGCAGCGCCGAGCGCAAGGCGGCGATGACCGCCTATGGCGCCGAGTTGGTGCTGGTCACCCAGGAAGAAGGCATGGAAGGCGCCCGCGACCTCGCCGAGCGCATGGCCGCCGAAGGCCGTGGCCAGGTGCTGGACCAGTTCGCCAATGGGGACAACCCCGAAGCGCACTACACCACCACCGGTCCGGAAATCTGGCGCCAGACCCAGGGCACCATCACCCATTTCGTCAGTTCCATGGGCACCACCGGCACCATCATGGGCAACTCGCGCTACCTCAAGGAGCAGAACCCGGCGATCCAGATCGTCGGCCTGCAACCAATGGAAGGCGCGGCGATCCCAGGCATTCGTCGCTGGCCCGAAGAGTATTTGCCGAAGATCTACAACGCGACGCGCGTGGACCGCATCATCGACATGGCCCAGCGTGAAGCCGAAGACACCACCCGCCGCCTGGCGCGTGAAGAAGGCATCTTCTGCGGCGTGTCGTCCGGCGGCGCCGTGGCGGGTATGTTGCGCTTGTCCAAGGAAGTGGAAAACGCGGTGATCGTTGCGATCATCTGTGACCGAGGCGACCGTTACCTGTCGACCGGCATTTTCGACGAACCCAACTGATGGCCAAGCACGAGAGAGGCCTGCGCTTCCAACCGACGGGCGGCAGCCGGGCCCCACAGATTCCCGTGGGCAAGAAGCAACGCCTGACCATCGAGCGCCTGGCCAACGACGGCCGCGGCATCGTGTTCTTTGAAGGCCGCACCTGGTTTGTCAACGGTGCGCTGGCCGGCGAAGAGGTTGAAGCGCGAGTGTTGGGCACCCACGGCAAGGTGGTCGAGGCCCGCACCGAGCGTGTGTTCACGGCCAGTGAACTGCGCCGTCCGGCACCGTGCGCGCACTTCGGTCGCTGTGGCGGTTGCAGCGTGCAGCACTTGCCCCATGCCGAACAACTTGCCCTGAAACAGCGCATGCTCGCCGAGCAACTGTCCCGCGTGGCCGGTGTCGAACCGCAGGAGTGGGCCGCTCCATTGAGTGGGCCGGAATTCGCTTACCGGCGCCGCGCCCGGGTGGCGGTGCGTTGGGATGCCAAGGCGAAGAAGCTCGAGGTGGGTTTCCGCGCCGTGGCCAGCCAGGACATCGTCGCCATCGATGATTGCCCGGTGCTGGTACAGGCCTTGCAACCGATCATGCAGCGCCTGCCGAACATGCTGCGCCGCCTGAGCAAACCTCAGGCCCTGGGGCATGTGGAGTTGTTCAGTGGTTCGTCCGTCGCCGTGTTGCTGCGGCATATGGCGCCGTTGTCGGGGGCGGACCTGCTGATCCTGAAAGAATTCTGCAGCTTCCATGACGCCCAGCTGTGGCTGCATGGTGAAGGTCAGCCGGAACCGATTGAGCCCGATCAGTCACTAGGGTTTCGATTGGACCCATGGGACTTGGAGTTGGCGTACCGACCGGGGGATTTTGTCCAGGTCAACGCCGCGGTCAACGAGGCGATGGTTGCCCAGGCCCTGGACTGGCTGGCGCCGCAACCTGATGAGCGGGTGCTGGACCTGTTCTGCGGCCTGGGCAACTTTGCCCTGCCGCTGGCGAAACAGGTGTGCGAAGTGGTGGCGGTGGAAGGTGTGCAGACCATGGTGGACCGGGCTGCACGGAACGCCATCAGCAACAATTTGCATAATGCGCAGTTTTTTCAGGCCGATTTGTCCCAGCCTTTGAATGACGTGGAATGGGCCAAACAGGGCTTTTCTGCGGTACTCTTGGACCCACCCCGCGATGGTGCCCTGGAGGTTGTGCGCAAGCTCGCCACCCTGGGGGCCAGGCGCCTGGTGTATGTGTCCTGCAACCCGGCGACGCTGGCGCGGGACACGGTTGAGCTGGTCAAGCAAGGCTACCGGCTAAAACGTGCCGGGATCCTCGACATGTTTCCGCAGACAGCGCATGTCGAGGCCATGGCGTTATTTGAAGCGGGCTAGGATGCCCGTTTAATCCGACTGGCCTGCGTTCTCCAAGGCCTATGATCTGCCGCGGAGCTCGCAGTAAAAAGGTCGGCGATGATTTTGGCGCATCCAAGGTGCGTCATAGGGAAGGTAAGCAAGATGGTACAGGTGAGAGCACACCAGCCGATCAACACCGACGGCAGTATCAATCTCGAGGCATGGCTGGATCATGCCATCAGTGTCGACCCGGCACTGGACCGTGAAGCCTTGAAAGCAGCCTGCGAGTTCGCTCGTGAGTCTGAGCAACAAGACAATGCAGCGAAGAACCTGTGGGCCGAAGGCACTTCCAGCTTTCGCACCGGGTTGGAAATCGCCGAGATCCTTGCCGATCTCAAGCTGGACCAGGACTCGCTGATCGCCGCCGTGCTCTATCGCGGCGTGCGCGAAGGGCACATCCAGTTGCCGACCGTCAGCCAGCGTTTTGGCGCGGTGGTGGCCAAGCTGATCGACGGCGTGCTGCGCATGGCCGCCATCAGCGCCAGCCTCAGCCCGCGCCAGTCCATGGTGCTGGGCACCCAGGGTCAGGTGGAAAACCTGCGCAAGATGCTGGTGGCGATGGTCGACGACGTGCGTGTCGCCCTGATCAAGCTGGCCGAACGCACCTGCGCAATCCGTGCGGTGAAGACCGCGGACGACGAAAAGCGCAACCGCGTTGCCCGCGAAGTCTTCGACATCTACGCGCCCCTGGCCCACCGCCTGGGTATCGGCCATATCAAGTGGGAGCTGGAGGACTTGTCCTTCCGCTACCTCGAACCTGATCAATACAAACAGATCGCCACGCTGCTGCACGAGCGGCGGCTCGACCGTGAGCGCTTTATCAGCGACGTGATGGGCCAGTTGCGCGCCGAGCTGCAGGCCACCGGGGTCGATGCCGACATCAGCGGCCGCGCCAAACACATCTACTCGATCTGGCGCAAAATGCAGCGCAAGGGCCTGGCCTTCAGCCAGATCTACGATGTGCGTGCGGTGCGCGTGCTGGTGCCGGAAATGCGCGACTGCTACACCGCGCTGGGTATCGTCCATACGCTGTGGCGGCACATTCCCAAGGAGTTCGACGACTACATCGCCAACCCCAAGGAAAATGGTTATCGCTCGCTGCATACCGCGGTGATCGGCCCCGAGGGCAAGGTGCTGGAAGTGCAGATCCGCACCCACGCCATGCACGAAGAGGCAGAACTGGGCGTGTGCGCGCACTGGCGCTACAAGGGCACCGACGTCAAGGCCGGGTCCAACCAGTACGAGGAGAAAATCTCCTGGCTGCGCCAAGTGCTGGAATGGCACGAAGAACTCGGCGACATCGGCGGCCTGGCCGAACAGTTGCGCGTGGATATCGAGCCGGACCGGGTCTACATCTTCACCCCCGACGGCCATGCCATCGACTTGCCCAAGGGCGCCACGCCGCTGGACTTCGCCTACCGCGTGCACACCGAGATCGGCCATAACTGCCGAGGTGCCAAGATCAACGGGCGCATCGTACCGCTCAACTACAGCCTGCAAACCGGCGAGCAGGTCGAGATCATCACCAGCAAGCACGGCACGCCGAGCCGCGACTGGCTGAACCCGAACCTGGGCTACATCACCACATCGCGGGCGCGGGCGAAGATCGTCCATTGGTTCAAGCTGCAGGCGCGCGACCAGAACGTCGCCGCCGGCAAGACCCTGCTCGAACGCGAGCTGGGCCGCCTGGGCCTGCCCCAGGTGGACTTCGACAAGCTGGCCGAAAAGGCCAACATGAAGATCGCCGAAGACATGTTCGCCGCCCTCGGTGCCGGCGACCTGCGCCTGGCGCAACTGGTCAACCTGGCCCAGCAACTGGTCGAGCCGGAGCGCGGCAACGAACAACTGGAGCTGATCCCACGCAAGGCCACCGGCTACAAGCCCGGCAAGCGCGGCGATATCCAGATCCAGGGCGTCGGCAACCTGCTGACGCAAATCGCCGGCTGCTGCCAGCCGTTGCCGGGGGATGCCATCGTCGGCTACATCACCCAAGGCCGTGGCGTAAGCATTCACCGCCAGGACTGCGCCTCGGTGCTGCAACTGGGCGGGCGCGAGCCGGAGCGGATTATCCAGGTCAGCTGGGGTCCGGTGCCGGTGCTCACCTACCCGGTGGACATCATCATCCGTGCCTACGACCGTTCCGGCCTGCTGCGCGACGTCTCGCAAGTGCTGCTCAATGAGCGCATCAACGTGCTGGCGGTCAACACCCGCTCGAATAAAGAGGACAACACCGCGTTGATGTCCCTGACCATCGAGATTCCGGGGTTGGACGCGCTGGGGCGGCTGCTGGGGCGGATTTCCCAGTTGCCGAACATCATCGAGACACGGCGTAACCGCACACCATGATGTATTCACTTGAAGACCTGCTGCACCTGATGAACCGCCTGCGGGACCCGCAATACGGGTGCCCGTGGGACATCAAGCAAACCTACGCGACCATTGTCCCGCACACCCTGGAAGAGGCCTACGAAGTGGCCGACGCCATCGAACGCGGCGACTTTGATCATCTGCAGGGTGAGTTGGGCGACCTGTTGTTCCAAGTGGTGTATTACAGCCAGCTGGCGCGGGAAGAGGGGCGTTTCGAATTTGCCGGGGTGATCGACAGCATCACCCGCAAACTGATTCGCCGCCATCCCCATGTGTTCCCGACCGGCGATCTGTATGCGCCGATGGATATTCCTCAACTGAGTGAAGAACAGGTCAAGGAACGTTGGGAGCAGATCAAGGCCGAGGAGCGTGCGGAAAAATCCGACGCGCCGGAGCAGCTGTCCCTGCTGGACGATGTGCCCAGCGCCTTGCCGTCCCTGTCCCGGGCCGCCAAATTGCAGAAGCGCGCCAGCCAGGTCGGCTTCGACTGGCCATCGGCGTTGCCGGTGGTGGATAACGTGCGCGAAGAGCTGGACGAAGTGCTCGAAGCCATGGCCGACAACGACCCGGAGGCCATCGCCGATGAAGTCGGTGACCTGCTGTTCGCGGCGGTCAACCTGGCCCGTCACCTCAAGGTCGACCCGGAAACCGCGCTGCGTGGCGCCAATGCCAAGTTCGAGCGACGCTTCCGATTTATCGAACAGGCATTGCGCGACACCCACCAACCCATAGAAGATTGCACCCTCGAAGAGTTGGACGCCCTGTGGGGCGAAGCCAAACGTCAGGAAAAGAACGTGTCCAGCTGCGGTTGAGCAGTTGCCTAAGTGAGTAAGCACCATGAGCCTTTCCCTTCGCGACCAGTTGCTCAAAGCAGGTCTGGTCAACCAAAAGCAGGCCAAGCAGGTCGGCAAAGAGAAACAGAAGCAGCAGCGCCTGGTCCACAAGGGCCAGATCGAGGCCGATGACACCCAGGCGCGCCTGGCCGCCGAAGCGCAGGCCGAGAAGGTCAAGCGTGACCAGGAGCTGAACCGCCAGCAACAGGAAAAAGCCGAGGCCAAGGCCCGTACGGCCCAGGTCAAGCAACTGATCGAGACCTCGCGCCTGCCTAAGCTCACGACCGAGGACTACTACAACTTCGTGGATGACAAGAAGGTCAAGCGCCTGTCGGTCAACACGTTGATGCGCAACAAGCTGAGCAACGGCTCCCTGGCCATCGTGCATCACGGTGGCGGCTACGAGGTGATCCCCCGTGAAGCCGCGCTGAAGATCCAGGAGCGCGCCCCGGAACGTATCGTGCAGCTCAATATCCTCACCGAAAGCCAGGTGCCGGATGAGGATGATCCGTACGCGGCCTACCAGATCCCGGATGATTTGATGTGGTAAGGCTGTAGCTACGAATTGTGGTGAGCAGGCTTGCCCTGCGTTGGGCTGCGAAGCAGCCCCAGAACACACAAACCCCGCTCAAAAGGCGGGGTTTGTGTTTTATAGGCCCCCCAGCTGCGTGGGGCTGGGGGGCCTACAGGATTTTGAAGTTTCAGGAGCTTTGCGCCTGGCGTTTCATCTCAAGGGCTTCGAGCTCGTTTTTATAATTATGAGCGTCGCTCTCGTTATGAAACATGCCGACCAGCAGGTCTTGTTGGTGGACATCCCAGATGTGAATCCCATGGCCCAGCGCTTCGTGGGACATATGTTCGTCGTCGCGTTCAGTTACTTTTACAGTCATCTGCTTGCTCCAATTTCTGGTGGGTATGCGGCAAGTCGTCGCAGGTCTTTTTATACGGTTTGTTAGCTTGCTAAGTAAACCGCTTTAGAGGTTTATGACAGAAGTTTCATGTTGGGCTCCCGATGACGGCAGACACTTGAACCCAAAACCCCCAGACGAAAAAAAGCCCCGCATTCAGCGAGGCTCTTCTCAGCTCATCAATCCAATCAGCTGCCCTTGATGGCTTTGCCGTCAACGGTACCGTCTTGCAACATGATGTTGTATTCCTTGCCGTCGGTTTCCACCTGACGCAGGGCTACCAGGATGCCACCCAGGTCCTTGGCGAACCACATCTGGGTGATGCGCTTGCTTTGAGTCGGGTCGCGTACGCGCTCGACCTTGATCGCGTCAATGCTGCCGACCTTGGTCTGGACCTTTTCCGGGCCGATCACACGGAAGTCGTAGGTGTCGACGTCGGTGCCTTCAACCACGTTGTAGCTCATGCTTTTCTTGCCGGCTGCCACGTCGCGCTGCAAGGCCAACTGGTAGGTCGACTTGTCGAGCATGCCGCTTTGCAGGGGCACATTGACCGGGTCTTTGTTTTCAAAACCCGTGACTTTCTTGGTCGACGGGTCGAAGTCCAGGTTGATCTTCTTGGTCTTGCCCAGGCCGCCGCGTTCGAAGGCGTAGCTCTTCGGTTGCAGGGTGTCCTTGTCGAACAGGATCACACTGGTTTCGGTCAGGCTGGCGATCATCATGGAAGCCTTGAAGTTCAAGGTCCAGGTGCCGTCACCGTTCTTGGTCAGGCTGCGTTCTGCCGAACCACTCATGGGCAACTGTTTCCAGTCGGCGGTGTAGCTGGCGGAGAACGGGTGTAGATCTGCCGCTTGCACGGCAGGCAAGGCGAACAGCGCAAAAGCGAAGAGCAAGGCGCGACGCATAAAATCTCCTAGGTTCGAATCAAGTGGCCGCTGGCCGCAAGTAACTGACCGTCCAATAATGCACCCTGGTCACCAAGAATCAACCGCCCCTCGGCAAACCAGCGCACAGCCAGCGGGTAAATCCTGTGTTCCTGGGTATGAACCCGTTGCGCAAGGGTCTGCGCCGAGTCGTCAGACTCTACCGGAACCACTGCCTGTACGACCAGAGGCCCGCCATCGAGTTCCTCGGTGACGAAGTGCACGCTGCAGCCATGCTCGCTGTCACCGGCATCCAGGGCGCGTTGGTGCGTGTGCATGCCTTTGTACTTGGGCAGCAGGGAAGGGTGGATATTCAGCAGGCGCCCTTCGTAGTGCCGCACGAAGCCAGGGCTGAGAATGCGCATGAAACCGGCCAGTACCACGAGTTGGGGGTTGAAGGCGTCGATCAGTTCGACCAAGGCGCTGTCGAAGGCCTCGCGGCCTTCGAAAGCCTTGTGATCCAGCGAGCGGGTTTCGATACCCGCGTCCCTGGCGCGTTGCAGGCCGTAGGCGTCGCTGCGGTTGGAGATCACCGCAGCGATGCGCACCGGGCTGTCGCCGGTGCGCGTGCTGTCGATCAGGGCCTGCAAGTTACTGCCGGTGCCGGAAAGCAGCACCACGACATCACAGGTCCGAGGCATCAGTGAGCCTTGAGGTTCTTCAGTTCAACCTGAGCCGCGCCTTCGGCAGCGGTGGCGATCTGGCCGATGACCCAAGGCTGCTCGCCGGCTTCACGCAATACGTTCAGCGCGGTTTCAACGTGTTCCTGCGCCACGCAGATCACCATGCCCACGCCGCAGTTCAGCACGCGGTGCATTTCGGTTTCATTGACGTTGCCTTTTTCCTGCAGCCAGTCGAATACCGCAGGACGCTGCCAGCTGGCCACGTCGACGATCGCCTGGGCGCCTTTTGGCAGTACGCGCGGGATGTTGTCCAGCAGGCCGCCGCCGGTGATGTGGGCCATGGCCTTGACCGCGCCGGTGTCCTTGATCAGCTTGAGCAGTGGCTTGACGTAGATGCGGGTCGGGGCCATCAGCAGGTCGGTCAGCGGCTTGCCGTCGAGCTGGATGTTCTCGATGTCGGCACCGGACACTTCGATGATCTTGCGGATCAGCGAGTAGCCGTTGGAGTGCGGGCCGGAGGATGGCAGGGCGAGCAGGGCGTCGCCGGCAGCCACTTTGGAGCCGTCGATGATCTCGGCTTTTTCCACCACGCCGACGCAGAAGCCGGCCAGGTCGTAGTCTTCGCCTTCGTACATGCCTGGCATTTCAGCGGTTTCGCCGCCGACCAGGGAGCAACCCGACAGTTCGCAGCCGGCGCCGATGCCGGTCACCACCTGGGTGGCGGTCTCGACGTTCAGCTTGCCGGTGGCATAGTAGTCGAGGAAGAACAACGGCTCGGCACCGCATACCACCAGGTCGTTGACGCACATGGCCACCAGGTCGATGCCGATGCTGTCGTGCTTGTTCAGGTTCAGTGCCAGGCGCAGCTTGGTGCCCACACCGTCGGTACCGGAAACCAATACAGGCTGCTTGTAGCCGGCCGGGATCTCGCAGAGGGCGCCAAAACCGCCCAGGCCGCCCATGACTTCGGGGCGCGCAGTGCGCTTGGCAACGCTCTTGATGCGTTCGACCAATGCTTCACCGGCGTCGATGTCTACACCGGCGTCCTTGTAGCTCAGGGAGGGTTGCTTGCTCATGATCCAGGCCTTTAGGGGGGATTCAGGGGTAACGACCGAGCGGGCGGGCACTTTTGGTAAAAGGCCCAGCCGTTGACGGTCTGCGAAGGCGCGCGATTTTATCAGGCTTGAGGGGCAGCGGCCATCCTCGGGCCGACGGGCAGGGCAGATAGATTTAAAAAAGCAGGTTAAAAAAATGCTGATCGGGTCTGTTCAGGCACGTATTAAGGTATAGCCTTTAAACCGCTGTCGTTAATGACATGGCGAAAACTTACCAGGACCCCGTGAATGTTTTAGTTGTCGCTGTGGTCACAGCCTGGCTATACCGATTTCACGCGGTCTGTTCCAGCCGCTAAATTTGTCGTTCGGGAATCTTCCATGCGTCTGTGTAATGTCTTTTTTGTAGGCTGCTTGTCGTTGATCAGCCTGGCGAGTCATGCCGAAACCCTCAATGGCCTGTACCAGGTACTCGAACCCGTCAGCAGCCAATCGCCGCAAGAGCGCGACCAGGCGACCCAGCGCGCGGTGGAGACCCTGGTGATCCGCCTCACCGGCGACGCCAAGGCTGCGCAAGGCCCGGGCCTGGCGGCGATTCGCAAGGATCCGCAGCAAATCATCACTCAATACGGTTACGACGCCGGCCCGCCCGAGAGCCTGCAAGTGGACTTCGACCCGGTCAGCACTGATCGCGCCTTGCGTGACGCCGGCCTGTCGATCTGGGGCAGCAATCGGCCATCAATCCTCGGCTGGTGGCTGAACGACTCCACCGAAGGCAGCAGCCTGGTCGGCGATGGCCAGGCCGCTGCCCAGGCGCTGCGCCGTGCGGCACAGCACCGCGGCTTGCCATTGCGCCTGCCCCTGGGGGACCTGGATGAACAGGTGGTCGCCACCGCGCCGAATCTTGAAAACGCCGATGCCACGCCGTTGCGCGCCGCGTCCGAGCGCTACGGTGCCGACGCCTTGCTGGCCGTGCATGCACGCCAGGAAGGCAATCAATGGCAGGCCAAATGGCGCCTGTGGCTGGGTGACAAGAGCGAGCAGGGCGCCGCGCAAGGCACCGACACGGGCGCGCTGGCCGATGCAGTCATGCTGGCGGTCAGCCAAAAACTGGCGCCGCGCTTTGCGGTCAAGCCCGGTGTGAGTACCGAGCAACTGCTGGAAGTGCAGGGCAT
This sequence comes from Pseudomonas sp. CFBP13509, assembly GCF_005233485.1. Taxonomy (NCBI): domain Bacteria; kingdom Pseudomonadati; phylum Pseudomonadota; class Gammaproteobacteria; order Pseudomonadales; family Pseudomonadaceae; genus Pseudomonas; species Pseudomonas sp. CFBP13509. The sequence continues at coordinate 215,161 of NZ_QGAA01000006.1, forward strand.
GAACCTGGAGCGGTACGCGGCCCTGGGGCATCTGCTTGAGCCGTTTGGCGGTCAGCCGCAATGGGTGGATGGCAATCGTATTGTGTATCGGGTCAACGGCAGCGCCGATCAGTTGCGTACCCAGTTGAGCCTGGCCAAGTTGCAGGAAGTGCCTGCCGGTGAGGCCCCGGCGCAGCAGCCTGCGGTCGATGGCACACAACCGGCAGCGGCACCTGCGCCCCAGGCGCAACTGCATTTTCGTTGGTAAAAGTTCTTCCTATATAGATAGAAGCAAATAATGGAGTGGTTTATGGCGGATACGCGTCGTTGGGTGTGGCTTGGCGGGATCGTCCTGCTGTGCGTTTTTGTGTTCCTGCTGCATTCGATCCTGACGCCGTTCCTGGTTGCGTTGCTGCTCGCCTATCTGTTCGATCCTGTGGTGGATCGCCTGGAAAAAGCCGGTCTGTCGCGGACCTTGGGCGTGGTTGCGGTGTTTGCGTTGTTCACATTGATCATCACCGCGCTGGTGCTGGTGCTGGTGCCGATGCTGGCCAAGCAACTGTTTCGTCTCTATGAGCTGGCGCCGCAGATGCTCGACTGGCTGCAGCACACGGCGATGCCGTGGGCCCAGGCCAAGTTGGGCCTGTCGGATGGCTTCTGGAAGTTCGACAAGGTCAAGGCGGCGATCAGCGAGCACATGGGCCAGACCACCGATATTGTGGGGGTGATCCTCAGCCAGGCGACCGCCTCCAGCCTGGCGCTGATCGGCTGGTTGACCAACCTGGTGCTGATCCCGGTGGTGGCGTTCTACCTGCTGCGCGATTGGGACATCATGATGGCCAAGATCCGCAGCCTGCTGCCCCGCAACCGTGAAGAGCGCATCGTGGCCCTGGCCGGCGAGTGCCATGAGGTGCTTGGCGCCTTTGTGCGTGGGCAGTTGCTGGTGATGCTGGCACTGGGGATCATCTACGCGGCGGGCTTGATGGCCATCGGCCTGGAGCTGGGCCTGTTGATCGGCCTGATCGCCGGCCTCGCCGCTATCGTGCCGTATATGGGCTTTGTGATCGGTATCGGTGCGGCGTTGGTGGCTGGCCTGTTCCAGTTTGGCGGCGACCTGTACCCGATGCTGGGGATTGTCGCGGTGTTCATGGTCGGCCAGGCCTTGGAAGGCATGGTGCTCACGCCGTTGCTGGTGGGGGACCGGATTGGCCTGCACCCGGTGGCAGTGATCTTTGCGATCCTGGCGGGCGGCGAACTGTTTGGTTTTACCGGCATTCTGCTGGCACTGCCGGTGGCGGCGGTGATCATGGTGCTGGTGCGTCATGTGCACGATCTGTACAAGGATTCCGACGCCTATACGGGGGTCGAAGACCCCGACCTGTAACCGCTGCGTCATAAACCCGGCTTCGGCCGGGTTTGTTGTTTATGGGGCTATGGCGTCAAACAATCCGCTTAAAACCGGCAAGTTAACGCAAACCTTTGATTTTGCTTGTGGTCTGCTGCATTGTGCGCCCGGCGTCACGGGTATAAACTTTGCAAACTTTACACAGAGGCCACTAACGGTTCGATGGGAGCCGTTCAGTCAGCATGAAACCGATTCAGCTGCCCTTAGGTGTGCGTCTGCGTGATGACGCTACCTTTATCAATTACTACCCAGGCGCCAATGCCGCTGCACTCGGCTATGTCGAGCGGCTCTGCGAAGCCGACGCCGGGTGGACCGAAAGCCTGATCTATCTGTGGGGTAAACACGGCGTAGGGCGTACCCACCTGTTGCAGGCCGCTTGCCTGCGTTTCGAGCAGATGGGCGAGCCGGCGGTTTACCTGCCCCTGGCCGAGTTGATGGATCGCGGCATCGGGATCTTCGACAACCTTGAGCAATACGAACTGGTGTGCCTGGACGATCTGCAGGCAGTGGCCGGCAAGGCGGATTGGGAAGAGGCGCTGTTCCATCTGTTCAACCGCCTGCGTGACAGCGGCCGGCGCTTGTTGATTGCGGCCTCCACCTCGCCACGGGAGTTGCCGGTGAAGCTGGCCGACCTCAAGTCGCGCCTGACCCTGGCGCTGATCTTCCAGATGCGCCCACTCTCCGACGAAGACAAACTGCGTGCCCTGCAATTGCGTGCATCCCGTCGCGGCCTGCACCTCACTGATGAAGTCGGGCGCTTTATCCTCACCCGTGGCACCCGCAGCATGAGCGCGTTGTTCGATTTGCTCGAGCAGCTCGATCAGGCCTCCTTGCAGGCTCAACGAAAATTGACGATCCCTTTTCTCAAGGAAACGTTGGGCTGGTAACTGGTTGAATCTACGGGGTTCGGCAATTTACAGGCGCCAGAAATCCTGCGTTTAAGCCACGTTGGCTACGCATGTGAACCGATAAATGGAATTACGGCTTAGATGTCATAGTCCAATCGCGAAGTCACATAGATCACGATTGAATTTGCAAATCGATGTGATAGAAGGCATAGTCTCGACTTCTTTACATACCAGCCACGGTCGTGCCCATGCTAAATCGCTTCGCACCCCTCGTGCCCCTCGCACTCGTTACCCTGTTGTTTGGTTGCGCCTCCCACCCTCAACAGGTGGTTGAGCAGCAAAAACCTCAACAACAGTCCCAGGCAAAATTCGTTGCTGCACAGTCTGCTTCTGTCTATGAAGAAGAGGTGGCAACCGAAAAGGAACTGGCCGATTTTTCCGGCAACAAGCCTTACCAGCTTCCAGTCCTGGCCGACAGCATCCTCGAACGCGGCATGTCCCTGATCGGTACCCGTTACCGTTTCGGCGGTACCTCTGAAGCCGGTTTCGACTGCAGCGGTTTCATCGGCTACCTGTTTCGTGAAGAAGCTGGCATGAACCTGCCACGCTCCACTCGCGAAATGATCAACGTGAAAGCACCGTTGGTCGCGCGCAACAACCTCAAGCCCGGTGATCTGCTTTTCTTCAGTACTGCAGGTCGTGGTCGCGTCAGCCACGCCGGTATCTACCTGGGTGATAACCAGTTTATCCACTCCAGCAGCCGTCGCAGTGGCGGTGTTCGAGTCGACAGCCTGGGTGACAGCTACTGGAGCAAAACCTTCATCGAAGCCAAGCGCGCACTCGCCATGGCCCCGACTACGGTTACCGCCAGTAAGTAAGCTTAAAGTGATACTTGAAGTTTGACGTGTAAGCGTTAGAATCCCTGGACATTGTTGTAATCCGTTCGCGCGAGCTTTGCTTGCGCGTTCTGGTTTTCAGCGTTCGGCAGCGATAGCCGCATCCAGACCAGGATTGTTCTGCACATGTCGACCTCAGCCCGCCTGCTCCTTATTCTCTGCGCCGCGCTTATCAGCGCCTGCGCCAGCCGGCCGCCACCCGCTCCCGTTGCGGTCAAGCCCAAGCCGGTATTCAACTATTCCACCCAGAATTTCTCGCCTGCGGCCGAAGACGTGCTCTTTCGTGCACTGGGCCTGGTCGGCACGCCTTACCGTTGGGGCGGCAACACGCCGGACTCGGGTTTCGATTGCAGTGGCCTGATCGGCTTCGTCTTCCGCGACGCCGCCGGCATCTCCCTGCCGCGCACCACTCGCGAACTGATCGTGATGCGCGCCCAGGATGTCAGCGAGCAGAACCTGCAGACCGGCGACCTGCTGTTCTTCGCCACCGGTGGCGGCTCCCAGGTCAGCCACGCCGGGATTTACGTGGGCGAAGGTCGCTTTGTGCATGCGCCGCAGACCGGCGGTACGGTCAAGCTGGACACCTTGTCCAAGGCGTATTGGCAGAATGCCTATCTGAGCGCCAAGCGTGTGTTGCCAGCAAACCTGGCACGTAATCCCTGAAATCAGCGATAAGCTTCAAGTCGTAAGCTGCAAGAGGGTGCAATGCCACCTTGCAGCTCCACGCTGAAGCTTGCGGCTTCGCTACCTAGTGGCCGACACCCGCCACACCTTATTCCCCACATCATCCGCCACCAGCAAATCCCCTTGCTGATCGATCACCACGCCCACCGGCCGGCCCATGGCGTTCTCATCTTTATCGAGAAACCCGGTCAGCACGTCCACTGGCTGCCCTTTAGGCTGGCCTGCCTCGAACGGCACGAAGATCACCTTGTAGCCACTGTGGGGCTTGCGGTTCCATGAGCCATGCTGGCCGATGAACGCGCCGTTGCTGAACGGCGCCGGGAGTTTGCTGCCCTCGGCGAACGTCAGTCCCAAAGACGCGGTGTGCGGCCCTACCGCATAGTCCGGCACGATTGCCTTGGCCACCAGGTCCAGGTTCTGCGGCGTGACGCGTACATCCACATGCTGGCCGTAATAGCTGAAGGGCCAGCCATAGAACCCGCCATCCTTGACCGAGGTGATGTAGTCGGGCACCAGGTCGCTGCCGATCTCGTCGCGCTCGTTTACCGCTGTCCATAGCTTGCCGCTCTGGGGTTCCCAGGCCATGCCGTTAGGGTTACGCAGGCCGGAAGCGATGATGCGCTGCTGGCCGCTGGCGCGATCCACTTCCCAGATAGCCGCCCGGCCCTGTTCCGCCTCAAGGCCGTTCTCACCGACGTTGCTGTTGGAGCCGACGCTCACGTACAGCTTGCTGCCGTCCTTGCTGGCGATCACGTTCTTGGTCCAGTGGTGATTCAGGGGCCCGCCCGGCAGGTCGACCACCTTGGTGCCAGGTGCCTTGATCGCGGTTTCGCCCGCTTGATAGGGAAAACGCAGCAGCTTGTCCGAATCGGCGACGTACAGGTCATTGCCGACCAGTGTCATACCGAAGGGCGAGTTGAGGTTTTCCAGGAACACCGTACGGGTCTCGGCAACCCCATCGTGATCGGCGTCGCGCAGCAGGGTAATACGATTGGGGCTCGGCACCCCGGCACCGGCGCGGCCCATGACCTTCTCCATGACCCAGCCGCGAATGCCCTTGGAATCATCCGGCTTGGGCGGCGCATTGGTTTCTGCCACCAGCACATCGCCGTTGGGTAGCACATACAGCCAGCGCGGGTGGTCCAGGCCTTCGGCGAACGCCGCCACTTGGGTGCCGGCCGCCGCCGTTGGCTTCACGCCCTCCGGCCAGCCGATAGCCGGGGCAATGTTCACCGTGGGAATCAGGGTTTTGTTCGGCTCGGGTAGCTGCGGCGACGGCCCGGTGCCGTCGGACACCTGCAGGGTGGAGCTTTCACCGCAGGCCGCGAGGGTGCCGGCGAGCATGATGAGTAGGGCGAGTCTGGTTTTATGCATGGTGTTCTCCTTGATACCTGTAAGGGTAGAGGAGGGCGCTGGTGCGATGGTTCAAGTGCAAGGCCAGCTTTAATTGACGCTCCACCCCCAACCCACTAACCTTCGCGGCTTGTTTCAGGTGCTCTGTGACCCATGGGTCGACCGAGTGAAACAGGGAAGCCGGTGAGCGAGCGCACTTGTACACAGTGCTGCCGCGATTCCGGCGCTGCCCCCGCAACGGTAAATGAGTCAAGACGGTGCCTTTTGCCACTGTATCGCCCGCGATATGGGAAGGCGCGCCGTCGGCGTGTTCGCTCTGTCGATGAGCCAGCGCACCACTCATGAGCCCGGAGACCGGCCTGGATCATCCAACAGCATCACGGTGGGCGATGCTTGGCTGTCTGTTTTTTCCTGCCTGCCGTTTTTGTCCAGCCCCAACGGAGAGCTGCCATGACCGATACCCCCGACCGCGACGAACGCCACCTGGCGCGCATGCTGCGCAAAAAAGCCGTGATCGACGAGCGCATCGCCAATTCCCCCAATGAGTGCGGCTTGCTGCTGGTGCTGACCGGCAACGGCAAAGGCAAGAGCAGCTCGGCATTCGGCATGCTCGCGCGCGCCATGGGCCACGGCATGCAGTGCGGTGTGGTGCAGTTCATCAAGGGGCGCAACAGCACCGGTGAGGAGTTGTTCTTCCGTCGCTTCCCCGAGCAAGTGCGTTTCCACGTGATGGGCGAAGGCTTCACCTGGGAGACCCAGGACCGCCAGCGCGATATCGCTGCCGCCGAAGCCGCCTGGGCCGTGTCTCGCGAACTGCTGCAAGACCCGCGCATCGGCCTGGTGGTGCTGGATGAGCTGAACATCGCCCTCAAGCATGGTTACCTCGACTTGGACCAGGTCCTCAGCGACCTGCACGCGCGTCCGCCGATGCAGCACGTGGTCGTCACCGGCCGTGGCGCCAAGCCTGAATTGATCGAAATGGGCGATACCGTCACCGAAATGGGCATGCTCAAGCACGCGTTCCAGGCCGGGATCAAGGCACAGAAGGGCGTCGAACTTTGAATCAGCCCCGTCACTGCCCGGCCGTCCTGATCGCTGCACCGGCGTCCGGCCAGGGCAAAACCACCGTCACCGCCGCGCTGGCCCGTTTGCACCGCAACCTGGGGCGCAGGGTACGCGTGTTCAAATGCGGCCCGGATTTCCTGGACCCGATGATCCACGAGCGCGCCAGCGGTGCGCCGGTATATCAATTGGACATGTGGATGGTGGGCGAGCAGGAAAGTCGCCGCCTGCTGTGGGAAGCGGCGGGTGAGGCCGACCTGATCCTGATCGAAGGCGTGATGGGCCTGTTCGATGGCACACCGTCCAGCGCCGACCTGGCGCGGCATTTCGGCGTGCCGGTGCTCGGTGTGATCGACGGCACCGCCATGGCCCAGACGTTTGGCGCCCTGGCCCTGGGCCTGGCGCGCTATCAGCCGGACCTGCCGTTTGCCGGGGTGCTGGCCAACCGCGTCGGCACCCTGCGCCATGCGCAGTTGCTGGAAGGCAGCCTCACCGAAGGCTTGCGCTGGTATGGCGCCCTGTCCCGCGAAACCGGGATCGAACTGCCCAGCCGCCATTTGGGCCTGGTGCAGGCCAGCGAGCTGAATGACCTCGACGTGCGCCTGGACGCCGCCGCCCAGGCCCTGGGCAGCAGCTGCGAAGTCGCATTGCCGCCACCGGTGACCTTCGCCGCGCCGGAAGTGATCATGGCCGAACCATTGCTGGCCGGTGTGCGCATTGCGGTGGCCCGTGACGAAGCCTTCGCCTTCACCTATGGCGCCAGCCTCGACCTGCTGCGGGCGATGGGGGCCGAGTTGCACTTCTTCTCGCCGATCCATGATCGCCAGCTGCCCGAGGCTGACAGCCTGTATTTGCCCGGCGGTTACCCGGAATTGCACCACCAGGCGCTGTCGCAAAACACGCCGATGCTTGACGCCATTCGTAACCATCATGCCGCCGGCAAACCCTTGCTCGCCGAGTGTGGCGGCATGCTCTACCTGCTGGACTCGCTCACCGATGTCGACGGCACCCGCGCCGAACTGGTCGGCCTGCTGCAAGGCGATGCGGTGATGCAAAAGAAACTCGCGGCCCTGGCCCTGCAAAGTGTCGAACTGCCGGAAGGCGTGCTGCGCGGGCACACGTACCACCATTCCCTGACCAGCACCGAGTGCCAGCCGATTGCCCGTGGCCTGAGCCCGAACGGTGGGCGCGGTGCCGAAGCGGTGTTCCGGCACGGGCGGATGACGGCCTCTTACGTGCACTTCTATTTCCCGTCGAATCCGACGGCGGTAGCCGCGTTGTTTGCCCCGGACCGAGCTGAAACCCCATCCACTGTGGGAGGGGGCTTGCCCCCGATAGGGCCATGACCGACAACGCTTTCCCCCAGGCCGACCGCGACGCCGTCTACCGCGCCATCGCCGAACGCCGCGACATGCGCCACTTCAGCGGCGGCAGTGTCGCGCCCGAATTGCTGCATCGCCTGCTCCAGGCCGCGCACCAGGCGCCCAGTGTCGGCCTGATGCAGCCCTGGCGGTTTATCCGCATCAGCGACCGCGCGTTGCGCAGCCGGATTCAACAGTTGGTGGAAGAAGAACGCGTGCGCACCGCCGAGGCGTTGGGCGAGCGCTCCGATGCGTTCATGAAGCTCAAGGTCGAAGGCATTCACGACTGCGCCGAAGTGCTGGTGGCGGCGTTGATGGATGATCGCGAGCGCCACATCTTCGGGCGGCGCACCTTGCCGGAGATGGACCTGGCGTCGCTGTCCTGTGCGATCCAGAACCTGTGGCTGGCCGCGCGGGTCGAGGGGTTGGGCATGGGCTGGGTCTCGCTGTTCGAACCCCAGGCCCTGGCCGACCTGCTGGGCCTGCCGCCCGGTGCGAAACCCCTGGCGGTCTTGTGCCTGGGGCCGGTGACGGAGTTTTACCCGGCACCGATGTTGCAGCTCGAAGGCTGGACCGAGCCTCGGCCGTTGAGTGACATGGTGTATGAAAATGCGTGGGGAGTGAGTCAATGAGTGTGGCCTTGCTGTGTGTCGCAGCAGTGGCGCTGGATGCGCTGCTGGGCGAGCCCAGGCGCTGGCATCCGCTGGTGGCGTTCGGCAATTTTGCCGGGCGCATCGAGCAGCGTTTCAACAGCGGTGGCCGGGGCTGGCGCAGCCATGGCGTGACCGCGTGGGTTATCGCCGTGGTGCCATTGACCCTGCTGGCCACCGCGTTGTCGTGGGCGCCGTATATCGGCTGGGTCCTGGAGATCCTCGCGTTGTACTGCGCCCTCGGCATGCGCAGCCTCGGCGAGCATGTGATCCCGGTGGCCCAGGCCCTGCGCAGCGATGACCTCGACGCGGCCCGCACACGGGTGAGCTACCTGGTCAGCCGCCAGACCAGTGAACTGGATCGGACTGAAGTCGCCCGTGCCGCCACCGAATCGGTGCTGGAAAACGGCAGCGATGCGGTGTTTGCCGCGTTGTTCTGGTTTGTCGTCGCCGGCGTACCGGGCGTGGTGCTCTACCGCCTGAGCAATACGCTCGACGCGATGTGGGGCTATCGCAACGAACGCTTCGAGCGTTTCGGTTGGGCCGCGGCCAAGATCGACGATGTACTCAACTATGTGCCTGCACGCCTGGTGGCCTTGACCTACGCCGTGCTGGGCAAAACCCGCCTGGCCCTCAAATGCTGGCGCACCCAGGGGCCGACCTGGGACAGCCCCAATGCCGGGCCGGTGATGGCATCCGGCGCTGGCGCGTTGGGCGTTGAGCTGGGTGGCGCCGCGATTTACCAAGGCGAGGTGCACCAGCGTCCGCCACTGGGCGAAGGCCCGGCGGCGGATGCCGACTCTATCGACCGCGGCTGGCAACTGGTGCAGCGCGGCGTATGGTTGTGGTTGCTGATTCTCTGCGTGGGGGGGCAATTTTATGCTTGAGCACGGTGGCCGGCTGCGCAAGGCAGCGATTCAGTACGGGATTGCCGAGGCCGATTGGCTGGACCTGTCTAGCGGCCTCGCACCCTGGCCATGGCCGATCCCGGAGATTCCGCTGCGGGCCTGGGCGCGCTTGCCGGAGTCCGACGACGGCCTGGAACAGGCGGCCAGCGAGTATTACGGCGCCGCGCATCTGCTGCCGGTGCCCGGCTCCCAGGCGGCGATTCAGTTGCTGCCGCGCCTGCGCCGTGCCGGCAAGGTCGGCGTGCTGTCGCCGTGCTACGCCGAACATGCGGAGGCCTGGCGGCGTGCCGGCTACGTGGTGCGTGAAGTGCAGGAGCAGGAAGTCGACTTCTTCCTCGACGTCCTCGACGTGCTGGTGGTGGTCAATCCCAATAACCCCACCGGACTGAGCCTGGCTCCGCAACGCCTGCTGGACTGGCACACAAGGCTGGCCCAGCGCGGCGGCTGGCTGGTGGTGGACGAAGCGTTCATGGATGTCACCCCGCAGTTGAGCCTGGCGAGCCAGGCCCATCAGGTCGGCCTGATTGTGCTGCGTTCGTTCGGCAAGTTTTTCGGCCTGGCCGGGGTGCGCCTGGGCTTTGTGCTGGCCGAGCGCAGGCTGCTCAAGTTGCTGGCCGAACAGGTTGGGCCCTGGGCTGTCAGCGGGCCGACGCGGGTACTGGGCCAAGTGTGCCTGCGCGATACTGCCGGTCATGCACGGCAGCGGGCACGCTGCATCGAGGCCGGCCAGCGTTTGTTTGAACTGCTCGAGCGTCGTGGCTTTCAACCCCAGGGCGGCTGCGCGTTGTTCCAATGGTTGATCACCCCGCACGCCGAGCGCATGCACGAATTCATGGCCCAGCGCGGCATCTTGCTGCGCCTGTTTGTGCACAACAGCAGCGTGCGGTTTGGCCTGCCCGGCACCGAGGCCGATTGGTCGCGTCTCGACGAAGCGCTGGCTGCCTACAAGGACGCCTCATGAGTACGCTGATGGTGCAAGGCACCACCTCCGATGCCGGCAAAAGTACCCTGGTGACCGCGTTGTGCCGTTGGCTGGTACGCCAGGGCATTGCCGTGGTGCCGTTCAAACCGCAGAACATGGCGCTCAACAGTGCGGTGACGGCCGAGGGCGGCGAGATCGGTCGTGCCCAGGCGGTGCAGGCCCAGGCGGCCAACCTGGCGCCCCATACCGACATGAACCCGGTGCTGCTCAAGCCCAACAGCGACACCGGCTCCCAGGTGATCATCCATGGCCGCGCCGTGACCAGCATGAACGCGGTGGCCTATCACGACTACAAAGCCATCGCGATGCAGGCGGTGCTGGCTTCCCACGCGCGGTTGAGCGAAGCCTACCCGGTGGTGATGGTGGAAGGCGCAGGCTCCCCGGCGGAGATCAACCTGCGCGCCAACGACATTGCCAATATGGGCTTCGCCGAGGCCGTCGACTGCCCGGTGCTGCTGATTGCCGACATCAATCGCGGCGGGGTGTTCGCCCATCTGGTCGGCACCCTGGAATTGCTCTCTCCCAGCGAACAGGCGCGGGTCAAGGGCTTCATCATCAACCGCTTTCGCGGCGACATCGCACTGCTGCAACCCGGCCTGGATTGGTTGCAGGCACGCACCGGCAAACCGGTGGTGGGCGTATTGCCCTACGTGATGGACCTGCACCTGGAAGCCGAGGACGGTATCGACCAACGCCAGATCGACAAGGCGGCGCAGGTGCTCAAGGTGGTGGTGCCGGTGTTGCCGCGCATCAGCAACCATACGGATTTCGATCCGCTGCGCCTGCATCCCCAGGTGGACTTGCAGTTCATCGGGCCGGGCCAGCCGATTCCGGCCGCCGACCTGGTCATCCTGCCGGGCTCGAAAAGCGTGCGCAGCGACCTCGCGTACCTGCGTGCCCATGGCTGGGACACCGCCGTGGCGCGGCACTTGCGCTACGGCGGCAAGGTGCTGGGGATTTGCGGCGGGCTGCAGATGTTGGGCGAGCAGGTGCATGACCCGTTGGGCTTGGAAGGGGGGGCGGGTTCCAGTGAGGGGCTGGGGTTGTTGGCGTTCAGCACGACCTTGGAAGAAGAGAAGCAATTGCGCAATGTGCGTGGGCGGTTGGTGCTGGAGGATGCTGAGGTCAGTGGGTATGAGATTCATGCAGGGGTGACGTCGGGCGATGCGCTGTCTCATGCCGCCGTGGTGCTGGACGACGGGCGTAGTGATGGGGCTTTGAGTGCTGACGGGCAGATCCTTGGTACGTATCTGCATGGTTTGTTCGAGACGCCGGCGGCTTGCAGTGCCTTGTTGCGTTGGGCTGGGTTGGAGGATGTGCAGGAAGTGGATTATCACGCTTTGCGCGAGCGGGACATTGAGCGGTTGGCGGATTTGGTGGAGAACCATTTGGACACCGATTTGTTGCGTAGTCTGTGTGGGGTTTAAGGGTGTACACACGGTTCAAATGTGGGAGGGGACTTTCGGTGTACATATCCATTCCTGCGGTAACGGCCACTTATGGTTCCGCTCTTACAGCGGCTCACTTTTGGAAAGGCCCAAAAGTAAGCAAAAGGCCTTCGCCCCACCACTCGGCACCTCGCTTGGGCTCGGTGTGCCCGAACGCAGGCTTGAATCCGTGGGCCGCCGCAATGGGCCATCCCTGGCCCAGTGCGGCTAACCCGGCGTCCTGCCGGGTTACCCACGGATTCAAGCCTGCGTTCGGCCAGCGTGGTTTACGGGGCGACTTCAGATCAAAAGCAGGATCAAAAACGACTCGCTTCGCATCGTGGAGTGGTGGGTGGGGAGGGGGGGTCTCATGCTTCAACTGATTTTAGGTGGCGCTCGTTCCGGTAAAAGCCGCTTGGCCGAAAAGCTCGCCAGCGACAGCGCTTTGCCCGTCATTTATATCGCCACCAGCCAACCGCTTGACGGCGAGATGAATGCCCGCGTTGCCTTGCATCGCGAGCGTCGCCCTGATCACTGGGGTTTGATCGAAGAACCTGTCGAGCTGGCGCGTGTGCTACGCGAAAACGCTGCGCCCGGTCGTTGCCTGTTGGTGGATTGCCTGACCCTGTGGCTGACCAATCTGCTGATGCTCGAAGACGCGCAGCGCCTGGCGTTCGAGCGCGATCAATTGCTGGAAAGCCTGGCCGTGCTGCCGGGTGAAATTATTTTTGTCAGCAACGAGACCGGTCTGGGTGTCGTGCCGCTGGGCGAATTGACTCGCCGCTATGTGGATGAAGCCGGTTGGCTGCATCAAGCCTTGGCCGAGCGCTGTCAGCGTGTTGTCCTGACGGTTGCCGGCCTGCCCCTGACGTTGAAAGGTACTGCGTTATGACTGACACCTGGTGGCTCAACCCTTGTAAGGCCATTGACGCCTCGGCGTACGAACAAGCCCTGGCGCGCCAGCAGCAATTGACCAAGCCGGCCGGTTCCCTGGGCCAGCTGGAAGCGCTGGCGGTGCAATTGGCCGGCTTGCAGGGCCAGGTTAAACCGTCGGTGGACCGGCTGTGGATTGCCATCTTTGCCGGTGACCATGGTGTGGTTGCCGAGGGTGTATCGGCATTTCCCCAGGAAGTGACCGGGCAGATGCTGCATAACTTTGTCACCGGTGGCGCGGCCATCAGTGTATTGGCGCGGCAACTGGATGCGCAGTTGGAAGTGGTCGACCTCGGTACGGTGACCCCTTCGCTGAGCCTGCATGGCGTGCGTCACCTGAATATCGGCGCGGGCACCGCCAATTTCGTCAAGGGCCCGGCAATGACCGGTGCCCAGTGCCGATTGGCATTGCAGGCGGGTCGCGACAGTGTGCTGCGCGCCCGTGAAAGCGGTGCGCAGTTGTTTGTTGGCGGCGAGATGGGCATTGGCAACACCACCGCCGCCAGTGCGCTGGCCTGCGCCTTGCTCGATTGCCAGGTGACCGAGCTGACAGGCCCGGGCACCGGGTTGAATGCCCAAGGCGTCAGTCACAAGGTGGCGGTGATCGAACGCGCGCTGGCCGTGCATGCGGCGCAGCGTGGGGATGCGCTGCACACCCTGTGCAATCTCGGTGGCTTTGAAATCGCTGCCCTGGTGGGCGCTTATCTGGCCTGCGCCCAGGAAGGCATCGTGGTGCTGGTGGATGGGTTTATCTGCACCGTCGCGGCACTGGTCGCCACGCGCTTGAACCCGGCGTGCCGCGAATGGCTGCTGTTCGGCCACCGCGGCGCCGAGCCTGGCCATCGCCATGTCTTGCAGAGCCTCGATGCACAACCGTTGCTGGAACTCGGCCTGCGCCTGGGCGAGGGCAGTGGCGCGGCGTTGGCGGTGCCATTGCTGCGCCTGGCCTGTGCGCTGCACGGGCAGATGGCGACGTTTGCCGAAGCGGCCGTGGCAGACCGTCCGGCATGACCTTGCACCTGGACCTGTTGCGCCATGGCGAAACCGAACTGGGGGGTGGCCTGCGCGGCAGCCTGGACGATGCATTGACCGCCAAGGGCTGGGAACAGATGCGCGCCGCTGTGGTGGCACAGGGGCCCTGGGATCGGCTGATCAGCTCGCCGCTGCAACGCTGCGCGCGGTTCGCGGATGAACTGGGCGCGCGGCTGAATGTGCCGGTGAGTCTGGAAAAGGACCTGCAGGAACTGCACTTCGGTGCCTGGGAAGGGCAAAGTGCGGCAGCGCTGATGGAGACCGACGCCGAAGGCCTGGGCCGGTTTTGGGCCGATCCCTATAGCTTCACGCCGCCCCAGGGCGAACCGGTCAGCGCGTTTTCCCTGCGGGTTTTGGGCGCCGTCCTGCGCCTGCATAAGGCGTATGCCGGTGAGCGTGTGCTGTTGATCAGCCACGGCGGGGTGATGCGTTTGCTGTTGGCCCACGCTCGGGGGCTGCCCCGTGAGCAGTTGCTGAATGTCGAAGTCGCTCATGGTGGGTTGTTCAACCTGCAGGTCGGCGCCGATGGCGTGTTGAAGGAAGGAATCTGAGCATGCTGCCGTTCTGGATCGCCGTGCAGTTCCTGAGCAGTTTGCCGATTCGCCTGCCGGGTATGCCGCAACCGCAGGAACTGGGGCGCTCGTTGCTGTTTTATCCTGTGGTCGGGTTGCTGTTCGGCGTGCTGCTGTGGGGGCTCAATACGCTGTTGATCGGATCACCGCTGTTGTTGCACGCCGCGCTGCTGCTGACGGCCTGGGTGTTGCTCAGTGGCGGCTTGCACCTCGACGGCCTGGCGGACAGCGCCGATGCCTGGCTGGGTGGCTTCGGCGACCGCGAGCGCACCCTCAGCATCATGAAAGACCCGCGCAGCGGGCCGATTGCGGTGGTCACCCTGGGCCTGGTGTTGCTGCTCAAGTTCACCGCGCTGGTGGCTTTGATCGAACAGCGCAACGGTGTGGCGTTGATTCTCGCGCCGTTGATCGGCCGCGCGTCGATGCTGGGGTTGTTTCTCACCACCCGTTATGTGCGAGCGGGTGGGTTGGGCCAGGCGTTGTCGGATCATTTACCGCGCGTCGTCGGGCAACAGGTGCTGATCCTCAGTGGCCTGGCCTGCATCCTGATCGGTGGTTTCAGCGGGGGGCTCGCTGTGCTGCTCGCGGCCGTGTGTTTTATCGGCCTGCGCCAACTGATGGTCAATCGCCTCGGCGGCACCACCGGCGATACCGCTGGCGCGCTGCTGGAGCTGCTGGAAGTGGCTGTTCTGGTCGGTTTGGCGTTGTAACACTTTCTTGCATTTCCTTAATCGCGGGTATATACACGTTCCATGCTTGCCTCCCAATGTTTATGTACCAACCTGCGACGTGCCGCCCGTGGCGTCAGCAGGCACTACGACGGCGCCCTCGACGGCTTCGGGATCAACGTCGCCCAGTATTCCTTGCTGTGCAACCTGCAGCGCCTCGATCAACCGAGCATTTCCAGCCTGGCCGACGCCATGGGCCTGGATCGCAGCACCTTGGGGCGCAACCTGCGGGTGTTGGAAGGTGAGGGCCTGGTGCGGATGGTAGAGGGCGATGACCTGCGCAACCGCCTGGTGCTGTTGACCGCCGCCGGTGAAGAGCGCCTGGCGGCAGCGTTACCCGCCTGGGAGGCGGCGCAACAGAAATTGGTCGATCAACTCGGCGCGGAAAAACGCGAAACCCTGTTGGCCTTGCTGGATGAACTCGCCTGAACGCGGGTTTGTTCGAACACAAGCGGGTATATACCCGCGAACGGAGAATAAGAAATGACGTCGATGTGGCGCACCAGTGGTTGGATCCTTGTAGGGAGTGCGCTGATCCTGGCGTTGTCCTTGGGCGTGCGGCACGGGTTCGGCCTGTTCCTGGCGCCGATGAGCAGCGAATTCGGCTGGGGCCGTGAGACCTTTGCCTTTGCCATCGCCTTGCAGAACCTGATCTGGGGCCTGGCGCAGCCCTTTACCGGTGCCCTGGCCGACCGGTTCGGCGCCACCAAGGCGGTATTTGTCGGCGGGGTGTTATACGCCGCGGGCCTGGTGTTGATGGGCCTGTCGGATTCGGCGTGGTCATTGTCCTTGAGTGCCGGCCTGCTGATCGGGATTGGCCTGTCGGGTACATCGTTTTCGGTGATTCTGGGCGTGGTCGGCCGCGCCGTGGCGCCGGAAAAGCGCAGCATGGCCATGGGCATTGCCAGTGCCGCCGGTTCGTTTGGCCAGTTCGCCATGGTGCCGGGCACCTTGGGCTTGATCAGTTGGCTGGGCTGGTCGGCCGCGTTGCTGGCGCTGGGCCTGATGGTGGCGCTGATCCTGCCGCTGGTGAGCATGCTCAAGGATCGCCCGCTGCCGGTCATGGCCGGCCAGCAGACCCTGGGTGAAGCCTTGAAGGAAGCCTGCTCCCACTCCGGGTTCTGGCTGCTGGCCTTCGGCTTTTTCGTCTGCGGTTTCCAGGTGGTGTTTATTGGTGTGCACCTGCCGGCCTACCTGGTGGACCAGCACTTGCCGGCCACGGTCGGCACCACGGTGTTGGCGTTGATTGGGTTGTTCAATATCTTCGGCACCTATACCGCCGGCTGGCTTGGCGGGCGCATGTCCAAGCCGCGCCTGTTGACCGGGTTGTACCTGCTGCGCGCGGTGGTGATCATCCTGTTCCTGTGGGCACCGGTGACCGAAGTCACGGCCTACCTGTTCGGCATGGCCATGGGCTTTTTGTGGCTGTCCACGGTACCGCTGACCAACGGCACGGTCGCCACATTGTTCGGAGTGCGAAACCTGTCCATGCTCGGTGGGATCGTGTTCCTTTTCCACCAGCTCGGCTCGTTCCTTGGTGGTTGGTTGGGCGGGGTGGTCTATGATCGAACCGGTAACTACGATTTGATCTGGCAAGTGGCGATCCTGTTGAGCGTGCTCGCCGCAGCCCTGAATTGGCCGGTACGTGAGCGGCCGGTGGCGCGATTGCAGGCGCAGATGGAGATGGCATGAGTTCGACCTGGTATTGGTTTGGCGGGGCAATCGCGGCCGCACTGTTGCTGGCCCTGGCCTGGTGGGGCTGGCAGCGCGGTGGCCTGGCGTTGATGCAACTGGGTATGTCGATCTGTTAAGTTCGGTGCCTGAACTCTTTAAAGGACGTTTCGACATGCAGATGCGCTGGCTGGCTGTACCTGTGCTGATGGCTGCTTTTGGCGGCGTGGCGTTGGCTGCCGATTGCCCGCCGTTGCTGGAGGGTCAATTGCCCAAGTTGCGCGCCAAGGAATCCATCGACCTGTGCCAACGTTTTGCCGGCAAGTCCCTGGTGATCGTCAACACGGCGAGCTTTTGCGGGTTCGCGCCGCAATTCAAAGGCCTCGAAGCGCTGTATCAGCGCTACAAGGATGAAGGGTTGGAGGTGATCGGCGTGCCATCCGATGACTTCAAGCAGGAAGCCAAGACCGGCGAAGAAACCGCCAAGGTCTGCTACGTGAACTACGGCGTGACCTTCACCATGACCGAGCCGCAGAAGGTCAAGGGGCCGGACGCGGTGCACCTGTTCAAGGTATTGGCGCAGCAGAGCAATGCGCCGAAGTGGAATTTCTACAAGTACGTGGTGGACCGCCAGGGCAAGGTGATTGCCGATTTCTCCAGCCTCACCAAGCCGGACAGCCCCGACCTGATCAAGGCGGTGGAGCAGGCGATAGCGTCCAAACCCTGATTATCGGGCACTGAAAAGCCCCGCCTCCCTTGCAGGAGAGCGGGGCTTTTTTACACCCGTGCGGATCAGAAGGTGTAGGTCATGCCCAGGCCGAAACCGTTGGCACTGTTTTCGTACTTGGCGCGGTAACTGGCTGTCGACGGGGCGTTAGCCGTCTGGTTGATCTTGACGTCTTCTTCTTTCAGGTACGAATACGCCAGGTCGACGGTCATGTTATCCATGACTTTGTAGCCCAGGCCCACGCTGAAGATCGTACGGTCGCCCGTCGGGATGCGCGGCGAACGATCGGTGTTGTTGGCCGGGGATTGGTCGAAGGTCAGGCCGGTACGCAGCACGACTTGCTTGGTCAACTGATACGAGGTACCCACGGCGTAGGCCCAGGTGTCGTGCCAATTTTGTTCTTCAGTGATAGAGCCCAGTTGGCTTGGCGCCAGTAAGCCGCCTGCAGCTGTTACGCCTTCGTTGTTGACGGTGATCTCTTTCAGGCGACTCCAACGCGTCCAGGTTGCACCGCCGTAGAGTTTCCAGGCGTCGGTCAGGTCTTGGGTGACCGACAGGTCGTAGGACTCTGGGGTGTCGATTTTCAACGAAGCGTCGTAACGGTTGTTACGCAGGAACGGTTGAGTGGCCGCTGGGCCGCTGACCGTGGTGTGGCCTTCCAGCTTGTACTTGACCTTCGAGTGGTAGGTCAGGCCCACGCGAGTGGTGTCGGTGGCCTGGACCAATACGCCGACGTTGAAACCCAGGGCGGTATCGTCACCCTTGATTTTGACGTTGGTGTCGGAGGCAAGCGGGCTGAGGGTCTTGTCCGACTCAAGCACACCGGAAATCCGGTTGATGGTCGGGCCAAAGCCGATGGATACACGATCATTGAACGCATAGCTGACAGTGGGCTGGAAGGTCATGACCTTCACTTCGCTCTTGCTGCCGAAGCCGCGACCCTGGAAGCCGTTTTCATAGTCGGTCACCAGGCCGAACGGTGCGTATACACCGAAGCCGATAGCCCACTGATCGTTGAGTTTGTTGGTGTAGAAACCGAATGGCACCGCGGTGAACGGAACCATGTCGCCTTTGTTGGAACCGCGAGAGTTGCCACCGGTATTGCTGATATCGGTCGACGCATCAATGGCAGCGACACCACCGGTGATTTGTTGGCCATTCAGACGGGACATACCGGCCGGGTTACCGTAGACAGTGCTTGCATCATCGGCAGAAGAAGAGCGACCTGCGAAACCCGTACCCATCCCGCTGACGCTCTGTTCGTTCAGTGCGAAACCGCTTGCGAACAGTTGGGAGGATGCCATGGCAACGGCGAGGCTAAGTGTGGTCTTGAGCATTACTTTTTTCATTATTAGAACTCCGTGGTGATCACCGCAGCGGAAAGTATCAATAAAATTAACATCGCGCTATAGGCTGTAATGCAGGAGATAGAGCGGTTTTGTAGGACAATCCGACCAAAATTCGGCTTTTTTGCCGAATCTTGCAAATTGCCCGGTCAGCAGGCCACGTGATTCAAGGGCGAAACACAGGTTTGCCAGGCCTGGGTGAAATCCCGCAGCCTTCCTTGAGGATGAAATATTTCTTTCCAGATACGCGCCATGGCTAAAACATCACCGGGTGGTGGCAGGGCGGGGCTGTGTTGTTCGACCAGGAGCCAGGCGATGGCCGTGGCATAACGCAGGTTTACGGTGAGTTCCAGTTGGGGCGCACTGAGAAAGGCGTGTTGGCTGGCGAGCCCGCGTACCAGGCTGGCACGCTCGGGATCGAGCGCCAGGTAGTTATCCCACAAGGCGCGATGGCGAGGTTCGGTGATGCTGTACAGGCCGTGGCCGCGTCGATCATGCAGGGCAGAACCCAATTCCGACTGGCTGGCGGCGATACCCAGCAGCAGTGACTCAGCCGTTGGGCTCTGCTGGCCGAGGTACGTCAAGGTCGGCCGGATCACATAGCGACACAATTCACTGGCTGCGATACCCATACATGCCTCAATCCGTGAAAAGGGTCGACGAGCCCTGAGAAAGGGGGCTTGGCAGCAGTGGATCGGCTCTCAGGCTCGTCGGAAGCGGATCATGCCGCTTGAGTTGAAGTGTAGTGTCATATTCATGAGGTAAAGGACTGTTTTTAAAACATCTTCTTCAACCAGTTATAACGTTTATATCGATTTGAACTTAGTGCAAATACTCGAGGCAAGAATGACGGGCAATAAAAAACCCTGTGTTTTAAACAGGGTTTTTTGTGTTTCAGCGACTCGGGTCGATCAGGCAACCAGTGCCTGACGGGTACGCTCGATCACGGCCTGCAGCGGTTCAGCGCTGGAGTATTGATCGGGGTACAGGCGTTCGCTGTGACGGGCGATGCCGTGTTCGTTGACCAGGGTGAAGCTGAAGCAGCCTTTGCGAGCGGCCATGATCAGGCAGTTCATTGGGGCAAAAGCGTTGGTGAGGGTGCGAATGGCATCCTGAGTGTGGATAGCGGACATATTATTGGTGTTCCTACAAATGACACGGATAAGAACCGTGCAACGTTAAAACGTTCCAGTAACGTTGATCACCATTGATCAAACGAAGAACCCGACTGGAACAAAGCAGCCAGTTTGAAGCGCTGATTAAGTTAGGCGCGCTTGGGCTGGCAGGTAGGTACTTAGGAGGGCAGGCAACACAACAAGGGCAAAGGTTCTGGGCCCGGGGTGAAGATCCTGATCAATTTGCAGGTTGGTTCGGTCAGAGTATTAAAACTTCGCGGCACCCTTTGCTTGTTCAAAGGCAGTGTCGTCGCAAGTGATACCTGGAAACCATCGAGGTGGTCGATCCCGTGTTGTTCAGGGGAGTTGTTCGACCAGAATTGACTTTCAGCTTGGTACTAACGCTGCGGATAGTAACGGATTGAAACAGGCAATGGAAGCGTGCTAGTCAAAAAACTTCAATCAGCCGCCCAGCAGGCCGCGATACACCAGCACCGTGACGGCGGCGGCCAGGGAACAACCCAACCCATAGGCGGCCAGGGTCAGGCGCAAGGATTGGCCGGTCTCGACCATCTTCATCACATCGCCCATGTCATCGATACGCCCTTCACCCAGCTCGATGCACAGGCTCACGGCGGTGAACGCGGCCGATAGCAGGATGGCGATGGCAAACAACGCCCCATCCGGGGATGGCAGTACGACATTTATCCCTAATGAAATGGCACAGATGGCCAGTAACAACACGGCGAATAACAGCATTCCTTTCATCGGCCCACTCAGCGTTGTGTTGTCCGTCGGGCAGTGTGGCGAGCTGGCAAAGATTTGAAAAGTCCCTGTTTTGCCTCGGCGGTAACATTTTTGAAGGCTATCGCTTCAAAAAAAGCCGGGGATATAACCATCGGATCGGTACTTGTGCACATTAGTTGCGGCGTGTGTAACCTGGCTGTCAATCGCTGGACAGGGCCGCCATTTGCCTGCAATGGAAATTTAAGTCAATGAAAAATCTGGCTTTTTTTTATTGGTGAAAAAATCGTCAGTTTGACTGTGGGCCCCGTTCCATGGGCCTTTGCGCGAGTTAAAGGCTGGTTGTCCACTGAGTTATCCACAGCTTCTGTGGATTGTCCCAAGCGCTTGCTCTAGAACGGGCGTGCCGGGTTTTTTCAGCTTTACCTGTGCGAAAAAAAGAGTAGAGTGGCGCGCCTTCCGTTCTGTCCCACAGTGCTTTATGAAGTTTCGCTTAGTATCACCTTCTGTTACCGATACCTCCCAGACTGTTACCGCACCCAAGCGTTTTTCCTTGAAAGTCGCCCTGTGGTTGCTCGACAGCCCACGCCTGGGCCATAGCACCAACATCAAACACTTCGCCGGGCGCTTGCTCAAGCAGCCGGCCCGTGAGGGCGTAGTGGCTGCGCAAAGCCGTCTGGGCCAATTGATGTGCCGCGAGTGCGGCAACGCCCGCGACCGCCGCATCGGCCACGATCTGCTGCGCCTGGCCGCCCGTGCCGGTGACCGCCGTGCCCAACGGGAACTGGGTCAGGTCGAAGACTGAGCTGTCCTCACGCTCTACGCTTGGTTAACCTTGCTCCTTTTCGGTGATGGCAGAAATGGCTATGGTTTTTGACTGGACCAGTGTTGCCCTGGGCCTGGCTGGCGCCACAGTGCCTTTATTGGCGGTGTGCTGGCAGATTCAGCGGCGGTTGACCGCGCGGACCACTGGCTGGGAGCTGCTCGAAGAGCGCCTGGCCACTGCGCAACTGGCCCAGGAGGGCCTCGCCGCTCAACTGGATGCCAGTCGCGATGAAATCAGCGATCTGAGCCAGGCCAACGCCGCCAAGCAAGCTGACCTGGCTGCAGTGCGCCGCGAGGTCGAGCTGTTGCAGATCGATCGCGACAACGCCCGCGACGCCGCCCACGCCTGGAACCTTGACCGCAGCGCCAAGGAAACCGAATTACGCCGCCTCGACGCACTGTCGGCCGCCTTGCGCGCCGAACTGCGCGAGCAGCAGGAAAGCCATCAGCAGCGCCTCGCCGACCTGCAAGGCTCGCGGGACGAGTTGCGTGCGCAGTTCGCTGAGCTGGCCGGCAAGATCTTCGATGAGCGCGAGCAGCGCTTTGCCGAGACCAGCCAGGAGCGCCTGGGCCAGTTGCTCGATCCCTTGAAGGAACGCATCCAGTCCTTCGAAAAACGCGTGGAAGAGAGCTATCAGAACGAGGCTCGCGAGCGCTTTTCCCTGGCCAAGGAGCTTGAACGCCTGCAGCAGCTGAACCTGCGTCTGTCAGACGAAGCCACCAACCTGACCCGCGCCCTCAAGGGCCAGAAAACCCAGGGCAACTGGGGCGAGCTGATCCTCGAACGGGTGCTGGAGCACGCCGGCCTGGAGAAGGGCCGCGAGTACCAGACCCAGGTCAGCCTCAAGGGGCCGGACGGCGAGCGTTTCCAGCCGGATGTGCTGATCATGTTGCCCGGTGACAAGCAGGTGGTGGTGGACTCCAAGGTCAGCCTGACCGCGTACCAGCAGTATGTCGCAGCGGATGATGAGGTGATCGGCCAGGCAGCCTTGAAGCAGCACGTACTGTCGCTGCGCAATCACGTCAAAGGCTTGGCCGGTAAGGATTACAAACGCCTGGAAGGCCTGCACAGCCTGGATTTCGTGTTGTTGTTCGTACCGATCGAAGCCGCTTTTTCCGCGGCCTTGCAGGCCGAACCGAATCTGTTCCAAGAAGCTTTCGACCGGCATATCGTGATCGTCAGCCCAACGACGCTGCTCGCCACCCTGCGGGTGATCGACAGTCTCTGGAAGCAAGAGCGTCAAAGCCAGAACGCCCGCGAAATCGCCGAACGCGCCGGGTGGCTGTACGACAAGTTCGTGCTGTTTATCCAGGATCTGGATGAGGTGGGCAATCGTCTGCAGCAGTTGGATAAGGCTTACAGCGCGGCGCGGAACAAGCTGACAGATGGGCGCGGAAACCTGGTCAGTCGCACCGAGCAATTAAGGTTGCTCGGTGCGCGTGCCAGCAAAAGCCTGCCGGCGGATTTGCTGGAGCGGGCGATGACCGACGCCGACGGCGTCGCGCACCTGCCCGAATAAACACAATCCGAAAGGTGGAAGGGGTGTAGCCCCCTCCCACATGTTGACTGAGTACATCCGGTTTATAGCGGTAAGTGTCGACTCAGCAACGCCCGCAGCGCGGCGGGCTTCACCGGTTTGGCGAGGTAATCCAGCCCCGCCGCATGCACCTCTGCCACCATCTCCGGGCGGCCGTCGGCACTGATGACCACGCCGGGAATCGGCTCCGCCATTTGCGCCCGCAGCCAGCCCATGAGCTCGGTGCCAGTCTCACCGTGGTCGAGGTGGTAATCCACCAGTGCCAGTTGCGGGCGTACGCCTTGCTCCAGCAGCGCCGCACATTGGGCCTGGTCGGTGGCGGTCCACACTTCACAGCCCCAGCGTGTCAGCAGGCTGCGCATACCGATCAGGATGCTCTCTTCGTTGTCCACGCAGAGTACTTGCGCGCCGCTTAACGGCAGGCCGTTCTCCTGGGTAGGCTTGACCTGCGGACTGGCCTGGTTGCGTGCCAGCGGCACACGCACGCTGAACACGCTGCCCTTGCCGGGCCATGAGCGCACGCTCAGGCGATGGCCCAGCACCCGGCACAGGCCGTCGGCAATCGCCAGACCCAGGCCCAGGCCTTTCTCGGCGCGGGTCTGGTGGCTGTCCAGGCGTTTGAACTCTTCGAAGATCACCTTCTGTTTATCCAACGGGATGCCAGGGCCTCGGTCCCAGACTTCCAGGCACAGCTCGCCCTTGCGCCGACGTACGCCCAGCAGCACCGGGCCGTCGGCATACCGGAAAGCGTTAGTCAGAAAATTCTGCAAGATCCGTCGCAGCAACTTGATGTCACTGTCGACGCGCAAGCGGCTGCCGCGCAGGCGAAAACGCAGGCCTTGTTCCTGGGCCAGGGCCTTGAATTCCGCGCCGAGGGTGTCGAACAGTTCGTTGAGCACAAAGGGCTGGCGCTGCGGGTTGATCTTGCCGTTTTCCAGGCGCGAGATATCCAGCAGGTCGCTGATCAGGTCTTCGGCCGAACGCAGCGAGCTGTCCAGGTGCTGTACCAGTTGCCGGGCTTCGCTGGACAGGCCGTCGTTCTGGTGGGAAAGGGCAGCGGAGAACAGGCGGGCGGCGTTCAGCGGTTGCATCAGGTCATGGCTGACGGCCGCGAGGAAGCGCGTCTTTGACTGGCTGGCGGACTCGGCAACGCCCTTGGCATCGGTGAGCGCCACATTGAGCTGCGACAGTTCGTGGGTGCGCTCGGTCACCCGTTGCTCGAGGCCTTCGTTGGCCTCGGTGAGTGCCTGCTCGGCCTCGCGGAACGCGGTAATGTCGGTGAAGCTCATGACGAAGCCGCCGCCGGGCATCGGGTTGCCGATCAGCTCGATCACCCGCCCATTCGGGAACAGCCGCTCTGAGGTATGCGCGCGGCCCTGGCGCATCCAATGCAGGCGGCGCGCCACGTGGACCTCGGCTTCCCCCGGCCCGCACAGGCCGCGCTCGGCGTTGTAGCGGATGATGTCGGCAATCGGTCGGCCTACGCTGATCAGCCCGTCCGGGTAATTGAACAACTCCAGGTAACGCCGGTTCCAGGCCACCAGCTTGAGGGACTGGTCCACCACACTGATGCCCTGGGTGATGTTCTCGATAGCGCCCTGCAGCAATGCGCGATTGAATTGCAGCACTTCCGAGGCTTCGTCGGCGATACGTACGACGTCCTCGAGCTGCATTTCCCGCCCCTCGATCGCCGCTTTCACCACGGCCCGAGTCGAGGATGCGCCGAGCACACCGGCCAGCAATCGCTCGGTGTGTGCGATCCAGTCGTTGTCGGCATTCTGGTTGGGGTTAAAGCCTTTGCCCTGGCGATAGGCGAAGCGGATAAAACTCTGCTGGGCCCGTTCTTCGCCGACAAACCGCGCGGCCAGGCTGAGCAGGTCGCTGATCTGTACCGACAGCATCGAGCGGGCATTGGCGCGCTGGCTGATTTCCTGGCCGATAAAGCGCCCGGCTTGCCAGTGTTCCGAGACACGTGTGCGCGACAGCATCGACACCCACACGAACAGCGTGAAGTTACCGGCCAGGGAGAACACGGTGCCCAGGGTCAGTGAGGTGACGGACAAACCGAGCGGCTGCGAATGCATCCACGTCAGCCCCGGGAAAATGGCGAGGGACCAACCCAGGCTTTTCGCGGTAACCGGCAGGACCAAGGTGTAGAACCACAGGAACGTACCCGCCGCCAGCCCCGCAAATACACCGCGTCGGTTGGCTTGCTTCCAATACAGTGCGCCAAGCATGGCCGGGGCCAGTTGAGTCACCGCGGCAAACGCGATCTGGCCGATGGTCGCCAGGCTCGCGGTGGAGCCCAGCAGGCGGTAGCTGACATACGCCAGCAGCAGGATGATCACGATGCTGACCCGGCGCACCGACAGCATCCAGTGGCGGAACACTTCGAACGGCCGCTCGGCGCTGGAACGGCGCAGCAGCCAGGGCAGCAGCATGTCGTTGGAGACCATGGTCGACAAGGCGATGCTCGCCACGATCACCATGCCGGTGGCCGCCGACGCACCGCCGATAAACGCCAGCACGGCGAGGGCCGGGTGGGCTTCGGCCATGGGCAGGCTGATCACGTAGGAGTCCGGCAGCACCGAGCCGGGCAGCATCATTTTGCCGCCCAAGGCGATCGGCACGACAAACAGCGCGGCGAGGATCAGGTAGGCCGGGAACACCCACTTGGCCAGGCGCAGATCCTGGGGGTCGATGTTCTCCACGACCGTCACATGGAACTGCCGAGGCAAGCAGATGATCGCCATCATGGCGACGCCGGTCTGTACCACCATCGACGGCCAGTTGATGGTTTCCTTCCAGTATTCCTCCAGGCGTGGCGCGAGCATCGCCTGGCTGAACAGGTCGCCGAAACCGTCGTACAGGCCGTAGGTCACAAACGCCCCGACCGCGAGAAAGGCGAACAGCTTCACCAACGATTCAAACGCAATCGCCAGCACCATGCCGCGGTGGTGTTCGGTGGCGTCGAGGTTGCGGGTACCGAACACAATGGTGAACAGCGCCAGCACCAGGGACACGATCAGCGCCGTGTCCTGGGCTCGGGTGCCGGTGGTATCGGCACCTGCGCCAATCAGCAGGTTGACCCCCAGCACAATGCCTTTGAGTTGCAGGGCGATATAAGGCAGCACGCCCACCAGGCAGATCAGCGCGACCACCACCGCCAGGGACTGGGATTTGCCATAGCGTGCGGCGATGAAGTCGGCGATGGAGGTGATGTTTTCCTGCTTGCTGATCAGGATCATCTTCTGCAGGACCCAGGGTGCCAACACCAGCAACAGCACCGGTCCCAGGTAGATCGGTAAGAACGCCCACAGCTGTTCGGCGGCCTGGCCTACGGCGCCGAAGAAGGTCCAGCTGGTGCAGTAGACGGCCAGCGACAGGCTATAGACCCAGGCACGCATGCGCGGCGGCAGCGGCGCACGGCGGCGGTCACCGTAGAAGGCGATGGCAAACATAATGGCCATATAGGCCAGGGCAACGGCGGCGATCAGCCCGCTGGACAGCGTCATGGTAACTCCGAGCATGAGAACACCCAGGCATTCCAGGCCCGGTTGGACAGTCTCGCATGATGCCTGGGGTTAGTCAGTGTCGACCAAGGTCGTGTGGGATCTAATGTCGCAGGGGGCGCTCAGCGCGGTGGCAAGGTTTTCTGGCGCAGGATGTAGATTGTCACCAGCACGGCGCTGGTCAGCATGAAGCCACGTGCCCATGGCAACGGCACCAGGTAGCAGGAAAAACCGATACTCAGCCACATCAGGCCGATGGCGTAGAACTTGCCCTTGAGCGGGATGCCGTTGCCGTCCAGGTAGTCACGAATCCAGGGGCCCAGGCGCGGGTGTTCCACCAGCCACTGATAGAAACGCGGGGAGCTTCGAGCGAAGCAGGCGGCGGCGAGCAGGAGGAAGGGGGTGGTCGGCAATACCGGCAGGAAAATACCGATCACTCCCAACGCTACGCTCAGCCAGCCGATGGCCAGCAGCACGTAGCGCAGGAGCAGCGAGCGATTGCCCATGGGTGTCACGGGCAAGCGACTCAGTGGTGGCGTGGCTTGAGGATCGCCGGTTTTTCGTCAGGGGCGTTGCACAGCAGGTACAGGGCGGTCAGCGCTTCGGGGATCTGTACGATCATGTCGTCCATCAGGTTGGCGTCGGCGGCGATGTCGGAAAATTCAGCTTCTTCCTCAAACAGCCCCGAGCCGACCATGATCGGCAAAAGCATTTCGCTGACTTCTTCCTCGGCGGTTTCGAACCAGGCGGCTTCACGCAGGAACACACCTTCCATGAAGCCGATGCACCAGCCGCGCAGGTCGGAGTCGTCCGGCTCCTCGCCCAGGTCCAGCTCGCACGGCAACTCGAACTCTTCATCGGAGGCCAGTTGGCGAGAGATGTGGGCCTTGAGGGCCAGCAGGGTGGATTCGATTTCTTCGCGCTGGGCGGCGTCGGCGTAGTGCGGCTCTTCGGCGAACAGTGCGTCGATCCATTCACGGTCGGGAACGACCTCGGAGCAGATCGACAGGGCGGTCAGGTAGCCGTGGGCGGCCACGTAGTCCAGCGCCTCGTCATGCAGCTCATCGGCGTCGAGGAAGGCTTGCAGGCGGGTTAGTTGCTCAGCGAAGGACATTGAAGGACTACCTTGGGAATAAACGATGCTGAATTCTAGGCTTTCTTGCGCGCCCAAGCCAGTCGGCGTGCATATTTGCCAGGTTTTAGAGACGGGCTGCAATTCGTCAGCGGCGCCCTTTGCCGGATGACGCTCGGGTATACTGCCGCGTTTTGTGATGCCCCTGCAGGCCAAGCGCCAGGTCGAGAAAACTTCGCTTACGGATTATTTTCCGTGAGCCCGTATTTTTTCGACCAGCCTGTACAGAGGGATTTCGGCACTATTTTGTTGGAGTTATACATGCTCGATCAGGCTCAACGCGTCCTCAAGGACATCTTCGGCTACGACAGCTTTCGTGGCCGCCAGGGTGCGATCATTGAGCGCGTGGCCAAGGGCGGTGATGCCCTGGTCCTGATGCCTACCGGTGGTGGCAAGTCGTTGTGCTTCCAGGTGCCGGCGTTGTTGCGCAACGGGCTGGCAGTGGTGGTGTCGCCCCTGATCGCGTTGATGGACGACCAGGTTGCGACCCTGGAAGAACTTGGCGTCGCTGCCGCCGCCTTGAACTCCACCCTCAGTGCCGAGCAGCAACGCGACCTGGCCGCGCGGATCAAGCGCGGTGAAGTGAAGATGCTTTATCTGGCACCTGAGCGCCTGGTGCAGCCGCGCATGCTGGCGTTTTTGCAGAGCCTGGAAATTGCCCTGTTCGCCATCGACGAAGCCCACTGCGTATCGCAATGGGGGCATGATTTCCGCCGCGAATATTTGCAGCTCGGTCAACTGGCGGAGCTGTTCCCGGACGTCCCGCGCATCGCCCTGACCGCCACGGCCGACAAGCGCACCCGTGAAGAAATCGTCGAGCGCCTGCACCTGCAGAACGCCGAGCGGTTCCTGTCGAGTTTCGACCGGCCAAATATTTTCTACCGCATCGTACCCAAGGAGCAGCCGCGCAAGCAGTTGCTGGCATTCCTTTCCGAGCGACGCAGCGATGCGGGCATTGTCTATTGCCTGTCGCGCAAGAAGGTCGATGAAGTGGCCGCGTTCCTCTGCGAGCAGGGCTACCCGGCGCTGCCGTACCACGCCGGACTGCCCAACGAAACGCGCGCTGCCCACCAGAAGCGTTTTCTCAACGAGGAAGGCCTGATCATGGTGGCCACCATCGCGTTCGGCATGGGCATCGACAAATCCAACGTGCGCTTCGTGGCCCATATGGACCTGCCCAAGTCCCTCGAGGCCTATTACCAGGAGACCGGTCGTGCCGGCCGTGATGGCCTGCCGGCGGATGCCTGGATGGTCTACGGCCTGCAGGACGTGGTGATGCTCAAGCAGATGCTGCAGAACTCCGAAGGCGATGAGCGCCACAAGCGCCTGGAGCAGCACAAGCTCGACGCGATGCTCTCGTTGTGTGAAGAGACCCGCTGCCGCCGCCAGACCTTGCTGGCCTACTTCGACGAGGACATGCCGCAACCGTGCGGCCACTGCGATAACTGCATCGATGGGGTGCAGACCTGGGACGCCACCGAGCCCGCCCGCCAGGCGTTGTCGACGATCTATCGCACCGGCCAGCGTTATGGCGTCGGTCATCTGGTGGATGTATTGCTGGGCAAGGACAACGAAAAAGTACGCAGCTTCGGCCACGAGAAACTCTCGGTCTACGGCGTCGGCAAGGCCCGTGCCGAGGGCGAATGGCGTTCGTTGTTCCGACAGATGGTCGCGCGCGGTCTGGTGGACATCGATATCGAAGGGTATGGCGGCCTGCGCCTGAACGACAGCTGCCGGCCGTTGCTCAAGGGCGAGGTGAGCCTGGAGCTGCGCCGCGACCTAAAGCCGCAAACCACCGCCAAGACCAGCACCAGCCAGGCCAGCCAGCTTGTACGGGGCGAGGAGCGCGAACAGTGGGAAGCCCTGCGTACCCTGCGACGCAAACTGGCCCAGGAACACAGCGTGCCGCCGTACGTTATTTTTCCCGACTCCACGTTGCTGGAGATGCTGCGCGAGCAGCCCACCACCATGGCCGAAATGGCGCGGGTCAGCGGCGTCGGTGCGCGTAAGCTGGAGCGCTACGGCCAGGCGTTCCTCGAAGTGCTCGGTGGCCAGGCCGAAGCGCCGAAGGAAATCGCCGATATTCGCCATGAACTGATCAGCCTGGCCCGCGCCGGCATGACCCCGATCCAGATCGCCGGCCAGCTGCAATGCTCGGAGAAAAACGTCTACACCTTGCTGGCCGAATCCATCGGCAAGCAGCAGTTGTCCCTGGAGCAGGCCCTTGATTTGCCGGAGGATTTGCTCGGCGAGATCCAGGACGCATTCCTTGACGGAGAAGGCGAATTGCCACCGGTTGCGGAGATTGCACCGCTGTTTACCGGGCGTGTTCCTGAGGGGGTTTTGTACTGCGTGCGGGCCGCTTTGCAGTCTGAATTCGAAATTTAGTGTGCCAATTACGACAATGTAACGAATCAGTACATAGCAACTCTTGCCTAGTGACATGGCTCATGCTTAGCTGACTAATAATTAGCCATACTTTATTTTCAGTCTAAACCATGAGTTTTTTATGCCGTTAACCGATCAACACCGTTTTGGCATGCAACTGGCGCAAATGTCCCGAGGTTGGCGCGCCGAGCTCGACCGCCGTTTGGCCGGGCTGGGCCTGTCCCAGGCGCGCTGGCTGGTGCTGCTGCACCTGGCCCGTTTTGAAGAAGCTCCCACCCAGCGTGAGTTGGCGCAAAGCGTCGGTGTAGAAGGGCCGACCCTGGCCCGGTTGCTCGACAGCCTCGAAGGCCAGGGCCTGGTGCAACGCCAGGCCGTGGTGGAAGACCGTCGCGCCAAGCGCATCTTGCTATGTGACACCGCCAAGCCGTTGATCGAGCAGATCGAGACTATTGCCACGGCTTTGCGCCAGGAACTGTTTATGGGCGTTGACGAAGAAGATATGCGTGTCTGCATGCGGGTGCATGGGCACATTCTGGCGAACCTGGAAAAGTCCTGATCCCAGGTGAAGTGACGATCAAAATGTGGGGGACTTGCTGTGGTGAGCGGGCTTGCCCCGCGCTGGGCTGCGAAGCGGCCCCAATGAGCCCGCCGCGATTCTTCAGAAAAACCGCAGGGCCTGGTTTCAGGGCCGCTCCGCAGCCCAGCGCGGGGCAAGCCCGCTCACCACAATTAATAGCCGCTCCAACACGGGTGCAGCGTTGTATCAGAACGTCTGCCCCAGGTTCAGGTACACCGCCTTCTGATTATCATCGTTGAAGCCATAGCTGAAATTCAGCGGCCCCAGCGGTGTATCAAACCCGAGGAAAATACTCGCGGCGTTGATATAGCCGCTGTCGAATTCATTGTCGTTGTTCCATGCCCGGCCGCGTTCCAGGGACGCGCCCAGGTACAGCGGGAAATCCAGCGGCAGGTAGGAGCGCGGTGTCAGCCGGCGGTAGTACACCGCGCGCATCAAGCTGATGTTCTGCCCGGATATCGCATCCTGGCGGAAGCCCGACAACTGCCGCGCACCCCCCAGCAGGAAGCTGGAAATCACCACGTCCGAATCATCCAGGGTACGCCCGTAGCGCCCGCCCAGTACCAGGGTGTCCGGACCATGGCTCATGGCCTTGTCCAGCTTGAACTCCCATTGTCGATAGCGCTGGTCCGAGCCCAACCCCGGTTCGAATTCGCGAAACGCCAAGCCAATGTCCTCGCCGCTGTGGGGGAAGTACACGTTATCCAGGGAGTCGAATGAATACTTCAGTTCATAGAAGCCTTCGCTGAAGCTCACACTTGGCAGGTCGCGGTCGCCGATGCGCACATCCGCCTTGCCCCAGGCCTCGCCGACGCCGAAGCGGATCTCGCCGCTGTTGCCGATCTGCCGCCCCACGTTGAGGCCGAAGCCGTAGCGTTCCAGGCGGTATTCTGAGATGGGGTCGTTGTCCAGGATCAGCTCGACGTTCTGTGCCTGGGCGCTGATATACGGCGCGACAAAATAGCGCGAACCGGTATCCATCGGCTGGTAGAACTCGCTGTAAAGCTCCTGCCGATCACCGATCTGTACCCGCGTCAGCCACTCGGCGCCCAGGCGATTGATGCCGTTCATGCGGTAGCTGGCGCCGAGGTTGAAGGCGCTGTCGCCGCGCATGTCGTCCGACAGGTTCAGGCCCAGGCGCAGGTAGTCGGTGCCGCTGCGTTTGCCGCGCGCGCTGATCACCAGGGTGTTGTCCTGGCCCTTTTTCACCACGCGGTATTGCACCTGCTCGAAGTAATCCAGGCCATACAGGGTGCCCATGTCGGTCTGCAGGCGGCCAAGTTCCAGCGGTTGGCCCAACGGTTGGCGGATGTAGTAGCGGATCACGTCGTCGCTGACCTTCGAGTCGTTCTCCACCTTGATCGCGGTGATCACCGGGGTGCGTTCGCCCGGGGTACGCGCGGCTACCAGTTGCGGGTCGATCGGCTCGGCGGGGCGCAAATGGGCCAGGCGAACGTCAAGGGCGCGGGTGGCGCGGTAGCCGGCATCGATCATGTCCTTGGCGCGGCCGAAATCCGTCACGCCATAGGCGGCCAGGGGCGGCTGGATCAGTACGTCCTTGGGATGCAGGGCCTTGAGTTGTTCTTCGGAGTTGCGCCGGGTCATCAGGGTGATGGACTGGTTGAGCACGTCCACCACCGTTGCCAGTTGCTTGCGTGAACGCAACGGGGTGCCGATGTCGACCACGATGGCGATGTCCACGCCCATCTCACGCGCCACATCCAGTGGGATGTTATCGGTCATGCCGCCATCCACCAGCAGGCGGCCATCCAGCTCCACCGGCGCGAACACGGCCGGGATCGACATGCTGGCGCGGATCACCTGGGGCAGGTGGCCCTTGCTGAATACCACTTTCTCGCCGGTGGTGATGTCGGTGGCCACGGCGCGAAAGGGGATCGGCAGCTTGTCGAAATTACGCGTGTTGCTGGTGTGGGCGAACATGCTTTCCAGCAGCAGCGCCAGGTTCTGGCCCTGGATCACGCCAAGGGGCAGGCCGAGGCTGCCGTCATCGCGGAAGCTGAGCTTCTGCTTGACCAGGAAATCCCGGTCATCCTGCTTGCGTCGAAACGGCACGTCTTCCCGTGGCGGTGCGTCGGACAGCGCCTGTTGCCAGTCGATGCCCAGGGCCAGTTTTTCCAGCTCATCGATCTTGTAGCCCGACGCATACAGCCCGCCAATCACCGCGCCCATGCTGGTGCCGGCAATCGCGTCGATATGAATACCCTGTTCCTCCAGGGCCTTGAGCACGCCGATATGGGCCAGGCCTCGGGCGGCACCGCCGGACAACACCAGGCCGATTTTGGGGCCGGGCGTCTCAACGGCGTCGGCAAGAAGCGGGAGCAGGCACAGGAACAGGCAGGACAACAGGCGGCGCATCATGAATCTCGAGGCTGGGCGATAAAGGCCGGTATTATAGCCATCCGATCCACCGAGCCCGTTACGCCAGGAGCCTCTCAAATTATGTCGCTGAGCAAACCCGAGATTGTCATCACCTATTGCACCCAGTGCCAGTGGCTGCTGCGCGCCGCGTGGCTGGCGCAGGAGTTGTTGAGTACGTTTGCCGATGACCTCGGCCGGGTGGCGCTGGAACCGGCCACCGGCGGTGCGTTTCGGATCACCTGCGACGGTGTGCAGATCTGGGAGCGCAAGGTGGATGGTGGCTTCCCTGAAGCCAAGGTGCTCAAGCAGCGGGTGCGCGACCAGGTCGACCCACACCGCGACCTGGGCCACAACGACCGTACGCCATGAAGGTCACCGCCACATCAGGGCGGTGACCCCTCAGTGCGCCGCTATTTGGCGGCCATCTTGCTTTTGATGAAGCCCACGACCCAGGTCAGCACCAGGCCGCCCACGCCGCCGCCGACGATATTGCTGCCGACCGCCGCCACATCCAGCGCCTCGCCGCCCGATGTGCCGGTCAGCGCGGCCACGACCTGGCCCAGCACGAGCCCGCCGACACCCCCCAGCATGGTATTGAGCCCGGTGCCCAGGCTTTGTTTGGTCATGCCGGCCAAATTGCCACCGACGGCACCGCTGATGATCTGAACCAACAAGCTGATGAACATTTCCATGATGAAACCCCTGCATCGCGTTGATGGAGTGACCACTCGCGTGCAGCAACTGCAGAAAACACCATGGCTGTCGTCGAGGAGTCTTTATCCGTTGAACGACGGCTGACTGTTGCGGATGTTTAAAGTATAGATCAGGCCGTTGCAGCGGGCTGTCTGGCCTGGCTGGCGCTGCCCATCAGCCCGGAAAGCACGATGGCGACGATGATCAACGCGCCGCCCAGCAACATGCGCAGGGTCGGGGTTTCGGCAAACAGCAGCCAGGCCACGGTGATGCCGTAGACCGGCTCCATGGCGAACACCACCGAGGCGGTGCGCGCCTTGATCACCGCGAGGCTGGCAACAAACAGGCTGTGGGCCAGGCCGGTGCAGAACACCCCAAGCAGGCCGATCCACAACCAGTCCAGCGCGCGCACGTCCGCCAGCCCCGGCGCGGCCACGGGCAGCAGGCACACCGCGACCACCACGTTCTGGCACAGCGCTGCCTGCACGGCGGGAATCCGTCCGGAGCTGGCGCGGTTGTTCAGCGACAACAATGAGAACAGCAAACCCGAGACAATCCCCCAAAGCAGGCCGCCCGTGGCTTCGCTGGCGAGATTGAAGTCCGGCGTCACCAGCACCAGGCCAACGGTGACCAAGGCCACCAGCACGATTTCATTGGCGCGGATACGCTCGCGGAAGATCAGCCCTTCGAGGATCACGGTAAACGCCGGGAATGCGGTGAACCCCAGCGTGGCGACGGCTACGCCGGCGACCTTGACGGCAATGAAGAACGTCACCCAATGCGCCGCCAGCAACACGCCGCTGACCAGCAGGCGGCGCCAGTCCTGCAGCGCCAGGGTTTTCCAGGGGGCGTTGCTGGCGAAGCGTGCAAACACTGCCAGGGCAATCACGGCAAACGCGGCGCGCCCGAAGACGATGATGGCCGGGGAGGCGGCCGCCAGCTTGCCGAATACGCCGGTGAGGCCAAACATCAGTGCGCCGATATGCAGGGCGCCGAGGGCTGAGCGGGGAGTCATTGCGATCCTTGAACCAACGGGAGTGACAGGTTCGCAGTCTAGAGGGTGCCGGTGTGTGCGTCTGTCGTGGGACTCGCGATTTTTAGCGCAAGGCTCGCCCTATGTGGCGCGCCGCAACGCGCCGGGAGAGGCGCCGAATTCGCGCAGCATAGCGGCGGCAAAGGCACTTTGTGAGGTGTAGCCAACCCGCACGGCGATTTCACCGACGGGCAGCGGCGTCTCGCGCAGCAGGTTCAGGGCCAGTTGCAGGCGCCGGCTGCGGATGTAATCCATGGGCGTCTGCCCGCATTCGGCGATGAAGCGCGCATGCAGGCGCGCCACCGATAGGCCGGCGATACGCGCCAGGTCGGCGACCTGCAACGGATGGGCGACGTGTCGCTCGATATGCGCATTGAATGCCGCATACGGCAGGCGGCGGCCCGGCAGTTGCGGGGCCTGCGGATGATTGAGGCTGGCCAGCAACAGCACCGCACCCTGTTGGACGATCAATGGATCATCCACGGGGCTGTGCGCCAGCCATTGCACCAGTTGGTGCTGCCGGGAATCCAGGGCCACGCGTGCCGGTTGATCGAGCAGGCGGCGGCTGGCGTCGGCGTGTTCGCCCAGGGATTGCAGGAGCCAATGCTCCGTGGGCACATCCAGCACCAGGCAACGGCTGCCATCGCGACTGCCACAGGCGTGGTGGGCGGAGAAGGGCAGCACCATCACGCTGCTTTCGCGCACCTGGCTGCCACGGCCGTCGACTTCCAGGTCCAGGTGGCCGGACAGGCCGAACACCAACTGCGCATGGTCATGGCTGTGGGCGATGGGCGCTTCGAGGTAGTGGCGTAGCGTGAGCGACGGTCTCATCGCGGTCTCCTGGGCGGCAGGGCGCCAGTCTACAACGCTTCGCGGCCGGCGGGCGCTGTCATCGGACTGACGCACGACTGTCATGGGCTATTAATCGCCAGGGCGCAAGCTCGCGAAAACAGCGTCGAGGGATGCCCATGACCAGTGCCGAGTTCACCAAGCCCAGCCGCAAGCAGCGGGTTCGTACCCTGTGGATTTCCGACGTGCACCTGGGCACCCGGGATTGCCAGGCCGAACACCTATCGCAGTTCCTCAAGGGCTACCACGCCGATAAGGTCTACCTGGTGGGCGATATCATCGACGGCTGGAAAATGCGCGGCGGCATGTATTGGCCCCAGGCCCATACCAACGTGATCCGTCGCCTGCTGACCATGGCCAAGCGCGGTACCGAGGTGATCTACGTCACCGGCAACCACGACGAGTTCCTGCGCCGCTACTCCAAGCTGATCCTGGGCAATATCCAGTTGGTGGATGAGGCGGTGCACGTGACGGCCGACGGTCGCCATCTGCTGGTGATCCACGGCGACCAGTTCGATGTGATCACCCGCTATCACCGTTGGCTGGCGTTCCTGGGCGACTCGGCCTACGAGTTCACACTCACCTTGAACCGCTGGTTGAACCACTGGCGCGCCCGCTACGGCTATGGCTACTGGTCTTTGTCGGCGTACCTGAAACACAAGGTCAAAACCGCCGTGAGCTTTATCAGCGATTTTGAAGAGGCCATCGCCCACGAAGTGACCCGGCGCGAGTTGCATGGCGTGGTGTGCGGGCATATCCACCATGCGGAGATTCGCAAGGTGGGCGAGGTGGATTACCTCAACTGCGGGGATTGGGTGGAGTCGTGCACGGCGTTGATCGAGCACTGGGACGGGAGCATCGAGTTGTATCGGTTGGCGGATGCCCAGGCGAAAGAAGCGCAGTTGAAAGCTGAGATGATCACAAACTGAAGGCCAACCACAGTCCAACTGTAGGAGCGAGCTTGCTCGCGAAAAACGTCAACGATAACGCGTGCAGCCTGAATAGGCGCGGTGCTTATGAGTTCTTCGCGAGCAAGCTCGCTCCTACGATTGGTTTTGTGTTTCTTCAGTGGGAGACGTCGGCGATGGCTTCGGCCAGAAGTGTCAGGCGTGTCGCATCGATCCCCGCCACGTTGGCCCGTCCCGAACTGACCATGTATACGCTGTGCTTCTCGCGCAGTTGCTTGACCTGCTCGGCACTCAAGCCGGTGTAGGAAAACATCCCGCGTTGCGCCCCGATGTGCGCAAACCGCTCCGATAAACCGTGGGGCGCCAACGCCTCCACCAGTCCTGAACGCAACTGCGCGATTCGCGCACGCATGGCTTCGACTTCCTCGCTCCACTGCTTTTTCAGCTCGGCATCCCCCAGGATGGTCGCGACCACCGCCGCACCATGGTCCGGCGGCGTCGACCACAGGTTGCGCGCGGTATTCGCCAGTTGGCTGCGTACATCCTTCAGCTTCTCGGCATCCGCCGCGCACACGATCAACGCGCCGACACGGTCGCGGTACAGGCCGAAGTTCTTCGAGCAGGAGCTGGTGACCAGTACTTCCGGCAGTTCAGCCGCAAACAAGCGCACCGCCCAGGCGTCCTGCTCCAGGCCGTCGCCAAAGCCCTGGTAGGCGAAGTCGATCAGTGGCAGCAACTGGCGCTCACGCACGATGTGCAGTACCTGGCGCCAGTCATCCTGGGACAGGTCGAAGCCGGTCGGGTTATGGCAGCAGGCGTGCAGCAAGACCACGTCGCCCTTGGGCACGGTGGAGAGGGTTGCCAGCATCGCCGCCACATCCAGGCGGTTATCCGCGCCCACGTAGGGGTAATGGCTGACCCTGAGCCCGGCCTTGGCAAAGATGGTTTCGTGGAT
Source organism: Pseudomonas sp. CFBP13509 (assembly GCF_005233485.1). Classification (NCBI taxonomy): domain Bacteria; kingdom Pseudomonadati; phylum Pseudomonadota; class Gammaproteobacteria; order Pseudomonadales; family Pseudomonadaceae; genus Pseudomonas; species Pseudomonas sp. CFBP13509. The sequence continues at coordinate 252,373 of NZ_QGAA01000006.1, forward strand.
CGGCCAGGTCGGGTCGCTCAACCACACGCCACGGCCGGGCAGGTTGTGGGCGATAAAGTCGGCGCTCAGGCGCAGGGCGCCGGTGCCGCCTGGGGTCTGGGTCGCGCCGGCACGGTGTTCGCGCAGTAGGGCGGAGTCGGCGCCCAGCACCAGTTCGCTGATCAGTGTGCCGAAGGCTGCATCACCGTGGCCGCCGATATAGGTCTTGGTGGCCTGGGTGTCGACCAGGCGCTGTTCGGCGCGCTTCACCGAAGCGGGAATCGGCGTCAGGCCCTGGTCGTCCTTATAAACGCCCACGCCGAGGTCGAACTTGTGCGGGTTGGCGTCCTGGGCATACAGGTCCATCAAGCCGAGGATCGGGTCGCCGGGCACGCGGCCTATGGCATCGAAATGCATTACTTGCGGCCCTCGGCGTCCTTGGCCACTTCGTCGGTGCGCGCGGCCATGATGAAGTCGTTGCGGTGCAGGCCCTTGATGGAGTGGCTCCACCAGGTCACGGTGACCTTGCCCCACTCGGTGAGCAGGCCTGGGTGATGGCCTTCGGCTTCGGAGATTTCACCCATGGCGTTGGTAAAGGCCAGGGCGAACTTGAAGTTCTTGAACAGGAAAACCTTTTCCAGCTGCATCACGCCGTCGCGCACTTCGATGTTCCAGTCGGGGATCTGCTTGAGCAGCACCGGCAGTTCTTCATCGCTGACTTGCGGGGCATCGGCGCGGCAGGCTTCGCAGTGGGCTTGGTTCAAGGTGGTCATGTGGTGGTGTCCTGAATTCGAGTGTTTAAAAACGGTCGTCAGTGGCGTCACCCTAAAGCAACGCGGGGCCAGGGAACAGACTCACCTGGCCTTAAAAGCTGAGGCTCACGCGGCTTTGGGCTTGGGTGGGAACTTCGGCGCGTGCAAGCCCAACTGCATACCGTGCTCGACCATGCCCATGATGTCTTCCTGCGCCACTTCGAACAGGCGCTTGAGGTTGGGCAATACGAAATACAGCGGTTGCAGGATGTCGATGCGATACGGGGTGCGCATCGCTTCCAGCGGGTCGAAGGCTTGATGTTCAGGCTGGTCGGACAGGCAGTACACGCTTTCCTTGGGCGACGACAAAATCCCGCCACCGTAGATACGCCGGCCGTCGGGGGTATCCACCAGGCCGAACTCGATGGTCATCCAGTACAGGCGCGCCAGGTATACCCGTTGCTCCTTGCTGGCCGCCAGGCCGAGCTTGCCGTAGGTGTGGGTGAACTCGGCAAACCACGGGTTGGTCAGCAGCGGGCAGTGGCCAAAGATCTCGTGGAAAATATCCGGCTCTTGCAGGTAATCCAGTTCTTCGCGGGTACGAATAAAGGTCGCCACCGGAAACTGCTTGTTGGCGAGTAATTCGAAGAAGGTCTGGAAGGGGATCAGCGCCGGCACGCGAGCGACTTGCCAGCCGGTGGTCGCGGCCAGCACCTGGTTGATTTCACCCAGTTGCGGGATGCGATCCAAGGGCAGGCCGAGCTTGTCGATGCCGTCCAGGTACTCTTGGCACGCGCGGCCCTCGATCACTTTCAACTGGCGGGTGATCAGGGTGTTCCACACCGCGTGTTCTTCCGGCGGGTAGTGGATAAAACCTTGCGCATCGGGCTCGCGGGCCACGTAGTGCGTCTGCTTCATACGGCTCTCCTGCTAGGCATTCGTTCTTGTTATGTCCTGGAATGAGCCTATTGATACGCCGTGCGGGGCAAGATTCCATCGGCTTCAAAAGCGCTCATGTAGGAAAATTTACCGATTTTCGTAAAGTATTCGTTACGCTTGCTTGGCTCAATACGGTATTGGGCTGGGAAAAGCCCCCAAGCTGTCACATAATCTTGACGACTATCTGCGCCCAGCGAAAAAAAGACGCGGCGCCTACCCACTTTTCGAGCCTTTTCATGCGTATCAAAGTGCACTGCCAGAACCGCATCGGCATCCTGCGGGACATCCTCAACCTGTTGGTGGAGTACGGCGTCAACGTCGCCAAGGGTGAGGTGGGTGGCGAGCATGGCAACGCCATTTACCTGTTCTGCCCAAACCTGGTGAACATGCAATTCCAGGCGCTGCGCCCGCAGTTCGAGGCGATTGCCGGGGTGTTTGGCGTTAAACGGGTAGGGCTGATGCCCAGTGAGCGTCGACATATGGAGCTCAATGCGCTGCTCGGTGCGCTTGAGTTTCCGGTGCTGTCCATCGACATGGGCGGCTCCATCGTTGCCGCCAACCGTGCGGCCGCGCAGTTGCTCGGGGTACGGGTGGACGAGGTGCCGGGCATTCCGCTGTCGCGCTACGCCGAGGATTTCGACTTGCCGGAACTGGTGCGCGCGAGTAAATCGCGGATCAATGGCCTGCGGGTCAAGGTCAAGGGTGACGTGTTCCTGGCGGATATCGCACCGCTGCAATCCTCCGAACATGACGACAGCGAAGCCATGGCCGGTGCCGTGTTGACCCTGCACCGTGCCGACCGTGTGGGTGAGCGTATCTACAATGTGCGCAAACAGGAGCTGCGCGGTTTCGACAGTATTTTCCAAAGCTCCAAGGTCATGGCCGCCGTGGTGCGTGAAGCCCGGCGCATGGCGCCGTTGGATGCGCCTCTATTAATAGAAGGCGAAACCGGCACCGGCAAAGAGTTGTTGGCACGCGCTTGCCACCTGGCCAGCCCGCGCGGGCAATCGCCGTTGATGGCGCTGAACTGCGCCGGGCTGCCCGAGTCGATGGCCGAGACCGAATTGTTCGGCTACGGCCCCGGCGCTTTTGAAGGCGCGCGGGCCGAAGGCAAGCTCGGGCTGCTGGAGCTGACGTCAGGCGGTACGTTGTTTCTCGATGGTGTCGGGGAAATGAGCGCGCGCTTGCAGGTGAAATTGCTGCGCTTCCTGCAGGACGGCTGCTTTCGGCGCGTGGGCAGTGACGAAGAGGTGTACCTGGATGTGCGGGTGATCTGCGCCACCCAGGTGGACCTGTCCGAACTCTGCGCCCGTGGCGAATTCCGCCAGGACCTCTATCACCGCCTCAACGTGCTGTCCTTGCATATCCCGCCCCTGCGCGAATGCCTCGACGGCCTTGCTCCCCTGGTCGAGCACTTTCTCGACCAGGCCAGCCGGCAGATTGGCTGCCCGCTGCCCAGGCTGGCGCCTGCCGCCATGGACAAGCTCAGCCACTACCACTGGCCGGGGAATGTGCGGCAGCTGGAAAACGTGCTGTTCCAGGCGGTATCGCTGTGTGACGGCGGGACGGTCAAGGTCGAACACATCCGCCTGCCGGACTACGGCGTGCGCCAACCCCTTGGCGACTTTTCCCTGGAGGGCGGTTTGGAGGCGATCGTCGGACGCTTCGAGAAGGCGGTGCTGGAGAGCCTGTATGCCGAGCATCCCAGCAGCCGGCAGTTGGGGAAACGCCTGGGGGTGTCACACACCACCATCGCCAATAAGTTGCGTGATTACGAAATCCTCAAGGCGGACAAATAACCAACTGCCCCTCCCGCATTGGTTCTCTGTCACCCGTAAGACGGGTACTTGCCGTAAGCGGCATAAGTCCGCCGTTTTTTCGACTATCTCCAGTCCTTCAAATCCTGCTGCTTGCCCGCAAACCCCAGTCCCGCCTGGACTTTCCCCTGTTTTTAAAAGTTGGTTCGCAAATTGCTTAAGCCTCATCAGTACAGCGGTGGGCGGCAAGCCTGCGTCAGAAAGAGGAAAGAGCGTGGACAAGTACCTTTATGTGGCAATGACCGGCGCCAGCCAGAATGCACTGGCGCAGAAGGCCCATGCCAACAACTTGGCGAACATTTCCACCAACGGTTTTCAACGTGACCTGGAACAGGCGCGTTCGATGCCGGTGTTCGGTGACAGCTTTCCGGCGCGTGCGTTTGCCATGACCGAACGTCCCGCTACCGACTTCAGCCCTGGCGCCATGATCGAGACCGGTCGCGACCTGGATGTGGCGGTGAACGGCAATGGCTGGATGGCGGTGCAAACCCCGGATGGCGGTGAAGCCTACGTGCGCAGTGCCAGCATGAACGTCGATGCGCTGGGTGTACTGCGCGCCGGCAACGGCATGCCGATCATGGGCAACGGTGGCCCGATCGCCGTGCCGCCGCAGCAGAAAATCGAAGTGGGCGCCGATGGCACCATCAGCATCCGCGCCATGGGCGAAGGCCCGCGGGTGATGGCTGAAGTGGACCGCATCAAGCTGGTCCAGCCCGACCTCAAGAATATGAATAAAGGCCTGGATGGCACCATCCATACCAAGGATGGCCAGCCGGCCGTCGCCGATGCGAACGTCACGCTGACCTCGGGTTTCCTGCAGGCGAGCAACGTCAACGCGGTTGAAGAAATGACCGCGGTCCTGGCGCTTTCCAAGCAGTTCGAGTTGCACATCAAGATGATGAACAGCGCCAAGGAAGACGACCAGGCCATGACCCGCGTAATGGCGATGAGCTGATAGCCGCGTTATTGACCGACTACTAATTTTTGCAGCGCAGCGCCAACAAACAGGCGCACGAAGGAGAACAGCATGCTTCCGGCTCTATGGGTTGCCAAAACAGGCCTGTCCGCCCAGGACACCAACCTGACCACCATTTCCAACAACTTGGCCAACGTGTCGACCACGGGTTTCAAACGTGACCGCGCCGAGTTCCAGGACTTGCTCTACCAGATCAAACGCCAGCCAGGCGCCCAGTCGACCCAGGACAGCGAATTGCCGTCGGGCCTGCAACTGGGTACCGGTGTGAAGATCGTCGGCACCCAGAAGAACTTCAACGCCGGTAACCTGCAGCAGACCGGGCAGCCGCTGGACATGGCCATCAACGGTAAAGGGTTCTTCCAGATCCTGCAGCCGGATGGGACCACTTCCTACACCCGTGACGGTACCTTCCACCTGGACTCCAATGGCCAGATCGTGACGGCCAACGGTTTCGCCCTGGAACCGGCTATCGTCGTGCCGAACAACGCCCAGACCTTCACCGTCGGCAACGACGGCACCGTGTCGATCACCGTGGCCGGTAACCCGGCGTCGCAAGTGATCGGCAACCTGCAAACCGCCGACTTCATCAACCCGGCCGGCCTGCAGGCGATGGGTAACAACCTGTTCCTGGAAACCGCTTCCAGCGGCGCGCCGCAAATCGGCACCCCTGGCCTGAACGGTTTCGGCACCACGCTGCAAAGCACCCTGGAAACCTCCAACGTCAGCACCGTTGAAGAGATGGTCAACATGATCACCACTCAACGCGCCTACGAGATGAACTCCAAGGTGATTTCCACCGCCGACCAGATGCTTTCGTTCGTAACGCAGAATCTGTAATCAAGTCTATGGGGCGCTCCTGAGAGCACCTGCAACACCGTGAGGTAAGGGTCATGAATCGCTATGTTTCCGTTCTGGCATTGAGTGGGATTGCCGTGCTCGCGGGCTGTGTCGCCCCGACGCCAAAACCCAATGACCCGTACTACGCGCCGGTGTTGCCGCGCACCCCACTGCCGGCGGCGGCCAACAACGGTTCGATCTACCAGGCCGGTTTCGAACAGAACCTGTACAGCGACCGCAAGGCGTTCCGGGTCGGTGACATCATCACCATCACCCTAAACGAACGCACCCAGGCCAGCAAGAATGCCAACTCCCAGGTGGGCAAGAACAGCACCGCCAGCCTTGGTTTGAGTTCTCTGTTTGGCGCCGTGCCCAACGTCAATAACCCGTTGAGCGACGGTGACCTGACCTTGAACGCCGGCTACAGCGGCAGCCGCGCTACCGACGGCAAGAGTGCGGCGGGGCAGGGCAACAGCCTGACCGGCTCGATCACCGTGACGGTCGCTGACGTATTGCCCAACGGCATCATTGCCGTGCGCGGCGAGAAGTGGATGACCCTCAACACTGGTGACGAATTGGTGCGCATAGCCGGTATGGTCCGCGCCGATGATATTTCCACGGACAACACCGTGCCTTCCACGCGGATTGCCGATGCACGCATTACCTATTCCGGTACCGGTGCTTTTGCTGATGCGAGTCAGCCCGGTTGGCTCGACCGTTTCTTCCTCAGCCCGCTGTTCCCTTTCTAGGTGACTACTTTGAAATTCAAACAGCTGATGGCGGCCGCACTGTTGCTGAGCCTGAGCGCAGTCGCCCAGGCCGAACGCCTGAAAGACATCGCCAGCATCTCCGGCGTGCGTTCCAACCAGTTGATCGGCTACGGCCTGGTGGTGGGGCTCAACGGAACGGGTGACCAGACCACCCAGACCCCGTTCACCCTGCAAACCTTCAACAACATGCTCTCGCAGTTCGGCATCAAGGTGCCGGCGGGTTCGGGCAACGTGCAGTTGAAGAACGTCGCGGCGGTGTCGATCAGTGCCGACTTGCCGGCGTTTTCCAAGCCGGGCCAGGTGGTCGACATCACTGTGTCGTCCATCGGTAACTCCAAAAGCCTGCGTGGCGGCACCCTGCTGATGACGCCGCTGAAAGGTATCGACGGCAACGTCTACGCCATCGCCCAGGGCAACCTGGTGGTGGGCGGGTTTGACGCTGAAGGTCGCGACGGTTCGAAGATCACTGTCAACGTGCCGTCGGCCGGGCGTATCCCGGGTGGCGCCACGGTTGAACGCACCGTGCCGAGCGGTTTCAACCAGGGCAACAGCCTGACCCTGAACCTCAACCGTTCGGACTTCACCACCGCCAAGCGTGTAGTCGACAAGATCAACGACATGCTCGGCCCTGGCGTGGCCCAGGCCATCGACGGCGGCTCGATCCGCGTCACCGCGCCGCTGGACCCCAGCCAGCGTGTGGACTACCTGTCGATCCTGGAAAACCTCGAAGTCGATCCGGGCCAGGCGGTGGCCAAGGTCATCATCAATTCGCGCACCGGTACCATCGTGATCGGCCAGAACGTCAAGGTCTCGCCGGCGGCGGTGACCCACGGCAGCCTGACCGTGACCATCACCGAAGACCCGATCGTCAGCCAGCCTGGGCCGTTGTCCAATGGCCAGACGGCGGTGGTGCCACGCTCGCGAGTGAATGCCCAGCAAGAAGCCAAGCCGATGTTCAAGTTCGGCCCCGGCACGACGCTGGATGAGATTGTGCGTGCGGTGAACCAGGTGGGCGCAGCGCCAGGCGACTTGATGGCGATCCTCGAAGCGTTGAAGCAGGCCGGCGCGTTGCAAGCCGACCTGATCGTGATTTAAGGCCATGGCCATGGACATGCGTAACAGCGGCCTGACCAGCACGGCGGATTCGGGTTCGTATTCCGACTTGAATCGCCTGAACCAACTGAAGGTCGGCGACAAGAACAGCGAAGGCAACATGCGCAAGGTGGCGCAGGAGTTCGAGTCGCTGTTCTTGAGCGAGATGCTCAAGTCCATGCGCTCGGCCACCGAGGCCCTGGGCAAGGACAACCCGATGAACACCCCGGCCGCCAAGCAGTACCAGGAAATGTACGACCAGCAACTGGCGGTGTCGATGTCCCGCGAAGGCGGCGGTATCGGCCTGGCCGATGTGCTGATGCGCCAGATGCAGAAGAACAAGCCGGTGGACGCCCAGGCGGCCACCTTGCAGGGCCCGGCGGCGGCCGAGGCGGTCAAGAAAGTCGATGTGCCGACGCAAATTGCCGCCGGTACCCAGGCCGAGGGCCCGCTGGGGCGTTCCAATGGCCAGCGTCCACTGTGGGCCTATCGCGTGGCGGAGCCCCAGGCGGGCGCTGCAGCGGCCCATAGCAATGACATCGCACTGATGAACCAGCGCCGTATCGCCTTGCCGAGCAAGCTCACCGATCGCCTGCTCGCCGGTATCGTGCCGAGCACCGACACCACCACCGTTGCCCAGGCGGCGCCGTTGCGTAACAGCGCGGCCGCCGACAATGTGGTCAACAGCACGGCGCGCACGTTTGCCGTGCCGAGCGGGCGCATGCAGGTCTACGGCCGCGCCGTGGCCCAGCCGCCATTGGCACCGGTGAAGAAGGCGTTCAGCTCCCAGGATGAGTTTGTCGCGACCATGTTGCCGATGGCCAAGGCGGCGGCCGCGCGTATCGGTGTCGATCCGAAGTACCTGGTGGCCCAGGCCGCCCTGGAAACCGGTTGGGGCAAGTCGGTGATGCGCGCCGAGGATGGCAGCAGCAGCCACAACCTGTTCGGCATCAAGGCCGGCCAGAGCTGGCAGGGCGGCCAGGCCCGTGCAATCACCAGCGAGTTTCGTGATGGGGCGATGGTCAAGGAAACGGCGCAGTTCCGGTCCTACGATTCTTACCAGGACAGCTTCCATGACCTCGTGACATTGCTGCAAAGCAATGATCGCTATAAAGATGTTGTGAAATCGGCCGACAACCCGGAACAGTTTGTACGCGAGTTGCAAAAAGCCGGGTACGCCACGGACCCGGCCTACGCCAGCAAGATTTCGCAGATCGCAAAAACCATGAACAGTTACCAGAATTACGCTGCCGCGGGCGCGACCACTCATTTATAAGGTCTGAACCATGAGTTTGCTCAATATCGGGATGTCGGGGCTTAACGCCGCTCAAGGATCGTTGTCGGTCTTGAGTAACAACATCGCCAACGCCAATACCGCGGGTTATTCGCGTCAGCAGACCACCCAGAGCGCAAATGCGTCGAACCAGTATGGCGGCGTGTTCATCGGCAGCGGCACCACCCTGGCCGACGTGCGCCGGGTGTACAACGAATACCTGGACACCGCCTACCAGAACAGCACCTCGCTCAACAGCGATGCCAAGGCTTACCTTGATCAGGTCAGTGCCGTCGACAAGACCCTGTCGGACAAGACCACCGGCATGTCCGCCGTACTCAGTTCATTCTTCGCTGCTGTGCAGACCGCCTCGGCGAACCCCAACGATACCTCGGCCCGCCAGATCCTGCTCACGAACGCCCAGACGCTGAGCAACCGGTTCAACTCCATTTCCAGCCAGTTGAGCCAGCAGAAAGAGACCATTAACAGCCAGTTGTCCTCGATGAGCGATCAGGTCAACCAACTGACTTCGTCGATTGCCTCTCTCAACAAGCAGATCGCCCAGGTGCAGGGTTCGTCGAACACCACCCCGGCCAACCTGCTGGACTCGCGCGCCGAAGCCGTGCGTTCGCTCAATGAGCTGATCGGTGTGACCGCCACTGAGAAGAACGGCGTGTTCAGTGTCAGCACCGGTAGCGGCCAGTCCCTGGTGCTGGGTGATAAGTCCAACACCATTTCCGCCGTACCGAGCAAGAGCGACACCAGCCAGTACACGATCCAGCTCAATGCGGCCGGCGGTACGACGATGGACCTGGGCAACGTGATCAGCGGCGGTAGCATCGGCGGCCTGTTGCGCTATCGCAGCGACGCGTTGATTCCTGCGATCAATGATCTGGGGCGCATCGCGATTGCCACCGCCGATACGGTCAACAGCCAGTTGGGCCAGGGCCTGGACCTCAATGGCGAGTTCGGCGCCTCGATGTTCACCGACATCAACAACGCAGCCTCGGTTGCCCTGCGTAGCCTGGCTGCCCAAGGCAACCTGGGCGACGGTGCCCTGGGCGTGACGATCAAGGACAGCACTCAGCTGACCAACTTCGATTACAAGGTCAGCTTCAACGACGGCACCGACCTCAACAAGGTCACGGTACTGCGTTCCGACGGCAAGGCCATGGGCACCTATGACCTCAGTGCCACGCCGCCTCCGGTCATCGATGGCTTCACCCTGGCGGTCAAGAGCGGTACAGTGCAGGCCGGTGACAGCTTCAAGGTCAGCCCCACCGCCAACGGCGCCAAGGAAATCGGCACGGTCCTCAGCGACCCCAGCAAGATTGCCTTTGCCGCGCCGTTGCAGGGCGAGGCCAGCAAGACCAACCAGGGCACCGGCACCTTCACGCCGCCGACGCTCACCGTGCCCCTGGACATACAGGGTGGTGCCGATACGGCACAACTGCGTACCGGCATCGAATACTCGATGCCGGTGAAGATGGTTTTCGGTAAACCGGCGGCCGATGGCACCCAGCCTTATACGCTGAGTAACGCCCAGGGTGATCCCATCGGTTCCGGCACCATCATTCCGGGACAGGCCAATAAGATCAGCATCAGCGTGCCGATGCGTGATGCCAGCGGTGCCTTGGTGTCGCCAGCCAAGAACTTCAGTTTCGACACCACGGTGGGCGGTTCGCCGGCCAACGGCGACGGCACCTCGTTCTCGTTCAATGCCACCGGCAAGTCCGACAATCGCAACGCCCAGGCACTGCTCGACCTGCAGACCAAGGCAACCGTGGGCCTGGCGGCCGATGGCAGCGGCGGTACCAGCCTGGTGGGCGCCAACAGCAAGCTGGTCTCCACCGTGGGCGCCAAGGCCGCTTCGGCCGGCACTGACAACACCGCTACCGGTGCGCTGCTGGCCGCCAACAAGAACGCGCGCAACTCCGTATCCCAGGTGAACCTGGATGAAGAGGCGGGCGACATGATCAAGTTCCAGCAGTACTACACGGCGTCGTCGCAGATCATCAAGGCTGCGCAAGAAACCTTCAGCACGCTGATCAATAGTCTTTAAGGGAGTCTGGGACGATGCGCATTTCTACACAGCAGTATTACGACACCAGTGCCGTCAAGTATCAGAACAACTATTCCAGCGTTGTGAAGGCCCAGGAACAGGCGAGCTCCGGCGTGCGTGTACAGACCGCTTCGGATGATCCGGTTGCCGCCCAGCGCTTGCTGATGCTGCAACAGCAAAAAGACATGCTGGCCCAGTACAGCGGCAACATCACCAGCATTCAAAATACGCTGACGAACGAAGAAAGCGTGCTGGAGGCGATCAATACCACGATCCAGGCCGGCAGCCAGTTGGCGCTGCGTGCGGGTGGCGTGACCAGCGATGCTGACCGCAAGTCCATTGCGGTCGAGGTGGGCGCGCTTGAAAATCAGCTGTTGGGTTTGCTTAACAGCAAGGATGCGGCGGGCAACTATCTGTTCTCCGGTTCCAAGACCGACACGCCACCGTATTCGCGCAACAATGATGGTACTTATAGCTATCAAGGCGACGAAAACGAGCTGAGCCTGCAGGTTTCCGAGACGCTGAAGGTGCGCACCAGCGATACGGGCAAGACCATCCTGGAAGGCGCGGTCAACACCAGCCGCACCCAAGCCACCTACACGACGCCTGCAACGGTGGATGACCACAAGGTCGCGATCTCGGCAGGCCTGGTAACGTCGGGCATCGATTACACCAAGCAGTTTGCCGACGGCCAGCCCTATAAGGTGACCTTTACCAGTAGCACGCAGTACGTTGTGACCGACAAGGACAACAACGACATTACTTCGCAGCTTCCAGGTAATGGTACGTTCGACTCCACCAAGGAAGGCAGCGCCAGTATCAATGTACGCGGGGTCAAATTCGATATCACCGCAGACCTCACCGGCGTGGCCACCGGGCCGGATGCCGATGCGTTGGTTGCAGGGCGTGAGTTCACCCTGGCCGCCAAGCCGGACGCGTTCAATGTCTCTCGCACCGCAAGCAACACTTCGGCGGCGCAACTGACCAATGCCCGCGTCAGCAGTGCAGCCGACTACTCCAGTACGTTTCCCAACAGCGGCGTACTGATCAAGTTCGACGATGTCGACCCGACTGCTTATAAGGTGTATGCCCAGCCGTATACCCCCGACAGCAAGCCGATTGTCGATAATGGCGTGATCGTCAGCGGTACGCCGCCAGCCAAGGACACGATCACCGCCGCGGGTGTCACCTTCGAGTTGAGCGGTACGCCGAACACCGGCGATCAGTTTTCGGTCGGCAACACCACCCAGAAAACCCAGAATGCCCTCGACACCCTGAGCGAGCTGCGCCAGGCCCTGGAACAGCCGGCGGATGGTATTCCCGGTGCGCGGGTCAAGCTTCAGGACGCCCTGAACGCCGCGGTCAGTAACCTGACCAACTCGGCCGACCAGGTGGACAACGTGCGTGGCTCCATCGGTGCGCGACAGAATGCACTCACGGTGCAGTCCAGTGAAAACACCAGTGTCGGCCTGGCCAACAAGACCACGATGAGTGACCTGGCCAACATTGACATGGGCGAGGCAGCGATCAACCTGACCCTGCAGCAAACCATGCTGGAGGCCTCGCAGCTGGCTTTCGTGAAAGTCTCGCAGTTGAGCTTGTTCAACAAGATGTAAGTGGCGTCAAGTCAAGCGGCCCGCTCTGGAAACAGGGCGGGCCGTTGCCGTTTCTGGGACTTAATTGTTTGAAGGTTTTGCACAAAGCACACACAATTGAGTGACCTGTGAGTCATAAAGCGCATCTTCACTGTATCGTGTGAAAAGGATAAGTCGTCACAGGGTCCTTGCGGGGCGGCTTTCAGCGAGATTTTTATGGGGTTATCCCCTTTATTGTCAGCACTCCAGGCCACGTCTGGGGTGTTCTCCAGCTATTTAGTATTGGGAAGCCACAATGATTGGCATAAAAAGCATCGCCAGTTACGTGCCGGCAGACGGGATCGATAACTACGCCCAGGGTGCCAAGTTCGCCAAGGATGAAGAATTCATCATCGGCAAGATCGGTTCGGCGTTCCTGCCGCGCAAGGAAGCCGCGCAGGAAACCTCCGATCTGTGTGTCGAGGCGGTCAACGCTTTGTTTGCCAACAATCCGGATTTGAAGCGCGAGTCCATCGATGCGCTGATCGTCGTCACCCAGAACGGCGATGAAGAGGGTTTGCCCCATACGGCCGCGATCGTCCAGGACAAACTCGGCCTGCCCACCCACGTGGCGGCGTTTGATATTTCCCTGGGCTGCTCCGGCTACGTCTACGGCATCTACGCGATGAAGGGCTTCATGGAAGCCACCGGCCTGAAAAACGGCCTGTTGGTCACCGCCGACCCGTATTCGAAGATCGTCGACCCGGAAGACCGCAACACCACCATGCTGTTCGGCGATGCCGCCACCGCCACCTGGATGGGCGAAGACGCGCCGTGGTTGCTGGGCAAGTCCAAGTTCGGCACGGACGGTTCCGGCGCACCGCATCTCAAGGTCAGCGATGGCGTGTTCTTCATGAACGGTCGCCAGGTGTTCAACTTCGCCTTGCTCAAGGTGCCCGCGCATTTGCACGAGCTGCTCGACGAGTCGGACCTTGTGGCCGATGACATCGATGCGTTCTGCATTCACCAGGGCAGTGCGGCGATTGTCGACGCCGTGGCCCGGCGTTTCGAAGACGCGCCGGTGGAGAAGTTCATCAAGGACATGGTCGAGACCGGCAACACCGTGTCGTCGAGCATTCCGTTGCTGCTGGAAAAGCATGTGATGGACGCCACCTGGAAGCGCGTGGCAATCAGCGGTTTTGGCGTGGGCCTGTCGTGGGGATCGGCGATTCTCTATCGTCCGTGACGCTTCGATAGACTGCTTTCTGCGTAAAAGCAAACGCCGATGCTCGAAAGAGCATCGGCGTTTTTTATTTGGCGCCAGAAAACCCAATGAAATATGGGTTTTTAGCCGGCGTAAGCCCTTGAATTACAAGGGGTGGCACGGCGCCATTAAAAAAATCAAAAAAAATCCTCAAGCAACCGGCTACCACGACGATAACTATTACGTAGGTTCTCAGGCCACACCCGGCGGTTGCCAGGGCCGGAAGCCGCAGTATCCATCCAACGAGGATTTCGTCATGGCTTTAACAGTAAACACCAACATTGCTTCGATCACTACTCAGGGCAACCTGAACAAAGCCGGCGGCGCCCTGGCCACCTCCATGCAGCGCCTGTCTTCCGGCCTGCGTATCAACAGCGCTAAAGACGACGCAGCCGGCCTGCAGATCGCTAACCGCCTGACCAGCCAAATCAACGGCCTGGGCCAAGCTGTAAAAAACGTGAACGACGGTATCTCCATCGCTCAGACCGCTGAAGGCGCGATGCAGGCTTCGACCGACATCCTGCAAAAAATGCGTACCCTGGCTCTGTCTTCCGCGACTGGTTCCCTCAGCCCTGACGACCGTAAGTCGAACAACGACGAATACCAGGCTCTGACTTCGGAACTGACCCGTATCTCCAACACCACCACTTTCGGTGGCCAGAAGCTGCTGGACGGTTCGTACGGTACCAAGGCCATTCAGGTTGGCGCCAACGCTAACGAAACCATCAACCTGAGCCTGGAAAACGTTGCAGCCAACAACATTGGTTCGCAGCAGATCAAAACCAAGGCCATCGCGCCTAGCGCAACTGGCCTGGCTGGCGGCAGCATCACAGTAACCGGCAACGGCCAAAGCAAAGCCGTTACTTATGCAGCAGGCGCGTCGGCTAAAGACATTGCTTCCGGCCTGAACGGTTCGATCGGTGGCCTGACCGCTACCGCCAGCACCGAAGTCAAGCTGGAAGTGGGTGCCGCAACCCCGTCGAACTTCACTCTGGCTGTTGGTAACAGCGGCGCTGTGAGCTTCGTAGGCGTTACCGATCTGGCTGGCCTGGCTGACCAACTGAAGTCCAACGCTGCCAAGCTGGGTATCAGTGTCAACTACGACGAAGTTAACAAGAGCCTGTCGGTTAAGTCGGATTCCGGTGAAAACCTGTCGTTCGCTGGCGCTGATGCCAACGCTCAGACGAACATCCTGGTTGGCGCGAAAGATGGCGCTGGCGCATTCGCTACCCCGGCTGCTCTGGGTGCTGCTGCAATCGTTGTTACCGGTCAAGTCTCCCTCGACTCGGCTAAAGGCTACTCCTTGAGCGACGCCGGTACCGGTGTTTCGGACTTGTTCTCGGCTGCTACCGTTTCGTCGACCAAAACCTCCATCGCCCAAACCGACGTGACCGACGCTACCAACGCTCAAAACGCCCTGGCTGTTATCGACAAGGCCATCGGCACCATCGACGGCGTTCGTTCGGGCCTGGGTGCTACCCAGAACCGTCTGACTACCACTGCAGACAACCTGCAGAACATTCAGAAGAACTCCACCGCTGCACGTTCCACCGTTCAGGACGTCGACTTCGCTTCCGAAACCGCCGAACTGACCAAGCAACAAACCCTGCAGTCGGCTTCTACCGCGATCCTGTCGCAGGCTAACCAGCTGCCATCCGCTGTACTGAAGCTGCTTCAGTAATCCCAGCGCTTGGTAACTAACGGAAGGGCGCGTCTACGTGCCCTTCCGTTTTTTCGGTTTAGAGGAGATTGGACATGGACATGAGTGTAAAGCTGAACCAGTCTTATCCGCCGGTTGCACCTCAAAGCGCACCTGCCAAGGTAGTGACTGACAACGGTGTCAAGAATGTCCAGGCAACGCCCGCGACCAGCCAAGAGCCCGCACGCGCCGACCTGGAAAAAGCAGTAACCGATATTCGTGATTTCGTTCAGGCTACCCAGCGTAGCCTGGACTTTTCCATTGATGACTCCACCCACCGCGTGGTGGTCAAGGTCATCAATACCGACAATGGTGAAGTGATTCGCCAGATTCCGTCGGAAACAGCCTTGAAGCTGGCACAGAACCTCAGCAGCGCAAGCAACTTGTTGTTTGACGACAAGGCCTGAGCTGGCATGAAACTTGTTGCTGTCTGGTCTTGAGGCGTAATAAGTCAAGATAACGGCAGCCACCGAACAGGAGATAGATGATGGCGGGTTCAACGGTAAGTGGTATCGGTTCGAACATCGATACGCAAGCGATCGTGACATCCTTGGTCAACGCCGAAAAGGTGCCCAAGCAAACGCAGATCAATACCGCGTCTGCGAAGGCGACCACCACGCTGTCTTCGATCGGCAAGGTTCAGGCCGCGCTGGATGCGTTTCGCAGTGCCTTGGACACCATGGCCAAGGACAGCAGTTTCACCGGCTTGACCGGTTCGTCCTCGGATGAAAAGACCGCGACCATGACGGCCAGCAACACGGCCTCGAACGGCAGCTTCCGGCTGGTCGTCGATCAGTTGGCCCAAGCGTCCAAGCTGTCGAGCAAGAACTTCAGCGGTGGCACCTCGACGGTAGTCAACGCGACGGACAAGCCGACGACGCTGACCATCAGTCAATCGGGCAAGTCATACGACCTCAATGTTCCCGCGGGTGCGACCCTGCAGCAGGTGCGTGACTCGATCAATACCCAGTTTGGTACTTCGGGGCTGAGCGCCAACATTCAAACCGACTCCAACGGTTCGCGATTGATCCTGACCTCTACCACCATGGGGACCGGCTCGGACCTTACACTCTCTGGCACTTCGGGCCTCGATGTGGGTGCCACGGTCGTCGATCCGCCCAAGGATGCGCTCTACAGCATCGATGGGGTTGCGTCTGTGTCCAAGTCCAACACCATCACAGGCGCTCTTAGCGGGGTGGATATCAAGCTGGTAGCTGCGTCGACTTACAAGACCAATTCCACCGTCGATAAAAACGTAACGCTCATCACCGTCAGCACCAACAACACCGCACTCAAGTCCGGGGTCAAGGGTTTCATTGATACCTACAACGCCCTGATCACTGCCATGAACGCCGAAACCAAGGTCACCACGAACCTGGACGGCAGCACTACAGCGGCAGCGTTGACCGGCGACTCGACCATGCGTTCGTTGCAGAGCGCTATCCGCAATGAGTTCAACGCGCTGTCGGGCACCGGTGCGTTCAAGTCCCTGGCGCAGTTCGGCGTGACCACCAGTTCGAGCACGGGTCTGCTGGCGATCGATGACAAGAAGTGGGACGCGGCGGTTAAAACCAACGGCGCCGACATCAACAGCATGTTCAGCGGTAAGGACGGCATGCTGGCACGGATGAAAAGCGCCACGGATGACTTTGCCAAATCCACTACCGGCATTCTGGCGACCCGCTCGACGTCCTTGTCCGACACGCTCAAGGACCTGACCAAGCAGCAGTCGACGCTGGACGAGCGCATGACCCTGCTCACCAGCAGCCTGTCGGCCAAGTACAACGCCATGGACACCCTGGTCGCCCAGTTGCGCCAGCAAAGCACCAGCGTGATGACCACGCTCAATGCCTTGAACAATCCAAAGACCAATACTTGATCCCCTGCCGAACAAAAAAAGGCCAGGCAATCTGCCTGGCCTTTTTTATCGCGGGACGACGGGGGCTAAAGCTTTTTGCAAACCCGTCGACATATTGGTTACTAGAATCCTTTTCGCTGTCGCCTGTCACGAGGTAGAAACATGAATCCCATGAGAGCCCTTCGCCAATACCAGAAGGTCAATTCCCATGCCCAGATCTCTGAAGCCAGCCCGCATCGCCTGGTGCAGATGCTGATGGAGGGCGGCCTGGACCGCATGGCCCAGGCCAAGGGTGCGCTGGCTCGTGGCGACATCGCCCAGAAGGGCCTGATGCTGGGCAAGGCCATCGATATCGTGATCGGCCTGCGCGACGGCCTGAATGCTGAAAAGAGTGACAACCCGGCTTACGTCCAGCAGTTGGAAAGTCTGTATGCGTACATGACTAACCGCCTGATGGAAGCGAACCTGCATAACGATGCCGACATGATCGACGAAGTCGCCCGTTTGCTGATTACCGTGAAAGAAGGCTGGGATGCCATCGCCGCGCCACAGGCTGCAACCGAGTAAGGCGCAGCAAAGAAGGGCCTGAGGGCCTTGAGGAATACGTCATGAGCCAAGCACTGCAACGCATTGATGAAACCCGTGAAGCGCTGATCGGCGCGCTGGCAGACCGTAACTGGGACGCCATTGGCGAGCTGGACATGGGCTGTCGCAACGTGATCGACGAGGTGCTCAGCGAAGCGCCGGTGGATGAGGATGCGTTGCGTGAAAAGCTTGAGAGCCTGTTGGCGGTATACCAGCAGTTGCTTGAGGTGACGACGGGCGAGCGCCAGGCGATTTTTGAAGAGATGTCGCAGATCAACCAAGCGAAGAACGCGTCAAAGGTTTACCATTTGTTCGGCTGAACAGACGCAGTTAATCCGAACGGCGCGTCATAAATTTGACCGTGCCAGCTTTTTTGACTTAACTAGTGCTGTTTTCAGATTTCAGACGTCTATAAAGTAAGAAGTCTTACGGCCGTCTCGATTGCCCTTACACTGGGCAGAGCGTTTTACTAGGGAAGTTGCTATTGCATGTGGCGTGAAACCAAAATTCTGCTGATCGATGACGATAGCGTCCGCCGCCGCGATTTAGCGGTGATTTTGAATTTTCTTGGCGAAGAAAATCTGCCCTGCGGCAGCCATGACTGGCAGCAGGTAGTCAGCTCATTGTCATCGAGCCGTGAAGTCATTTGTGTGCTGATCGGGACGGTAAACGCTCCTGGCGCTGTTTTGGGCTTGTTAAAGACACTGTCAACCTGGGATGAGTTCCTTCCGGTGTTGCTAATAGGCGATATTTCTTCTGTCGACCTGCCCGAAGACCAGCGCCGTCGTGTGCTTTCCACCCTGGAAATGCCGCCCAGCTACAGCAAATTGCTCGATTCCCTGCACCGTGCCCAGGTCTATCGCGAGATGTACGACCAGGCCCGCGAGCGCGGTCGCCACCGCGAGCCCAACCTGTTCCGCAGCCTCGTCGGCACCAGCCGCGCCATCCAGCACGTGCGCCAGATGATGCAGCAGGTGGCCGATACCGACGCCAGCGTGCTGATCCTCGGCGAGTCGGGCACCGGCAAGGAAGTGGTCGCGCGCAACCTGCACTATCACTCCAAGCGCCGCGACGGGCCTTTTGTGCCGGTCAACTGCGGAGCGATCCCGGCAGAGCTGCTTGAAAGCGAACTATTCGGTCACGAGAAGGGCGCCTTTACCGGGGCGATCACCAGCCGTGCCGGGCGTTTCGAGCTGGCCAACGGCGGCACCCTGTTCCTCGACGAAATCGGCGACATGCCGCTGCCGATGCAGGTCAAGCTGCTGCGCGTCTTGCAGGAGCGCACCTTCGAGCGCGTGGGCAGCAACAAGACCCAGAGCGTCGACGTGCGCATCATCGCCGCGACCCACAAGAACCTCGAAAGCATGATCGAGGTCGGCAGCTTCCGCGAAGACCTGTACTACCGCCTCAACGTATTCCCGATCGAGATGGCCCCGCTGCGTGAGCGCGTGGAGGACATCCCGTTGCTGATGAACGAACTGATCTCGCGCATGGAGCACGAAAAGCGCGGTTCGATCCGCTTCAACTCGGCCGCGATCATGTCCCTGTGCCGCCACGGCTGGCCGGGCAACGTCCGTGAACTGGCCAACCTGGTGGAGCGCATGGCGATCATGCATCCCTACGGTGTGATCGGCGTGGTCGAGTTGCCGAAGAAGTTCCGCTACGTCGACGACGAAGACGAGCAACTGGTCGACAGCCTGCGCAGCGACATGGAAGAACGGGTTGCCATCAACGGCCACACCCCGGACTTCGGCTCCACCGCCATGCTGCCGCCCGAAGGCCTGGACTTGAAAGACTACCTCGGTAACCTCGAGCAGGGGCTGATCCAGCAGGCCCTGGACGACGCCAACGGCATCGTCGCCCGTGCCGCCGAGCGCCTGCGCATCCGTCGAACCACCCTGGTGGAGAAGATGCGCAAGTACGGAATGAGCCGCAAAGAAGGTGATGAACAGGCAGATGATTGACGCCTGTTTTCCAAGCCGCTGATATTTCAGCGGTTTTTTTTCGGCACAACTATTGCTACAGCCCTCGCAACGTTCCGTTTAACTGACGGTCAGCCAAGCGAGAGAGCATCATGCCCCACGCCGCCCAACTATCTTCGGCCCCTGCCATCCAGGGGCTGGTTCCGCCTGTCGAGCCGCCGACCCGCCAGGGTCTTGAGCAGGCGTTCTCGCAGTTCAGCCAGATGTCGAGCCAGCTGACCGACTCTTACAGCCTGCTGGAAGCCCGGGTCTCCGAGCTGAAAGGCGAACTGGCGGTAGTCAGCGCCCAGCGCATGGAAGAGTTGGCCGAAAAAGAGCGCCTGGCCAACCGTTTGCAAAACCTGTTGTCGCTGTTGCCCGGTGGCGTGATCGTCATCGATGAAGAAGGCCGCGTGCGTGAAGCCAACCCGGCGGCCTGCGACATGCTCGGCCTGCCGCTGGAAGGCGAGCTGTGGCGCCATGTCATCACCCGCTGCTTTGCGCCGCGTGAGGACGATGGCCACGAAATCTCCCTGAAGGACGGGCGCCGCCTGTCCATCGCCACCCGTTCCCTGGATGCGGAGCCGGGCCAGTTGGTGCTGCTTAACGACCTGACTGAAACCCGTCATCTGCAAGACCAGTTGGCGCGCCATGAGCGTTTGTCCTCGTTGGGGCGGATGGTCGCTTCGTTGGCGCATCAGATCCGTACGCCGTTGTCGGCCGCGTTGATCTACGCCAGTCATTTGACTGATGAGCAATTGCCCGCCGCCACGCACCAGCGCTTTGCCGGGCGCCTGAAGGAGCGTCTGCATGAGTTGGAGCACCAGGTCCGCGACATGCTGGTGTTTGCCCGCGGCGAATTGCCGCTGACCGACCGCGTGACGCCGGCCCAACTGATGCAGGCCCTGCAAGCGGCGGCCGCTGCCCATATCCAGGACGTGCACGTGCGTTGGCAGTGCGACAGTCACCTCGGCGAGCTGCTCTGCAACCGCGAGACCTTGGTGGGCTCGCTGCTCAACCTGATCGAAAACGCCACCCAGGCCAGCGGCCCCGGCGCGCGGCTCAAGGTGCACCTGTACAACCGCGAGCAAACCCTGCGCCTGTGCATCAGCGACAGCGGCAGCGGTATCGACCCGGTGGTGCTCAAGCGCCTGGGTGAACCCTTTTTCACCACCAAGACCAACGGTACCGGCCTGGGCCTGACCGTGGTCAAGGCGGTGGCGCGTGCCCATCAGGGAGAATTGCAGCTGCATTCCCGCGTTGGGCGTGGCACCTGTGCATTGATGACCTTGCCGCTGTTTTCATGCGCGGCAAGCGCGGAGTAAGGATATGGCTATCAAGGTTTTGTTGGTGGAAGACGATCGCGCCCTGCGTGAAGCATTGGCTGACACGCTGTTGTTGGCGGGCCATGACTATCGGGCGGTCGGTTCTGCCGAGGACGCCTTGGACGCGGTGGAGCAGGAAGCCTTCAGCCTGGTGGTCAGCGACGTGAACATGCCCGGCATGGACGGCCATCAGTTGCTCGGTCTCTTGCGTGCGCGTCAGCCGCAACTGCCGGTGCTGCTGATGACCGCCCATGGTGCGGTGGAGCGTGCCGTGGACGCGATGCGCCAGGGCGCCGCGGATTACCTGGTCAAGCCCTTCGAGCCTAAAGCCCTGATCGAACTGGTGGCGCGCCACGCCCTGGGGGTGATCCCGGCCAACGAAGGCGAGGGCCCGATCGCCTTCGAGCCGGCCAGTGCACAATTGCTTGAGTTGGCGGCCCGTGTGGCGCGCAGTGATTCCACCGTGCTGATCTCCGGCGAGTCCGGCACCGGTAAAGAGGTGCTGGCGCGTTATATCCACCAGCAGTCGACCCGCGCCCAGCAACCGTTTATCGCCATCAACTGCGCGGCGATCCCCGACAACATGCTTGAGGCCACCCTGTTCGGTCATGAGAAAGGTTCGTTCACCGGTGCCATCGCGGCCCAGGCGGGCAAGTTCGAACAGGCCGATGGCGGCACCATTTTGCTGGATGAAATCTCGGAAATGCCCCTGGGCCTGCAAGCCAAGTTGCTGCGGGTGCTGCAAGAGCGGGAAGTGGAGCGGGTTGGCGCGCGCAAGCCGATCCAGTTGGACATCCGTGTGGTCGCCACCACCAACCGGGACCTCGCCGGCGAGGTGGCGGCGGGGCGCTTCCGGGAAGACCTGTTCTATCGGCTTTCGGTGTTCCCCCTGGCCTGGCGCCCGCTGCGTGAACGCCCGGCAGATATCATTCCGCTGGCCGAGCGCCTGCTGAACAACCACGTCAAAAAAATGAAGCACGCCCAGGCGCGGCTGTCGGCGCAAGCCCAGGCCTGCCTGGTGAGTTATCCATGGCCCGGCAACGTGCGGGAATTAGATAACGCCATCCAGCGCGCCCTGATCCTGCAGCAAGGCGGCTTGATCCAGCCCCAGGATTTCTGCCTGGCCATGGGCAGTGGTGCGGCGCCATTGCCCTCGTTGGCGCCTGCGCCGGTGGTTGCAGAGGCTGAGTCTGCCGGTGCCCTGGGCGACGACCTGCGTCGCCGCGAATTCCAGATGATCATCGACACCCTGCGCGCCGAGCGCGGCCGACGCAAAGAGGCCGCGGAGCGCCTAGGCATCAGCCCGCGCACCCTGCGCTACAAGCTGGCGCAGATGCGTGACGCCGGAATGGATGTGGAAGCGTATCTATTCGCCACGTAACCGGTAAGAAGGTCGACAAGGTTTGTCGCCTTTTCTTACGAGTTGATGCGGATCTGGCACCCTTGTTGCTACCTCCCCTAGTAATCGCTGCGTAGTGTCAAAAAATTGCAGGTTGGAGAGAGAAGGTCATGAGCCAGGGTATTGAGTTCAATCGGTTGATGTTGGACATGCGCGCCATGCAGATGGATGCCATGGCTCAACCGAAATCCGTCGCGCCAGCGCCGGAATTGGGCCAAAGCAGCTTCGCCGACATGCTCGGCCAGGCCATCAACAAAGTCAGTGACACCCAGCAAGCTTCCAGCCAGTTGGCCACTGCGTTCGAAATCGGCAAAAGCGGCGTGGACCTCACCGATGTGATGGTCGCCTCGCAAAAGGCCAGCGTCTCCTTCCAGGCCCTGACCCAAGTGCGTAACAAGCTGGTTCAGGCCTATCAAGACATCATGCAGATGCCGGTTTAAGGGCGAGATTTAAGTCATGGCAGAAGCAGTCTCCGACAACGTACCCGCTAAGACAGACGGCAAGCCGCCGCTGTTTGGCCTGTCGTTCCTGGAAAACCTCTCGGAAATGACCATGCTGCGTCAGGTGGGCCTGATGGTCGGCCTGGCTGCCAGCGTGGCGATTGGTTTTGCCGTGGTGTTGTGGTCGCAGCAACCCGATTACCGGCCGTTGTACGGCAGCCTGGCGGGTATGGATTCCAAGCAGATCATGGAAACCCTTGCCGCCGCCGACATCGCCTACACCGTGGAGCCCAACTCCGGCGCGTTGCTGGTCAAGGCCGACGATGTGGCCCGTGCGCGCATGAAGCTGGCCGCCGCCGGCGTGACCCCGTCCGACAGCAATATCGGTTTCGAGATCCTCGACAAGGACCAGGGCCTGGGGACCAGCCAGTTCATGGAAGCCACCCGCTACCGTCGTGGCCTTGAAGGCGAGCTGGCGCGCACCATTTCCAGCCTGAACAACGTCAAGGGTGCCCGCGTGCACCTGGCGATCCCGAAAAGCTCGGTGTTTGTGCGCGACGAGCGCAAGCCAAGTGCTTCGGTACTGGTCGAACTGTTTTCCGGCCGCTCCCTGGAGCCTGGCCAGGTCCTGGCGATCATCAACCTGGTGGCCACCAGCGTTCCCGAACTGAGCAAGTCGCAGATCACCGTGGTCGACCAGAAGGGCAACCTGCTGTCCGACATGGCCGAAAACTCCGCGCTGACCCAGGCCGGCAAGCAGTTCGACTACAGCCGCCGCATGGAAAGCATGCTCACCCAGCGTGTGCACAACATCCTGCAACCGGTGCTGGGCAATGACCGCTACAAGGCGGAAGTGTCTGCCGACGTGGACTTCAGCGCCGTCGAGTCGACCTCCGAGCAATTCAACCCGGACCAGCCGGCCCTGCGCAGTGAGCAATCGACCAGCGAACAACGCACCGCCAGCAATGGCCCGCAAGGTGTGCCGGGTGCCCTGAGCAACCAGCCGCCGGCCCCGGCCTCGGCGCCGCAAACCACCGGTGGCGCCGCAGCCACCGCTGGCGCGATCCAGCCTGGCCAGCCACTGTTGGATGCCAACGGCCAGCAGATCATGGACCCGGCCACCGGCCAGCCGATGCTCGCGCCGTACCCGGCGGACAAGCGTAACCAGTCCACCAAGAACTTCGAACTCGACCGTTCCATCAGCCACACCAAGCAGCAGCAGGGTCGCGTCAATCGCCTGTCGGTGTCGGTGGTGGTGGATGACCAGGTCAAGGTCAACGCCGCTGACGGTGCCGTAACACGTGCACCGTGGAGCGCCGACGAATTGGCGCGCTTCACACGCCTGGTGCAGGACGCCGTTGGTTTTGACGCCAGTCGGGGTGACAGCGTCAGCGTAATCAACATGCCGTTCTCCGCCGAGCGTGGCGAAGTGATCGCCGAAGCGGCGTTCTACACCCAGCCGTGGTTTTGGGACATCGTCAAGCAAGTGCTGGGTGTGTTGTTCATCCTGGTGCTGGTGTTCGGTGTGCTGCGCCCGGTGCTCAACAACATCACCGGCAACGGCAAGAAACAACTGGCGGCCTTCGGTGGCAGCGATGTCGAATTGGGTGGCATGGGCGGCCTGGACGGCGAACTGGCCAACGACCGCGTCAGCCTCGGCGGCCCGCAAAGCATCCTGTTGCCGAGCCCGAGCGAAGGCTATGACGCTCAGTTGAACGCAATCAAAAGTCTGGTAGCAGAAGACCCGGGCCGTGTGGCCCAGGTCGTGAAAGAGTGGATTAACGCAGATGAGTGATCGAGCCGCTGTTGCCAAGCTCTCCCGGGTCGACAAAGCCGCAGTCCTGCTGCTGTCCCTGGGGGAAACCGACGCCGCCCAAGTGCTGCGCCACATGGGCCCCAAAGAGGTCCAGCGGGTGGGCGTGGCCATGGCGCAAATGCGCAATGTGCACCGCGAGCAAGTCGAGCAGGTGATGAGCGAGTTCGTCGAGATCGTCGGCGACCAGACCAGCCTGGGCGTCGGCTCCGACAGCTACATCCGCAAGATGCTCACCTCGGCCCTGGGCGAAGACAAGGCCAACGGCCTGATCGACCGCATCCTGCTGGGCGGCAACACCAGTGGCCTGGACAGCCTCAAGTGGATGGAACCGCGCGCGGTCGCCGACGTGATCCGCTACGAGCACCCGCAGATCCAGGCAATCGTGGTGGCCTACCTCGACCCGGACCAGGCCGGTGAAGTGCTTGGCCACTTCGACCATAAGGTGCGCCTGGACATCATCCTGCGCGTGTCGTCGCTGAACACCGTGCAGCCGGCGGCCCTGAAGGAACTCAACACGATTCTCGAGAAACAGTTCTCGGGCAACTCGAACGCCTCGCGGACCACCCTGGGTGGTATCAAGCGCGCGGCCGACATCATGAACTTCCTCGACAGCTCGGTCGAAGGCCAGTTGATGGACTCGATCCGCGAGATCGACGACACCCTGTCCGGCCAGATCGAAGACCTCATGTTCGTATTCAACAACCTCTCCGATGTCGACGACCGTGGCATCCAGGCGTTGCTGCGCGAAGTGTCCTCCGACGTGCTGGTACTGGCCCTCAAGGGCTCGGACGAAGGCGTCAAGGAGAAGATCTTCAAGAACATGTCCAAGCGTGCCTCCGAGCTGTTGCGCGACGACCTGGAAGCCAAGGGGCCGGTGCGCGTCAGCGACGTGGAAACCGCCCAGAAAGAAATCCTCACCATTGCCCGCCGTATGGCCGAAGCCGGAGAAATCGTTCTCGGTGGGAAGGGCGGCGAAGAAATGATCTAAGGCGCTCTCCATGTCGAACAAAGATGAGGCGCCCAGCGATCTGATTCGCGCACGGGACGTCGGTGGGTTCGACATCTGGTCGTTGCCCAGCTTCGATCCGCATGTGCCCGAGCCCGAGCCGGAACCGGTTGAAGAGCCGCCGGTGGAAATGGAAGAAGTGCCGCTGGAGGAAGTCCAGCCACTGACCCTGGAAGAGTTGGAAAGCATCCGTCAGGAGGCCTACAACGAAGGCTTTGCCGCTGGCGAGAAAGACGGTTTTCGCAGCACCACCCTCAAGGTGCGCCAGGAAGCCGAGGCGGCGCTGAGCGTCAAGCTGGCCAGCCTGGAGCGCCTGATGGGCAACCTGTTCGCGCCCATCGCCGAGCAGGATTCGCAAATCGAAAAAGCCATGGTCGGCCTGGTGCAGCACATCACCCGCCAGGTGATTCAGCGCGAACTGGTGCTGGATTCCAGCCAAATCGAAAGCGTGATGCGCGAAGCCCTCAAGTTGCTGCCCCTGGGCGTCGGCAATGTGCGGCTGTACATCAACCCGCAGGACTTCGAACAGGTCAAAGCGATGCGCGAGCGCCATGAAGAAACCTGGCGCATCGTCGAAGATGCGGCGCTGCAGCCCGGCGGTTGCCGGGTCGAGACCGAGCACAGCCGTATCGATGCCACGGTGGAAACCCGCATCAGCCAGATCATGGCCAAGCTGCTTGATCAACAACACGAGCAGGCGCTGAACCCGGCCGAGCCGGACCTGAGCGTGGACCTGGACGCCCCCGATGCGCCTTGATCGCACCAGCTTCGCCAAGCGCCTGGGCGGCTATGCCGAGGCCACCGAATTGCCCGGCCAGCCAATCCTCGAAGGGCGTCTGTTGCGCATGGTCGGCCTGACCCTCGAAGCCGAGGGCCTGCGCGCCGCCATGGGCAGCCGTTGCATGGTGATCAACGACGACAGCTACCATCCGGTGCAGGTCGAAGCCGAAGTGATGGGTTTTTCCGGCAACAAGATTTTCCTCATGCCCGTCGGCAGCCTGGCCGGCATCGCCCCCGGCGCCCGCGTGGTGCCCCTGGCCGACACCGGCCGCCTGCCCATGGGCATGAGCATGCTCGGCCGGGTGCTGGACGGCGCCGGTCGCGCACTGGACGGCAAGGGCGGCATGAAAGCCGAAGACTGGGTGCCGATGGACGGCCCCACCATCAACCCGCTCAACCGCAACCCCATCAGCGTGCCGCTGGACGTGGGGATTCGCAGCATCAACGGTTTATTGACGGTCGGCCGTGGCCAGCGTCTGGGCCTGTTCGCGGGTACGGGTGTGGGTAAGTCGGTGTTGCTCGGCATGATGACGCGCTTTACCGAGGCCGACATCATCGTGGTGGGCCTGATCGGCGAGCGGGGCCGCGAGGTGAAGGAGTTCATCGAACACAGCCTCGGCGAAGAAGGCCTCAAGCGTTCGGTGGTGGTCGCATCCCCAGCGGACGATGCACCGTTGATGCGTCTGCGCGCGGCCATGTACTGCACGCGCATTGCCGAATATTTTCGCGACAAGGGCAAGAACGTCCTGTTGCTGATGGACTCGCTCACCCGTTTCGCCCAAGCCCAGCGGGAAATCGCCCTGGCCATCGGCGAGCCCCCGGCCACCAAGGGCTACCCGCCGTCGGTGTTCGCCAAGCTGCCCAAGCTGGTGGAGCGCGCCGGTAATGCCGAGGCCGGTGGCGGCTCGATCACCGCGTTCTACACCGTATTGTCCGAAGGCGATGACCAGCAGGATCCCATCGCCGACTCGGCGCGGGGCGTGCTCGACGGCCACATCGTGCTGTCGCGGCGTCTGGCCGAGGAGGGGCACTACCCGGCCATCGACATCGAAGCGTCCATCAGCCGGGTCATGCCGGCGGTGGTCACGCCGGAGCATATGGCCCGCGCGCAGCAGTTCAAGCAGCTGTGGTCGCGTTATCAACAGAGCCGCGACTTGATCAGCGTCGGCGCCTACGTGGCCGGCGGCGACCGCGACACCGACCTGGCGATCGCCCTGCAACCGCAGTTGGTGACTTACTTGCGCCAGGGCCTCAACGACAAGATCAGCATGGGTGAAAGCGAAGCGCACCTGGGTTCGATCTTCGCCCCTGCGCCGGGCGGCTAAGCCATGGCCAACAGCCGCGCTGCGCGCCTGGCCCCGGTGGTCGACATGGCCGAAAAAGCCGAGAAAACCGCGGTCCAGCGCCTGGGGTATTTCCAGGGCCAGGTGCGTTTGGCGGAAAGCAAGCTGGGCGACCTGGAGCGCTTTCGTGGCGAGTACCAGCAGCAATGGATCGAACGCGGCACGCAAGGTGTATCGGGGCAATGGCTGATGGGTTACCAGGGCTTTCTCAATCAGCTGGAGACGGCCGTCGGCCAGCAGCGCCAAAGCCTGGCCTGGCACCAGAACAACCTCGACAAGGCCCGCGAGAGCTGGCAGCAAGCCTTCGCCCGCGTCGAGGGCCTGCGCAAACTGGTGCAGCGCTACATCGACGAAGCGCGGGCATTGGAAGACAAGCGCGAGCAGAAATTGCTCGACGAATTGTCCCAGCGCCTGCCGCGCCAATCACAATACTGACGGTTGCCCGCCTGCCACATTTGGTCTGTCGTGTTGCTGGTATCCCATTCGCCTGCTACACCTTGTGTCTATGCCTATGACAAGGAAGCAGTCGCATGTCAATCGAGTCAGAAGTATCCCTGGACGGGAAGAAGTTGACGATCGCAATCAAGGGTCGGTTCGATTTCAGCAGCCACCAGGCGTTTCGTGAGGCTTACGAGCGTTTCTACAAGGTGCCTGAGTCGTATGTGGTCGATCTGAAGGAAACCACTTATATGGACAGTTCGGCCCTGGGCATGCTCCTGCTGTTGAGGGACCATGCCGGCGGCGAGGAGTCGGAGGTCCAGGTGATCAACACCAACTCCGATGTGCGCAAGATCCTCGCCATCTCCAACTTCGACAAATTGTTCGACATCAATTGAGCGCCCTGGCCCCCGCGGTTGAGCCGCTGACGATCCTGATCGCCGAAGACAGTGCCGCCGACCTGCTGTTGCTGTCGACCATTGTGCGACGCCAGGGGCACCAGGTGCTCACTGCAACCAATGGCGAGGAGGCCGTTGAACTGTTCGCGCGCGAGCGTCCGCAACTGGTGTTGATGGACGCGATCATGCCCGTGATGGATGGCCTGGCCGCCGCGCGGTGGATCAAGCAGTTGGCGGGGGAGGAGCTGGTGCCGATCATCTTCCTCACGTCCCTGCGCGAAAGTGCCGCCCTGGCCGAGTGCCTGGATGCCGGCGGCGATGATTTCCTGCCCAAGCCCTACAACCAGCTGATCCTGGCGGCCAAGATCAACGCCATGGACCGCCTGCGCCGGCTGCAGGCGACGATGCTGCAGCAGCGTGACCAGATCGCCAGGCACCATGAGTACCTGTTGCGTGAGCAGCGGGTGGCCAAGGCGGTGTTCGATAAAGTCGCCCATTCCGGCTGCATCAACGCGGCGCCGAATATCCGCTACCTGCAATCGCCTTATGCGCTGTTCAACGGCGACCTGCTGCTGGCGGCATATACGCCGTCGGGCGACATGCACGTGCTGCTCGGCGATTTCACCGGCCATGGCCTGCCGGCGGCGGTGGGCGCCATGCCCCTGGCGGAGGTGTTCTACGGCATGACTGCCAAGGGCTACGGCCTGGCGCAGATCCTGCGGGAGATGAATGCCAAGCTCAAGCGCATCCTGCCGGTGGATATGTTCTGCTGCGCCACCCTGCTGTGCCTGAGCACGCAGCGACGGGTGGTGGAGGTGTGGAACGGCGGCATGCCCGAAGGCTATGTGCATGAAGTCGCCAGCGGCAAGCGCGTGCCGCTGCAGTCGCGGCATTTGCCGTTGGGGGTGCTGTCGGCTGAGGCGTTTGATGATCGCACCGAGGTCTGGCCCATGGCGCTGGGTGACCGCGTGTTCCTGCTCTCCGATGGCGTGCTGGACACCGCCGACGCCAACGACCAGCTGTTTGGCGTCGAGCGCTTGCAGCAGGTCTTTGCCGCCAACCGTGAGCCCGACCGGCTCTTCGACGACATCGAGCAGGCCCTGGCGGCCTTTCGCGGTGTGACGCGGGATGATGTGAGCATGGTGGAAATCACACTGCGTCCCGGGCAGCCGCTGCGGGCCACCGGGCCGTTGTATGCCGACAGCGGCCAGTCGTGCCCGCTGGATTGGTCGGTGAGTTTCGAATTTCGTGCCGAAACCCTCAAGCGTTACAACCCCTTGCCCTACCTACTGCAACTGCTGCTGGAGATCCAGGGGCTGCGCGAGCAGAGCGGGGCGCTCTACAGCGTCATGGCCGAGTTGTATTCCAATGCGCTGGAACATGGCGTGCTGGGCCTGGACTCGCGGCTCAAGCGCGATGCCCGGGGCTTTGCCGAGTATTATCGCCAGCGCAATGACCGCCTGGCGCAGCTGAACAGTGGTTATGTGCGCGTGCATGTGCAGGTGGTGCCCACCGAGGCGGGCGGCAAGATGACCCTGCGCGTTGAAGACAGTGGGCCAGGGTTCGACGTGGAGCAGGTGCTGGCCCGGCCGCTGGACATTGATTGCCTGTCCGGTCGGGGCCTGAGCCTGGTGCGTCAACTCAGCAGCGAGGTGCGCTGGTCCGACGGCGGGCGCAGTGTCTGCGTAGAGTTTTGCTGGGGGGCTCTGGCATAATCCGCCGATTCTTGATCAAGGAGCGAGCAAGTGGCTGAGATTCATATGGACCCGGACGTGTTGTCGGGTTTGCAGGAGGTCATGGAAGGCGAGTACCCCAAGCTGCTCGATACCTTCCTCGATGATTCCCAAAAACGCGTCGAAGCGTTGCGCAAGGCACGGGACGACGCCAAGGCACTGGGGCGTATCGCCCATAGCTTCAAGGGCAGCAGTGGCAACCTCGGCGCAGTGCGGTTGGCGTACCTGTGCCAGCGCTTGGAGGCGGAGTCGGTCGAGGCCGCGGCGGACCTGGGGGCGCTGGTGGATCAGATCGATCATGAGTTTGCCTTGGTGAAGCCGATGTATGAGTCGGAGCGGCAGCGGTTCCAGATTTGATTCCATCAGTTTGAAAACCTGGCCCGACTCTTGCTCTACCTCCTGATACTGCATCCCCGATCCCCATGCAGTGGAGACCTTTACCTATGCCAGTCGCCCCGAATTCGCTTCTCCAGGCTGCCCCTGCGGCCAAGCCTCAAGCGCCTGCCGTCAATCCACCGGCAGTGGCTGCGGACCCACGGGACAAGGGCCCTGGCTTCGCTCAGGTGTTCGCCAGCCAGGGTTCCAAACCCACGGTCAAGGCTGATGACAACTCGGCCAAGCCCACGCGGGACAAGCCTGCCGATGCCAGCGCCAAGCCTGCGGCGGGCAACGACAAACCTGCCGCCGCCACGCCAGCGGTTGCCGATAGCGGCAATACCTTGCCTGCCAAGCCTGCGGCATCGTCCGACGACACTGCCAGCAAGGATGACGCTGCACCTGTGGATCCGGCCCTGGCGCAGCAGCCTGCGGTGGACCCGGTGGTCGACCCGGCATTGATTGCCACGGTCACCCCGGTGGTGGTGGTGCCAGTACCGGTGGAAACCCCGGCACCCGTTGCCGCTGCCAAGGATGATAAGGCCGCACCCGTGGTTGCGGCGCCAATCGCAGCGACCGAGGACGCCACGCCGGCCTTCGACCCTGAGGCCGATCCCCTGGACGCCATGCCGGCCGTACGCCTGGCAATGGAGCAGGGCGGGCACGTGTCGGCCAGCAGCCAGGCACCGGCCAAAACTGCCCCGACGACCACCCAGGACCAGCCAACCGCCGCCCAGAACTTTGCCGCTGGCCTGGCCACCATGGTCGACCAGCAAGCCACCAAGGACAGTACGGACCAGGGTGGCGACAAGGCCTTCAGCGGCTTGATCGAAGGCGGCCTCAAGGACTTGAAGGAGGCCAGCAGCGACACCCGCGTCGATGACTTCGCCAACCGCCTGGCCGCATTGACCCAGGCGGCCACGCCGAAAACCGCGAATGCCTTGCCGCCGGTGACGAATGCGCCGCTGGCCATGCATCAGAGCGGCTGGACCGACGAGATCGTCAACCGTGTGATGTACCTCTCCAGCGCCAACCTCAAGTCGGCGGAGATCCAGTTGCAACCGGCCGAACTCGGGCGCCTGGACATCAAGGTCAACATGACCGCCGACCAGCAGGCCCAGGTCAACTTCATGAGCGCCCACCCGGTGGTGCGTGAAGCCCTGGAAAGCCAGTCCGGTCGCTTGCGCGAGATGTTCGCCCAGCAGGGCATGGGGCAGGTGGATGTGAACGTGTCCGACCAGTCCCGTGGCCAGGAGCAGCAGCAACAGCAGGCGCAGACGGGGGGCGTTAGTCGTAGCGGGCGGGGTGGCGACAGCGGCGACAGCGGCAGCCACATTGAAGTGGCCGAAGCCGTGGCGCCCGTGACTTCGACGGTGATCGGCTCCAGCGCCGTCGATTACTACGCCTGATGTAAGTCTGGCATAGGACAAAATGTGGGAGGGGGGCTTGCCCCCGATGAGCATAAGTATCTACACATCTTGAGCCGAGTCCCCTGCGTAGCAGCTGTCGAGCCTTGGCGAGGCTGCGTTTGCGGCGCGTCTGACACACCGCCGACGCAGCCTCGCCAAGGCTCGACAGCTGCTACGCGTTATCCTACTGAAGTTGTGTAGATACTTATGCCCCGATGAGGGTGTGTCAGTTCATGCATCAGTTGACTGATACACCCTCATCGGGCAAGCCCCCTCCCACACTTGATTTGTGGTGTTCCCTCGTCTGCGTTCAGCCAACCAACTCTGGCATAACACTTGCTCTTGCCTTTCCGTAGATCTATGAATCCCCGAATAGTGACGGATTATTGGCATGGCGAAGAGCGACGACGCAGCAAAAGCACCCGCACCCGCAGGCAAAGGCAAGCTCAAGCTTATCCTGATGATTGTCGTGGGCCTGCTCCTGGCCATCGGCGCCTCGGTGGGCGGCACCTGGTACATCATGCACAGCAGTGCCAGCAAGCCGGCACCTGCCGCCGAAACCGCCACTAACGCCAAGCAACCGGCAATCTTCGAGCCGATGCTTCCGGCCTTTGTCGCCAACTTCAATCAGAACGGTCGTCAACGCTACCTGCAGGTGAGCATCACTTTGCTGGCGCGTAACCAGTCGGACCTGGATGCCCTCAAGGTGCATATGCCCGTGATCCGCAACAACCTGGTGATGCTGTTTTCCGGGCAGAGTTTCGACACCCTGGCCACCCCGGTGGGCCAGGAAATGCTGCGCCAGAAGGTCACTGCCAGCGTGCAGGAAGTGGCCCAGAAGGAGCTCGGCAAAGTCGTGATCGAGCAGGCGCTCTTCACTAATTTCGTATTGCAGTAGGATCACCCCATGGCCGTGCAGGACCTGCTGTCCCAGGATGAAATCGACGCGCTGTTGCATGGCGTCGACGACGGTCTGGTACAGACTGAAATGGCTGCCGAGCCCGGCAGCGTCAAAAGTTATGACCTGACCAGCCAGGATCGCATCGTCCGTGGACGCATGCCGACCCTTGAGATGATCAACGAACGTTTCGCCCGTTACACCCGGATCAGCATGTTCAACATGCTGCGCCGCTCGGCGGACGTGGCGGTGGGCGGCGTGCAGGTGATGAAGTTCGGCGAGTACGTGCACTCGCTGTACGTGCCCACCAGCCTCAACCTGGTCAAGATCAAGCCATTGCGCGGTACCGCGCTGTTCATCCTCGACGCCAAGCTGGTGTTCAAGCTGGTGGACAACTTCTTCGGCGGTGACGGCCGTCACGCCAAGATCGAGGGCCGTGAATTCACCCCTACCGAATTGCGCGTGGTGCGCATGGTGCTGGAACAGGCCTTCATTGACTTGAAGGAAGCCTGGCAGGCGATCATGGAAGTCAATTTCGAGTACATCAACTCGGAAGTGAACCCGGCCATGGCCAACATCGTCGGGCCGAGCGAGGCCATTGTGGTGTCCACGTTCCACATCGAGCTCGATGGCGGTGGCGGCGACCTGCACGTGACCATGCCGTACTCGATGATCGAGCCGGTGCGCGAAATGCTCGACGCCGGCTTCCAGTCCGACCTGGACGACCAGGACGAACGCTGGGTCAAGGCCCTGCGCGAAGACCTGCTGGATGTCGACGTGCCGCTGAGCGCCACCGTGGCCCGGCGCCAGTTGCGCCTGCGGGATATTTTGCACATGCAGCCGGGGGACATTATCCCGGTCGAATTGCCGAACGAAATGATCATGCGCGCCAACGGCGTGCCGTCGTTCAAGGTCAAGCTGGGGTCCCACAAGGGCAACCTCGCTTTGCAAGTGGTTGAGCCGATCAACCGTCGCTGATCCCTATTTATGAATGTTTGCTCCGCCGAGGACATGTAATGGCTACCGAACACGAAAACACTTCCGCCGAAGACCAGGCCCTGGCTGACGAGTGGGCTGCGGCCCTGGAAGAGACCGGCGATGTTGGCCAGGATGATATCGACGCACTGCTGGCCGCTGATGCCGCCACAGCACCAGCGGGTAATCGCCTGCCCATGGAAGAGTTCGGCAGCGTGCCGAAGAACAACGACCCGGTGACCCTCGATGGGCCGAACCTGGACGTGATCCTCGACATCCCGGTGTCGATCTCCATGGAAGTGGGCAGTACCGACATCAACATCCGCAACCTGCTGCAACTCAACCAGGGCTCGGTGATCGAGCTGGATCGCCTGGCCGGTGAGCCGCTGGACGTGCTGGTCAACGGCACCCTGATCGCCCACGGCGAAGTGGTGGTGGTCAACGAAAAGTTCGGCATCCGCCTGACCGACGTGATCAGCCCAAGCGAACGCATCAAGAAGTTGCGCTGATATGAAACGGCTGATGGTGGGACTGTTCGCCGCGCTGCCATTGGTGGCGTGGGCGGCGGAGCCGGCGGCCCAAGTTGCCGCTGCGCCCGTCGGCGGCAGCGTTGGCGGGCAACTGACGCAGCTGGTGCTGGGCCTGTTGCTGGTGGTCGGCTTGATCTTCGTGTTGGCCTGGCTGATGCGTCGTGTGCAGAGCATCGGCCCGGGCAATGCCCAGGTCATCGAAATGATCGGCTCGCGCGCCCTCGGCCCGCGTGACCGGCTGGTGCTGGTGCAAGTGGGCGAGGAACAGATCCTGCTGGGCATTACCCCCGGCCGAATCACGCCGCTGCATGTGCTCAAGACCCCGGTGCCAACCACCCAATCCCAGCCCGCCACGCCAGAATTCGCCCAGCGCCTGATGGAATTGCTGGGCAAGGATCAGAAGGATAAGAAGTAATGCGCGTTTTATTGACGCTCATGCTGTTGCTGGCCGCGCCATTGGCGCTGGCCGCCGACCCGTTGTCGATCCCGGCGATTACGCTGGGTACCAACGCGGCGGGGGCCCAGGAGTATTCGGTCAGCCTGCAGATCCTGCTGATCATGACTGCGCTGAGCTTTATCCCGGCGTTTGTCATGCTGATGACCAGCTTCACGCGGATCATCATCGTGTTCTCGATCCTGCGTCAGGCCCTGGGCCTGCAGCAGACGCCGTCGAACCAGATCCTCACCGGCATGGCATTGTTCTTGACGCTGTTCATCATGGCGCCGGTGTTCGACAAGGTTAACCAGCAAGCCCTGCAGCCGTACCTGGCCGAGACCATCACGGCCCAGGTTGCGATTGACCGGGCGCAAGGGCCGATCAAGGATTTCATGCTGTCGCAGACCCGCTCCAGCGACCTTGAGCTGTTCATGCGCCTGTCCAAGCGTACCGACATCGCGACCCCGGACCAGGCGCCGCTGACCATCCTGGTGCCGGCGTTCGTCACCTCGGAACTGAAGACCGCATTCCAGATCGGCTTCATGATCTTTATCCCGTTCCTGATCATCGACCTGGTGGTGGCGAGCGTGCTGATGGCCATGGGGATGATGATGCTGTCGCCGCTGATTATTTCATTGCCGTTCAAGATCATGCTGTTTGTGCTGGTGGACGGCTGGGCGCTGATTATCGGCACGTTGGCCGGCAGTTTCGGAGGGGTGTGATTTGTTAGGTGAAGCAGCATGACCCCAGAAGTCGCCGTCGACCTGTTCCGTGAAGCACTGTGGCTGACCACCGTGATGGTTGCCGTGCTGGTGGTGCCGAGCCTGTTGGTGGGCCTGCTGGTGGCGATGTTCCAGGCCGCGACCCAGATCAACGAACAGACCTTGAGTTTCCTGCCGCGCCTGCTGGTGATGCTGATCACCCTGATTGTCGCCGGCCCGTGGCTGGTGCAAACCTTCATGGAATACATCCTGCAGCTGTACGGCAGTATTCCGCAGTTGATCGGCTGACCCGATGCAGTCCTTGCTGGCATTGACCGACACCCAGATCAGCACGTGGGTGGCCTCGTTCATCCTGCCGTTGTTCCGGGTGACGGCGGTGCTGATGAGCATGCCGGTGTTCGGTACTACCCTGGTGCCGCGCCGCATCCGCCTGTATTTCGCCGTGGCGATCACCGTGGTGCTCGTGCCTGGCCTGCCGCCGATGCCCCCGGTCAACGCACTCGACCTCAGTGCCTTGATGCTGATTGCCGAGCAGATCCTGATCGGCTCGCTGCTGGGCTTTTCGCTGCAACTGTTCTTCCAGGCGTTCGTGATCGCCGGGCAGATCATCTCGATCCAGATGGGCATGGGCTTCGCGTCCATGGTCGACCCCACCAACGGCGTATCGGCGGCGGTGATCGGGCAGTTCCTGACCATGCTGGTGACCTTGTTGTTCCTGGCCATGAACGGCCACCTGGTGGTGTTCGAGGTGTTGACCGAAAGCTTCACCACCTTGCCGGTAGGCTCCGGGCTGGTGGTCAATCACTTCTGGGAGCTGGTGGGGCGTCTCAGTTGGGTGCTCGGTGCCTCGCTGTTGCTGGTACTGCCGGCGATCACGGCCTTGCTGGTGGTCAACATCGCGTTTGGCGTCATGACCCGCGCGGCGCCACAGCTGAACATTTTCTCCATTGGTTTCCCCTTGACCCTGGTGCTGGGCATGGGGATTTTCTGGGTCGGCCTGGCCGACATTCTCAATCAGTATCAACCGCTGGCGACCGACGCCTTGCAGTTCCTACGTGATCTGGCACGGGCGCGCTGAGCCATGGCCGAGAGCGAGAGTGGTCAGGACAAGACAGAAGACCCCACGGAGAAGCGTAAAAAGGACTCCAGGGAAAAGGGCGAGATTGCCCGTTCCAAGGAGCTCAACACCGTTGCGACCATGATGGCCGGATCCGGTGCCTTGCTGATCTATGGTGGCGGCCTGGCGCTGGACTTGATGGAGCTGATGAAGCACAACTTCACCTTGCCCCGCGATGTGCTGCTCAACCCTGGCTCCATGGGTCAATACCTGCTGCACTCGGGCAAGATCGCGATATTGGCGGTGCAGCCGATCCTGATCACCCTGCTGCTGGCCGCACTGATCGGCCCGGTCGCCCTCGGCGGCTGGCTGTTCGCCGCCGGCAGCATGGCACCCAAGTTCAGCCGCATGAACCCTGCGGCCGGTCTCAAGCGCATGTTCTCCGCCAAGGCCCTGGTGGAGCTGCTCAAGGCCCTGGCCAAGTTCATCCTGATTCTGTTCGTGGCACTGATGGTGTTGTCGTCCGACATCGACGACCTGCTGCGCATCGCCCATGAACCCCTGGAGTCGGCGATCATCCACAGTGTGCAGGTGGTGGGCTGGAGTGCGCTGTGGATGGCCGCCGGGCTGATCATCATCGCGGCGGTGGATGCGCCGATCCAGTTGTGGGAAAGCCACAAGAAACTGCTGATGACCAAGCAGGAAGTGCGCGACGAGCACAAGGATCAGGAAGGCCGCCCCGAGGTCAAGCAACGCATCCGCCAGCTGCAGCGGGAAATGTCCCAACGCAAGATGATGGCCTCGGTGCCCGACGCCGACGTGGTCATCACCAACCCGACCCACTACGCCGTGGCCCTCAAGTACGACCCGGAGAAGGGCGGCGCGCCGATGCTGCTGGCCAAGGGCAGCGACTTTACCGCGTTGAAAATCCGCGAAATTGCCGTGGCCCACGACATCCTGCTGCTGGAATCGCCGGAGCTGGCGCGGTCGATCTTCTACTCCACCGACCTCGACCAGGAAATCCCGGCGGGGTTGTACCTGGCCGTGGCCCAGGTGTTGGCGTATGTCTATCAGATTCGCCAATATCGCGCGGGTAAGGGGAAACGCCCGGATCCGCTCAAGGACCTGCCGATTCCGCCGGAGTTGCGCCGCGACTCTTGACCTTCCCCCCGTGGTGCTGGACGAGCTTCTTTGTGGTGAGCGGGCTTGCCCCGCACCTGCCTGCGCGGCAGCCCCTTGACCGTCGCCAGCCTCTACCACTCGTCGTTAAGCCCCGTCTACCTGTCAACTTTGACAGTAGTCGCCGTCGCCTTATCGCGGTTTTATAGCTCCGGGAATTCCACGCACTTTGCGGTGCGTGAGGTAGAGGGTATTGCGATGGAGGTGATGAAAGGCACGGTCGAGACATACGACCACAAAACAGGCGTGGGCGTGATTGCAATGGATCGCGACGACGAACGTGTGCGGGTGGACCTCACGAGTTCTACTGGGATTTGGCTCAAGCAAGGTCAGAGAGTGCAGTTTTCGAGAATCCACCGCCCTGAGGGCGTATTCGCGTCAAACATCAAGATTATCCAGTGAGTCTCGCCTGGTTTTCTGGGCGGGGTGTCAGGAGAGCGGCAATGTCGACAGGCACGGTGAAATGGTTTAGCGGCGAAAAAGGATACGGCTTTATCAGTCAGGATGGGGGTGGAGATGTCTTCGTCCACTATTCGGCGATCAAGGGCGACGGCTACAAGACGCTCGAAGAGGGGCAAAAAGTAGAGTTCGAGGTTGCCCAGGGGCCCAAAGGTGCTCAGGCTGAAGACGTCCACGTCCTTTGATCGTTGTGATCGTTCTCGCAGGGCGATGCTTGATCAACCGGGCCGCGACGCCAGACCGCTGCGTGTGAAGCGGTGTACGGAGACTGGAAATCGAGTTTCCTGTGGGCAGCCCAGAATCACGGTCGAAAATTTCCTCAGTAACGGCTGATGTCCACCGACCCAAATGTGGGAGGGGGCCCCCGATAGCGGTGTATCAGTGACCTGCCCTTGGCCTGACACACTGCTATCGGGGAGAAGCCCCCTCCAACATTTGGCCCCGATTTCACCTCGACAAGCTCAGTTGGCCGTTGGGCC
The DNA here is from genome assembly GCF_005233485.1 of Pseudomonas sp. CFBP13509. NCBI lineage: Bacteria > Pseudomonadati > Pseudomonadota > Gammaproteobacteria > Pseudomonadales > Pseudomonadaceae > Pseudomonas > Pseudomonas sp. CFBP13509. The sequence goes on from NZ_QGAA01000006.1 coordinate 291,008, forward strand.
TTTGCTAGTGAGTTGTACTTGCTACCTGTCAACTTTAACAGTAGCCGCCGCCACGGTATCGCGGTCTGATGGGGCGGAACGCGCACGTTGTGCGTAAATCTTGTTGAGGAAGGAGGGGGTTCTGATGATCACTACCGACAGCGGTCTTCAGTATGGGGACACGACAGAGGGTGAAGGTGTTGAAGCCAAGGCTGGCCAGCGTGTCAGCGTTCATTACACGGGTTGGCTTTGGGAAAATGGCGTACAAGGGGCCAAGTTTGACTCGAGCCGTGATCGCAACGATCCATTCGTGTTTGCATTGGGTGCGGGTCAAGTTATTCGTGGGTGGGATGAGGGTGTGCAAGGAATGAAGGTCGGCGGGCAGCGAAGGTTGATCATCCCTCCTCAGCTTGGGTATGGGGCAAGGGGCGCTGGGGGGGTAATCCCACCAAATGCAACACTCTGCTTTGATGTGGAATTGCTCGGTGTTTGATTGTTCTCTCACTGCCAGAGGAACATGACATCTCGCAAGGTCACAAAGACCCGCAGGCCGGGAATATGCGACCTCTTTAAAAGCTTACCCCGTTCGAAAGTGTGGAAAGGGATTGCCCCTGATTGCAGTGTGTCAGACCCTGAGTAGGTGAATGATACCGCCATCGGGGCAAGCCCCCTCCCACCTAGGGTCCGTATTATCCGTTGCTTGCTGCGGTCGTTATTGCGGCGCCAGCGTGCACACGATCCGCCAGTAACTGCGCCAGTTCGATCAACTGCGTCACTCCCAGCAATTGCTCTCGTTTCGAGCCTTCCAGGTCAAAGGCCAAGTTACAGCTCAGCGCGTTGGCCGAGGCGAGGGTTTCGCTGAGGTTGACCAGGAGGTCTTCGGTGCTGATGCCGTCGATGACGGTGAAGAGTACTGTGGTCGGGGGATTTGGGGTGGGTTTGATCATTGTGAAGTTCCTCGGTAAAGGTGAAGCTGCCACAGATCGCCGCGACGCGATGGAAGGTGGCAGCTGTGCACAGGTTCGCGGACCGGTTACCAAGGAACCCGGCATACCCGAAGGTATCCCGCGCACAGCCGCCATAACGCCGCACAGTAGACGATAAAAAACCGCTTACTGAAAGGGAGATGGTGCTTTTGTTCCGTAGTAAACCGGGCCGCGACGCCCGTCCGCTGCTTTTGCAGTGGTGTTCGGAGACTAGAGAGCGCAGCTCCTAGGGGCAACCCCAAATCCTTGTCAGAAATTTCCTCGATAGCCCCGGCTGTGCACAGCTCAAAATGTGGGAGGGGGCTTGCCCCCGATAGTGGTGGATCAGTCAAAGCATCAGTGCCTGACACTCAGCAATCGGGAGCAAGCCCCCTCCCACAGTCCAATCGATTTATACCCGCTGGATTGTGTCCTTTATGAGGAGGTCCGAAACTAAAAGCAAAGTTGGAAGGCTTCTTGCAATACCGCCTCCAGGACGCCTCCCGGCGTCAAAAGTTTGCTTCAAGGAAACGAGGAATACCGGTGGTGGATCGCTCTCAAATGTTCAGCACGGCCCGTGGCACCCTGACTGACCTCTCGCGGGGCAATCTGGGTGTGCCGTTGTTGTTGCTGGTCATGCTGGCAATGATGATGTTGCCGATGCCGCCGTTCCTGCTGGACGTGTTCTTCACCTTCAACATCGCCCTGTCCGTCGTCGTGCTGCTGGTGTGCGTCTACGCCTTGCGGCCGCTGGATTTCGCGGTGTTCCCGACGATCCTGCTGGTGGCAACCCTGTTGCGCCTGGCGCTGAACGTGGCGTCCACCCGTGTGGTCATGCTCCACGGCCAGGATGGCCACGCCGCTGCCGGTAAGGTGATCCAGGCCTTCGGTGAGGTGGTGATCGGCGGTAACTACGTGGTCGGTATCGTGGTGTTCGCGATCCTCATGATCATCAACTTCGTGGTGGTGACCAAGGGCGCCGGGCGGATTTCCGAGGTGAGCGCACGCTTTACCCTCGACGCCATGCCCGGCAAGCAGATGGCTATCGACGCCGACCTCAACGCCGGCCTGATTGACCAGAACCAGGCCAAGACCCGCCGCTTGGAAGTCGCCCAGGAAGCCGAGTTCTACGGTTCCATGGACGGTGCCAGTAAATTCGTGCGCGGTGACGCCATCGCCGGCCTGCTGATCCTGTTCATCAACCTGATCGGCGGCATGGCGGTCGGGATCTTCCAGCACGGCATGACCTTCGGCGATGCGGGCAAGGTGTACGCCCTGCTGACCATCGGTGACGGTTTAGTGGCGCAATTGCCATCACTGTTGTTATCTACAGCTGCCGCCATCATGGTGACCCGTGCTTCGGGCTCCGAAGACATGGGCAAGCAGATCAGCCGCCAGATGTTTGCCTCGCCCAAGGCCTTGGCTGTGGCGGCCGGCATCATGGCGATCATGGGGATCGTGCCGGGCATGCCCCATGTGTCGTTCCTGAGCATGGCGGCCCTGGCCGGCGGCGCTGCCTACCTGTTCTGGAAAAAGCAGAATGCGGTCAAGGTCCAGGCCCTGCAAGAAGTTGCGCGCCAGCAGGAACTGCTGCCATCCCCGGCCCGCGCCCAGGAAACCAAGGAGTTGGGCTGGGACGACGTGACCCCGATCGACATGATTGGCCTGGAAGTGGGCTACCGCCTGATCCCCTTGGTGGACCGCAACCAGGGCGGCCAGTTGCTCGCGCGGATCAAGGGCGTGCGCAAGAAGCTGTCCCAGGACCTGGGCTTCCTGATGCCCACCGTGCATATCCGCGACAACCTCGACCTGGCCCCCAGTGCCTACCGCCTGACCCTGATGGGCGTGATCCTGGCCGAAGCCGAGATCTACCCGGACCGCGAGCTGGCAATCAACCCCGGCCAGGTATTCGGCAGCCTCAACGGCATTACCGCCAAAGATCCGGCTTTTGGCCTGGAGGCGGTGTGGATCGAAATCAGCCAGCGCAGCCAGGCGCAGTCCCTGGGCTACACCGTGGTGGACGCCAGTACCGTGGTCGCAACCCACCTCAACCAGATCCTGTACAAGCACTCCCACGAGCTGATCGGCCACGAAGAAGTCCAGCAATTGATGGGCTTGCTGGGCAAGGCCTCGCCAAAACTGGCAGAAGAGCTGGTGCCGGGCGTGCTGTCGTTGTCGCAACTGCTCAAGGTGCTGCAGGCGCTGTTGGCCGAACAGGTGCCGGTACGCGACATTCGCAGCATTGCCGAGGCTATCGCCAACAATGCCGCCAAGAGTCAAGATACCGCCGCGCTGGTGGCGGCGGTGCGTGTCGGATTGTCCCGCGCAATCGTGCAAAGCATTGTAGGGCTTGACTCCGAGCTGCCTGTGATCACCTTGGAACCAAGGTTGGAACAGATATTGCTCAATAGTATTCAGAAGGCAGGACAAGGCCAGGAAGAGGGCGTTCTGCTGGAGCCAAGCATGGCTGAGAAACTGCAGCGTTCGTTGATCGACGCCGCACAGCGCCAGGAAATGCAGGGCCAACCGGTGATTCTGCTGGTGGCGGGTCCGGTCCGGGCGATGCTGTCGCGGTTTGGACGTCTGGCAGTACCGAATTTGCACGTTTTGGCTTATCAGGAAATTCCTGACAACAAGCAAGTGACTATCGTCGCGACAGTAGGGCCCAACGGCTGAGGGTAGTGGGTTATGCAAGTTAAGCGTTTTTTCGCCGCCGATATGCGTCAGGCCATGAAACTGGTCCGCGATGAGCTGGGCGCCGATGCCGCGATTATCGGTAATCGTCGTATTGCCGGCGGTGTCGAGCTGACGGCTGCCCTGGACTACACCCCCTCGGCATTGGCGCCGCGTGTGCCGAACATGGAGCTCGAAGACGAACTGCGCAAGACTGCTTCGCGCATCGTCTCGGCCCAGGCTGAGCTGAGCATGCGTGGCGACAGCGATGCCACCACCAATCGCCAGTTGTTCGCCGGCCTGCCGCTGACCGCCGCCGAGCCGCTGGTTGAGCCAACGTTCATCGAACCGCCACGTCCTGCCGCGCCAGCCCCGGCCGCCGCAGTCGACCAGCGCGTCTTCGACTCAATGCGTTTTGAACTCAACGGCCTGCGCGAATTGCTGGAAGTGCAACTGGGTTCACTGGCCTGGACCCAACTGCAAGGCAGCAAACCGCACCAGGCCAACCTGTGGCGCCGCTTGCAACGCATCGGCCTGTCCGGCCCGTTGTCCCGCGACCTGTTGGCCCTGACCACCGAAATCGAAGAGCCTCGCCAGGCCTGGCGCATGTTGCTGGCCCACCTGGCGCGGATGATCGCCACCCCGGAAATCGAACCCCTGGAAGAGGGCGGTGTGATCGCCATGGTCGGCCCTGCCGGCATGGGCAAGACCACCACCCTGGCCAAGCTGGCGGCGCGCTATGTGCTCAAGTACGGCGCGAACAGCATCGCGCTGGTGAGCATGGACAGCTACCGCATCGGCGCCCAGGAACAGCTCAAGACCCTGGGCCGTATCCTCAATGTGCCGGTCACCCACGTCGACCCGGGCCAATCCCTGGCCAACGCGCTCGATCCGTTGCTGCGCAAGCGCGTGGTGCTGATCGACACCGCCGGCCTGCAGGCCAGCGATCCGGCGTTGCGCCTGCAACTGGAAAGCCTGGCCGGGCGTGGTATCAAGTCGAAAAATTACCTGGTGCTTGCAACCACCAGCCAGAAACAGGTTCTTACCGCTGCGTACCATAGCTACAAGCGTTGCGGTCTGGCCGGCTGCATCCTGACTAAACTGGATGAAACCGCCAGCCTGGGCGAAGTGTTGAGCCTGGCTATCAGCCATGAACTACCGGTTGCCTACCTGACCGACGGCCCGCGGATCCCGGATGATTTGCATCTGCCGCGCCGTCATCAACTGGTCAGCCGCGCTGTCAGCGTGCAAATGCAAGAAGAGCCTAGCGAGGAAGCGATGGCCGATATGTTCGCCGACCTTTACCACAACCCGGCAAAGCGGGTGGGTTGAGGCGCGATGAACACCGTGAAATGTACCTACATCGATGGTCTGCAAGCGATTCACGCGGCCAAGCCATGTAGCCTGCGTCTAAGCAAGACAAGGTAAAGAAATAAAATGGGCAGCATGCATCCCGTACAGGTGATCGCGGTGACCGGCGGCAAAGGTGGCGTCGGAAAAACTAACGTGTCAGTGAATTTGTCCCTGGCCCTGGCAGAGCTTGGCCGTCGCGTCATGCTGCTGGATGCTGACCTGGGGCTGGCGAACGTCGACGTTCTGCTGGGACTGACGCCCAAACACACCCTGGCCGATGTGATCGAGGGGCGCTGTGAGCTGCGCGACGTGCTGCTCCAGGGCCCAGGCGGGATCCGCATCGTGCCGGCCGCCTCCGGCACCCAGAGCATGGTGCACCTGAGCCCGGCGCAGCATGCCGGCCTGATCCAGGCATTCAGTGACATCGGCGACAACCTCGACGTGCTGGTGATCGACACCGCCGCCGGGATCGGCGAGTCCGTGGTCAGCTTCGTGCGCGCGGCGCAGGAAGTCTTGCTGGTGGTCTGCGATGAACCCACCTCGATCACCGACGCCTACGCCCTGATCAAACTGCTTAACCGTGACTACGGCATGAACCGCTTCCGCGTCCTGGCCAACATGGCCCAGAGCCCGCAGGAAGGTCGCAACCTGTTCGCCAAGTTGACCAAGGTCACGGATCGCTTTCTCGATGTCGCCTTACAATACGTCGGTGCAGTTCCCTACGACGAGTGTGTGCGCAAGGCTGTGCAAAAGCAGCGTGCAGTCTACGAAGCGTTCCCTCGTTCCAAGTGCGCATTGGCGTTCAAGGCTATTGCCCAGAAGGTCGATACCTGGCCGTTGCCTGCCAACCCTCGGGGGCATCTGGAGTTTTTCGTCGAGCGATTGGTGCATCAGACGAGTGCAGGACCGGTGCTATGACAGCGAACGGCTATAACGCTTACAAGAAGTCTGCCCGTGACAGCCAGGGCGAGTTGATCGAGCGCTATGCGCCACTGGTCAAGCGCATCGCCTATCACCTGCTGGCACGCCTGCCCGCCAGCGTCCAGGTCGAAGACCTGATCCAGGCGGGCATGATCGGCCTGCTCGAAGTGTCGACCAAGTACGACGCGAGCAAGGGCGCGAGCTTCGAGACGTATGCGGGCATCCGCATCCGTGGCGCGATGCTCGACGAAGTGCGCAAAGGCGATTGGGCGCCGCGTTCGGTGCACCGCAATACACGCATGGTCAGTGACGCAATTCGTGCAATTGAAGCAAAAACCGGTCGCGACGCTAAAGATCACGAAGTTGCGGCCGAACTCCAATTGAGTCTCGACGATTATTACGGGATTTTGAACGATACCTTGGGCAGCCGCCTGTTCAGTTTCGACGACCTGTTACAGGACGGCGAACACGAAGGGCTGCATGAGGACGGCGCGAGCACGCATATGGAGCCGTCGCGTGACCTGGAAGATGAGCGTTTCCAGGGAGCGTTGGCGGACGCCATTGCCAACTTGCCGGAGCGCGAGCGGTTGGTGTTGGCGCTGTACTACGACGAAGAGCTGAACCTCAAGGAAATCGGTGAGGTCCTGGGGGTCAGCGAATCCCGTGTCAGCCAGTTGCACAGCCAGTGCGCGGCCCGCTTGCGGGGGCGTCTGGGAGAGTGGCGAGCGCGCTGACAGGCAGTGTGGGGAGCATTGCAAAGCGATACCGCGAAGGTGATAGCCTTCGCGGGCTCGGGCCGTGGTGCCCTCGGCAGTCCTTTTTGTGTAATGCCTGTTGATTGAAATGGCGCGTCCAGGTGCTGGGCGCGTTTAAGACTGCTTGGAGGTCGAATTGGACAAGAACATGAAAATCCTCATCGTTGATGACTTCTCAACGATGCGGCGGATCATAAAAAACCTGTTGCGTGACCTTGGGTTCACAAACACGGTCGAGGCGGATGACGGCCTTACGGCGATTCCGATCCTCAACAGCGGGAGCATCGACTTTCTGGTAACGGACTGGAACATGCCGGGGATGACCGGTATCGACTTGTTGCGCCACGTGCGTGCCGACGAAAAATTGCGCAGCCTTCCCGTGTTGATGGTGACCGCCGAAGCCAAGCGTGAACAGATCATCGAAGCCGCCCAGGCCGGGGTCAACGGTTACGTGGTCAAACCATTCACTGCACAGGCCTTGAAAGAGAAGATCGAAAAGATCTTCGAACGCATCCACGGCTGATGCCATCGCGGGGGAGCTATGGAGCATAAAGAAACGTCACAGGGAGACTTTGAGTCGACCCTGAAAAAGCATGCTCACCAGTTGGTCGACAGCCTTGAAAAAGGCCAGTTCGGCGATGCGGTGCAGTTGATCCATGAGCTCAACCAGACCCGTGACCGAGGCCTGTACCAGGAAGTGGGCAAGCTCACACGCGAGCTGCACAGCGCGATCGTCAATTTCCAGATTGACCCGCACATGCCCCAGGCCGAAGAGATTTCGCAGATCACCGACGCCACCGAACGCCTGTCCTATGTGGTCAGGCTGACCGAGGCGGCGGCCAACCGCACCATGGACCTGGTGGAAAACGCCACGCCCCTGGTCAACGGCATGGCCACGGAAGCCCACGCCCTGAGCGTTGACTGGGGCCGCTTCATGCGCCGTGAAGTCGGTGCGGAAGAGTTTCGTGAGCTGGCACGTCGGGTCGAAGGGTTTTTGTCGCGCAGCGAGCAGGAAAACCGCACGGTTTCCAGCAACCTCAATGACATTCTGCTCGCCCAGGATTACCAGGACCTGACCGGTCAGGTGATCAAGCGTGTGACCCAGTTGGTCACCGAAGTGGAAAGCAACCTGCTCAAATTGGTACTCATGGCCGGCCAGGTCGACCGTTTTGCCGGCATCGAACATGACCGCGAAGCGATCCTCTCTGAAAAAGATCCACAAAAACATCTCGCCAAGGGTGAAGGTCCGCAGATTCATGCCGATAAACGTGAAGACGTTGTGTCAGGTCAGGATGACGTAGATGACCTGTTATCCAGTTTAGGCTTCTAAGGAGCACCCACATGAGCTTCGGCGCCGATGAAGAGATCCTTCAGGATTTCCTTGTAGAGGCCGGCGAAATTTTAGAGCAACTGTCCGAACAACTGGTCGAGCTGGAAAGCCGCCCGGATGATGCGAACCTGCTCAATGCAATTTTTCGCGGTTTTCATACTGTAAAAGGGGGCGCCGGCTTCCTCCAGCTCCATGAGCTGGTGGAGTGCTGCCACATCGCCGAGAACGTGTTCGACATCCTGCGCAAGGGTGAGCGTCACGTTGATTCGGAGTTGATGGACGTGATTCTCGAAGCACTGGATGCGGTCAACGGCATGTTCAGCGAAGTGCGCGAGCGTGCCCCGATCACCGCAGCCACTCCGGAACTGCTGGCCGCCCTGGCGCGCTATGCAGAGCCGGCCGACACCTCGGCAGCGCCGGTGGTCGAAGCCGTACCGGAACCGGTGGCGGAGCCTGAAGCGGATGTGACGGACAGCGAGTTCGAGCAACTGCTCAGCTCCCTCAGTGCCGTCAAGGCCGAAGCCGAAGCGCCGGCTGCGGTTGCCCCGGTTGCCCCGGCTGCCGCGCCGACCAGCGAGGACATTACCGACGCTGAGTTCGAGTCCCTGCTCGATCAATTGCACGGCAAGGGCCAGTTCGCCGCCGACGCCGTGGCGCCTGCCGGTGCCGCCGCCGGTGCTGCGCAGGCGCCTGCCGCTTCTGCCAGCACCGACATCACTGACGATGAATTCGAAGCGTTGCTCGACCAGTTGCATGGCAAGGGCACCTTCGCGGCCGATGCCTTGCCGGCAGTCGCCGCTACGGCCGCGGCCCCGGCAGCACCCGCTGCCGGCGCCAAGCCTGCGGACGATGGGTTGATCTCCGATCACGAATTCGAAGCACTGCTGGACGATCTGCACGGCAAGGGCAAGTTCACCGAAGTCGCCCCGGCCGCTGCTGCAGCCACGGCGGCACCGGTTGCCGCCAAAGCCGCCGCGCCCGCCGCCAAGCCTGCGCCTGCGCCGGCTGCTGCCCCGGCTCCAGCGCGTGCCGCTACGGCGCCGGTCGCGGAAAAACCGGCCAGTGAAGCCGAAACCACCGTACGGGTCGATACCGCGCGGCTGGACGACATCATGAACATGGTCGGCGAGCTGGTACTGGTGCGTAACCGCCTGGTGCGCCTGGGCCTGAGCAGTGGCGATGAAGCCATGCAGAAGGCCGTGTCGAACCTCGACGTGGTCACCGCCGACCTGCAGACCGCGGTGATGAAAACGCGCATGCAGCCGATCAAGAAAGTCTTCGGCCGCTTCCCGCGCCTGGTTCGCGACCTCGCGCGCCAGCTGAAGAAAGAGATCAACCTGGAACTGGTGGGTGAAGAAACCGACCTCGACAAGAACCTTGTCGAGGCCCTGGCCGACCCGCTGGTCCACTTGGTGCGCAACGCTGTCGACCACGGTGTCGAAACCCCGGAAGAACGCGAAGCCTCAGGCAAGTCCCGTGGCGGCAAGGTGATCCTGGCGGCGGAGCAGGAAGGCGACCACATCCTGCTGTCGATCACCGATGACGGCAAGGGCATGGACCCGAATATCCTGCGCAGTATCGCCGTCAAGCGTGGCGTGATGGACAAGGACGCCGCCGACCGCCTGACCGACACCGAGTGCTACAACCTGATCTTCGCCCCCGGCTTCTCGACCAAGACCGAGATTTCCGACGTGTCGGGCCGTGGCGTGGGCATGGACGTGGTGAAGACCAAGATCAGCCAGCTCAACGGCTCGATCAACATCTACTCGACCAAGGGCCAGGGCTCCAAGATCGTCATCAAGGTGCCGTTGACCCTGGCGATCATGCCGACCCTGATGGTGATGCTGGGCAACCAGGCGTTCGCCTTCCCGCTGGTCAACGTCAACGAGATCTTCCACCTCGACCTGTCGCGCACCAACGTGGTCGACGGCCAGGAAGTGGTGATCGTGCGGGACAAGGCGTTGCCCCTGTTCTACCTCAAGCGCTGGCTGGTTGCATCGGCCGCCCATGAAGAGCAGCGCGAAGGCCATGTGGTGATTCTCTCCGTGGGCACCCAGCGTATCGGCTTTGTCGTCGATCAACTGGTTGGCCAGGAAGAAGTGGTCATCAAGCCTTTGGGCAAAATGCTGCAGGGAACCCCGGGCATGTCGGGTGCGACCATCACCGGTGACGGTCGGATCGCGCTGATTCTCGATGTTCCGAGCATGCTCAAGCGTTACGCCGCTCGGCGTATTTGATTCTGGTGGGGCATAGGCGGTATTGCCCGCCCCACCTAACGGAGTGTTTATGGCAGTCAAGGTCCTGGTGGTGGACGATTCGGGTTTCTTCCGCCGCCGCGTCTCGGAAATTCTTTCCGCCGATCCAAGCATCCAGGTGGTCGGCACGGCCACCAACGGCAAAGAGGCGATTGATCAAGCCATTGCGTTGAAGCCGGACGTGATCACCATGGACTACGAGATGCCGATGATGGATGGCATCACGGCAGTCCGGCACATCATGCAACGCTGCCCGACCCCGGTATTGATGTTCTCCTCGCTGACCCACGAAGGCGCCCGAGTGACCCTCGACGCGCTGGATGCGGGGGCGGTGGACTTCCTGCCGAAGAATTTCGAAGACATCTCGCGCAACCCCGAGAAGGTCAAGCAACTGCTGTGCGAGAAAGTCCACAGTATTTCCCGCAGCAACCGCCGCAGCCTGTTCAGCGCGCCAGCCCCTGCGCCGGCACCGGTTGCTGCGCCGGCGGCGCCTGCCGGTTCCACGTTTGGCCGCCCGGCGCCTGCGCCGGTTGCACGGCCTGCCGCGCCGCCGGTGCGCACGTCCGCACCGGCGGCTGCCCATTCGCCTGCGCCCAAGCGCAAGGCTTATAAACTGGTCGCCATCGGCACCTCCACCGGCGGCCCGGTCGCCTTGCAGCGCGTGTTGACCCAATTGCCGGCCAACTTCCCGGCGCCGATCGTGTTGATCCAGCACATGCCCGCCGCGTTCACCAAGGCCTTTGCCGAGCGCCTGGACAAGCTCTGCCGCATCAGCGTCAAGGAAGCCGAGGATGGCGACATCCTGCGTCCTGGCCTGGCGTTGCTGGCTCCGGGCGGCAAGCAGATGATGGTCGACGGCCGTGGCGCGATCAAAATCCTGCCGGGTGATGAGCGCCTCAACTACAAGCCGTGCGTGGACATCACCTTCGGTTCGGCGGCCAAGTCCTACGGCGACAAAGTTCTGGCGGTGGTGCTCACCGGCATGGGCGCCGACGGTCGTGAAGGCGCGCGCCTGCTCAAGCAGGGCGGCAGTGCGATCTGGGCCCAGGACGAGGCCAGCTGCGTGATCTATGGCATGCCCATGGCCATCGTCAAGGCTGACCTGGCCGACGCCGTCTACAGCCTGGACGATATCGGCAGGCATCTGGTGGAGGCCTGCCTCTGATGGATGTATTGAGCCTGATCGGCATCATCCTGGCGTTTGTCGCCATTATTGGCGGCAACTACCTCGAAGGCGGTCACCTGGGCGCCCTGGCCAACGGCCCGGCGGCGCTGATCGTGATTGGCGGCACGGTGGGCGCCGCGTTGCTGCAGTCACCGATGAGTTCGTTCAAGCGCGCGATGCAAATCCTCATCTGGATCATTTTTCCGCCGCGTGTCGACCTGGCCGGTGGCATCGATCGCGTCGTCAACTGGAGCCTCACCGCGCGCAAGGAAGGCCTGCTGGGCCTCGAAGGCGTGGCCGATGCCGAACCCGACAGCTATTCGCGCAAAGGCCTGCAATTGCTGGTGGACGGCGCCGAGCCGGAAGCGATCCGCAGCATCCTCGAGGTGGATTTCTACACCCAGGAAAGCCGCGACATCAACGCCGCCAAAGTGTTTGAAAGCATGGGCGGCTACGCGCCGACCATTGGCATCATCGGCGCGGTGATGGGCCTGATCCACGTGATGGGCAACCTGGCCGATCCGTCGCAACTGGGCAGCGGCATTGCCGTGGCGTTCGTTGCCACCATCTACGGGGTGGCCAGTGCCAACCTGGTGCTGTTGCCGGTGGCCAGCAAGCTCAAGTCGATTGCCATGCGCCAGTCGCGCTATCGCGAGATGCTGCTGGAAGGCATCCTGTCGATTGCCGAGGGCGAGAACCCGCGCTCCATCGAATTGAAGCTCCAGGGCTTCATGGATTGATGGTCATGAACCCTGTAGGAGCGAGCTTGCTCGCGAAAATCGTCAACGATAACGCGGGCATCCTGGATGAACGCGTTGCTCTCGGGTTTTTCGCGAGCAAGCTCGCTCCTACAGTTGATTTGTTTTGCGGAGGTAATCGCCTGTGAGCCGTCGCCGTCGCGAGCCTGAAGAACATGTCAACCACGAGCGGTGGCTGGTGTCCTATGCGGACTTCATCACCTTGCTGTTCGCCTTTTTCGTGGTGATGTACTCCATCTCGTCGATCAACGAAGGCAAGTACAAAGTCATTTCCCAGGCGTTGATCGGCGTGTTCAACGACGCCGACCGTTCGCTCAAGCCGATCCCGATTGGCGAAGAGCGGCCCAAGACCGTGACCCCGGCCAAGCCGCTGGTCAATGACAGCGACGAAACCGCTGCCGGTGTGGGCGGCACCAGTGATCCGCTGAAAAGCATCGCCGATGACATCAGTGCCGCGTTTGGCGACCTGATCAGCTCCAACCAGATGACCGTGCGCGGCAATGAGTTGTGGGTGGAGATCGAGCTCAATTCCAGCCTGCTGTTCGCCAGTGCCGATGCGTTGCCCAGCGACCAGGCGTTCACCATCATCGACAAGGTGGCGGCGATCCTCAAACCGTTTGAAAACCCGATCCACGTTGAAGGCTTTACCGACAATGTGCCGATCAGTACTGCGCAGTACCCGACCAACTGGGAGCTGTCATCGGCCCGTGCCGCGAGCATCGTGCGCATGCTCGCGATGCAGGGCGTGAACCCTGGACGCCTGGCGTCGGTGGGGTATGGCGAGTTCCAGCCGGTGGCCAATAACGCCACGCTCGAAGGCCGCGCACGCAACCGTCGGGTGGTGCTGGTGGTGTCCCGAAACCTGGAGGTGCGCCGTAGCCTGACCGGCACCGGTACCGCCAATGCAACACCGGATGCGGCCTTGAAGCGCGCTGGCACACAAACTGCACCGGCCCCTGCAAAGCCGCCGGTTCAGCAGAGTGCCGTCAATTCTCCGTCGCCGGCTCAATAACCTTATGCAATGTCTCGGTCGCGCGTGTGCCCACCGGGAGGAACCATCCGAATGAGAGTCTGGGCAGTTGCCAATCAAAAAGGTGGAGTCGGCAAGACCACCACCTCCATCGCTTTAGCCGGCTTGCTGGCCGAGGCGGGCAAGCGTGTGGTCGTGGTCGACCTCGACCCCCACGGCTCGATGACCAGCTATTTCGGCTACGACCCGGATGCGCTGGAGCACAGCAACTACGACCTGTTCCTGCACAAAGGCAACGTACCGGCCGACCTGCCCGGGCAATTGCTGCTGCCCACCAGTAACGAAAGCATTTCCCTGCTGCCGTCGAGTACCGCGCTGGCCACCCTGGAGCGCCAGTCGCCGGGGCAGAGCGGCCTGGGCCTGGTGATCGCCAAGACCCTGGCGCAACTGTGGCAGGACTTCGACTACGCGATCATCGACAGCCCGCCGTTGCTCGGCGTGCTGATGGTCAACGCTTTGGCGGCCAGCCAGCAACTGGTGATCCCGGTGCAGACCGAGCACCTGGCGGTCAAGGGCCTGGAGCGCATGGTCAGTACCCTGGCGATGATCAACCGTTCGCGCAAACAGGCGTTGCCCTACAGCATCGTGCCCACCCTGTTCGACCGCCGCACCCAGGCGTCCCTGGGCACCTTGCGCGTCCTGCGCGATGCCTACCCGGAGACCATCTGGAACGGCTACATCCCGGTGGACACCCGCCTGCGTGATGCCAGCCGTGCCGGGCTCACGCCGTCGCAGTTCGACGGCAAAAGCCGGGGCGTGCTGGCGTACCGGGCGTTGCTCAAGCACCTGCTGTCCCAGCAGCTTGTGGCGCAGGTGGCCTGATGATGAACCGTCCCGTCGAACTCAAGGTCAAGACCCGGCCGCAACTGGCACTGGAATCCTACCTGGATGCCTTGCTGCAGGACGCGACCGCGGAAGAATTACAGGAGCCTATCCTGGTGCTGGAGCCGGCGGTCGAAGTGCCGTCGTCGAGCAGCCTGGATGAGTTCCAGTTGGCTGTATTGGAAGAGCAGGCCCGCGATGCACTCGTCGTCCCGGTCAGCGTCCCGGTGGTCGCGCCCGTCGTGCCTGTGGTGGTCGAGCCGGTCGTGGAAGTGCACCTGCCACCGAGCATCACGCCACCGCCGGTGAGCGGCGATGATCGTCCGGCCTGGGCGGCCGAGCCATTTGAATGTCTGCTGTTCGACGTCGCCGGGTTGACCCTGGCGGTGCCGTTGGTGTGCCTGGGCTCGATCTACTCGTTGGAGGGCCAGGAACTGACGCCATTGTTCGGGCAGCCGGAGTGGTTCCTGGGCATCCTGCCGAGCCAGGCCGGTAACCTCAAGGTGCTGGACACCGCGCGCTGGGTGATGCCCGACCGCTACCGCGATGACTTCCGCCAGGGCTTGCAATACGTGATCTCGGTGCAGGGCTACGAATGGGGGCTGGCGGTGCATCAAGTCAGCCGCTCGCTGCGCCTGGACCCGAATGAAATCAAATGGCGCAGCCACCGGGGCCAGCGGCCCTGGCTGGCAGGCACCGTGATCGAACACATGTGCGCGTTGCTGGACGTTGCCGAACTGGCCGAGTTGATCGCCAGCGGTGCCGTTAAGGCGATGCCGGTGAACAAACGCAGTTGATTGGACAATAAGGGCCGCGCGAGCGTGCGGCCAAAAGAAGTACACACGCCGCCTACATCGGCATTTGAAGGGGTCAGAGATATGAACAAGTCAGCGTCCGCACAAGGTTTGGATGATCCGATCCTGCAATGGGTTACCTTCAAACTGGACAACGAAACCTACGGTATTAACGTGATGCGCGTGCAGGAAGTGCTGCGCTACACCGAGATCGCTCCGGTTCCCGGTGCGCCAAGCTATGTGCTGGGCATCATCAACCTGCGCGGCAACGTGGTGACGGTGATCGACACCCGCCAGCGTTTTGGCCTGGACACGGTCGAAGTCAGCGACAACACGCGTATCGTCATCATCGAGGCCGACAAGCAAGTGGTCGGTATCATGGTCGACAGCGTCGCGGAAGTGGTCTACCTGCGCCAATCGGAAGTGGAAACCGCGCCGAACGTGGGCAACGAGGAATCGGCCAAGTTCATCCAGGGCGTGTGCAACAAGAACAACGAACTGTTGATTCTGGTTGAGCTGGACAAAATGATGAGCGAAGAAGAATGGTCGGAACTGGAGAGCATCTGATTGTTCCTTGAGGTCGCGGTGATTGTCCTGGCCCTGTTGTGGGCCGGGACCTTGGGTTTTCTGCTGCGCTATATACGCCAGCAGCGCGAATTGGCGATGCAGCAGGCCGAGCGCGATGCGGTGCGTGATCGACGGGTGCTGGAGTTGGTCAAGCGGGTCGATCACTTCCAGCAGAGTGCGGTGAAGGTCGGGGACGAGGTGCATGAACTGCGCGCCATCCTCGCGCCGTTGCCGGACAAACTGGCGCAGATCGAGCAGCGTGATCCTTCCAGCCTGTCATTTGCCCAGGCGGCGAAGCTGGTGGGCATGGGCGCTACCGTGGATGAACTGACCCAGTCGTGTGGCTTGACCCAGGCTGAGGCGCAGTTGATGAGTAAGTTACACAAGAGCTGATTGCGCCGTGTGAACCGTGCGCCTCTCTCTATGCCTTGAATGCCGGCTGCGGCTGATTGTGTCGGATGTGTCACAGTGCCATGGTTCTCCGTGGCACTTTTACTTCTTTGTGATGACCCATCTACGCATGTAGGAAACTTCACTCACAAGGATGCGAAATGTCTGTTGATCCCCCTCTCGAGCAAAACCCTCTGTTTGGCTGCCGTCTTGGGTCGCCACCTCCGCGCTTACCGCGCAATCAAATGCCGTGCTTCAAGATCGACCGCGTAGTGCTCAGTGGCGATCAGGCTGAAGATGTCCAGTAAACCCTGTCGATGATCCGTTGCAAGGACGTTGCATCGGTGCCAGCGGCATTGACCTCACGTTGAGCCACGGGCCATGCCAGGGACGCGTTGGCGAATCTCCAGTGTGCGATGGCCGCCGCTGATCCATCACTGAAGGGAAGCAGCGAATGAACGATCTACGCAATGGACTGTACGGCGTCGCGCTGGTATTGGCGGCGGCAGGGTTGGGCGGTTGCGCCTCGTCGATGACGGTCACCGGCGAGCCGGGGGTGAAGATGGGCCAGGGTTATGCCCAGGTGCTCGCGGTGGTCAGCCGCAACAACACTGTGACCAAGCAGGTCGACGGCCAAGGCTTCCGGGCTGAGGGTTACTCGCCGATGTTCAAGGACTGCCGGATCAAATACTTCATCTTCCAGGGCGCTGATGGCTTGCAGCAGGTGAAGTAGGAGCCGGCGCCAGAGCTGTCGGTCAAGCAGAATTGCCGTCAGCCGTAAGCGGCCCTTTATTCCTCTGCGAGTTGACTGCTGATGACATTTTACGTGTGGTTCCCGTGGCGCTGCTGGTGCGCGCGGTGCCGGGGCGTGATTGCCTGGACTGGAACGTGCCGGGCGCCGGGGTGATGGCGTCGACGAAAGCGGGCTTCCCCGATCACAACGGCGAAAGCCTGGGCATGCCTGGGTCGCTGGATTAATTTTTCAACGCCCATGGCTTTTTTTCGGTCGCCCAGGGTCCACATCCTTCAAGCACCTTTGAATCCAGGAGTAAGCCACCCATGACTACCCCCAAGGCACTGTTGATCCTCCACGGCAAGCAAGCCCTCAACGAGGACGTGCGCAGCGCCGTGCTGGCCCGGCGCAGGCAGGGTGGGGAGCTGGCGGTACGGGTGACCTGGGAGGGCGGTGACGCAAAGCGCCTGGTCAAGGAAGCCTTGGAGGGCGGCTATACCCACATCGTTGCCGGCGGCGGCGACGGCACCTTGCGCGACGTGGCCGAGGCCATGGCCGAGGCCAAGGGTGAAGCCAGCCTGGTGCTGATGCCCCTGGGGACCGCCAATGACTTCGCCAAGGCTGCCGGCGTGCCATTGGAGCCCGCCCAGGCCCTGGCGTTGCTGGATGTGCCGCCCCGTGCGATCGACCTCGGCCAGGTCGGCGGGCAAATCTTCCTGAATATGGCCACCGGCGGCTTCGGCAGCCAGGTCACCGCCAATACCTCCGAAGACCTGAAGAAAGTCCTCGGTGGCGCCGCCTACCTGTTCACCGGCCTGACGCGCTTCAGCGAGTTGAAGGCCGCCTATGCCGAGCTGGACGGGCCGGATTTCCACTGGAAGGGCGAGCTGCTCGCGCTGGGCATCGGCAACGGTCGCCAGGCGGGCGGTGGGCATGTGCTGTGCCCTGGGGCATTGGCCGACGATGGCTTGCTGGACGTCAGTATCCTGCCGGCGCCCCAGGAAGTGGTCGGCACCTTGCGCGAGCTGATGGGGAACGGCTGGGAGCTGGACGCGATGTTCGTGCGGGCACGCCTGCCGTGGGTCAACATCAAGGTCGCGCAGGGCTTGTACATCAACCTCGATGGCGAGCCGCTGGAAGGTGACGACCTGCACTTCGAGGCCTTGCCCAAGGCCCTGCGCGTGCATTTGCCGGTGGGTTCGCCCCTAGTCGTCCAGGCTGATGATCTGCTCGCGCACGGCAAATAACACCAGGCCCGCCACGTCGAATATCTGCAGGCGCTTCATGATTTGCGAGCGGTGGGCTTCTACGGTCTTGATGCTCAGGCCCAGGCCGTGGGCGATCTCGCGGGTGGATTTGCCGCGCACGATCAGGCGCAGGATTTCCAGTTGGCGGGCCGTGAGGTTATGGCTGTGGCTGGCGGGCGTGGTCGGCCCCTGGCTGCGCACCAGCGCCTGGTTGATCACGGTATGGGCGATCGCCGGGCTCAGGTAGCGCTCGTTGTTGCGCAAGGCCAGCAACGCGTGTTCCAGCTCGTTGGCAGTGGTGTCCTTGAGCAGGTAGCCGTGGGCGCCTGCCTCCAGCGCACACATGATCAGCTCCGGGTCGGTGTGCATCGACAGGATCAGCACCTTGCTCCTGGGGTGCGCATGCTTGAGTTGCTGTAGCGCCTCGAGGCCGCTGGTGTGCTTCATGGACAGGTCCAACAGCACGATATCCGGCAGCAAGGTATTGAACTGCTCCAGCAATTGCGCGCCATCGCTGGCTTCGCCGGTCACCGTGTAGCCGGGAATATCCTGGATCAGCGCACGTACGCCGGCCCTGATCAGTGCATGGTCATCCACCAGGAGTAATGTGCAGGTCACTCGATAACCTTAGGGGCGCTGGCCCGTTCGAGGGAGCGAGGCGCCCAGGGGAAAAGCGCGTCTATCCGTGTGCCGTGGCCTGGTTGGCTGCTGACGGATAATGAACCGCCAAGCTGGTCAATGCGCTCGGACATGCCAGCCATGCCCCGTTGGCCTTCCAGGCCGGGGTTGATGGCGGGCGAAAAGCCCTGGCCGTCATCGCAGATGGTCAGCGACAGGCCCTCGGGCAGGCGCTGCAGGCGCACCAGCAGGTTGCGCGCCTGGGCGTGGCGCAGCATGTTGGTCACGGCTTCCTGGGTAATGCGAAAGGCCGCCACGGCCATTTCCTCAGGGATGCCGCTCAGCCGTTGTTGGCATTCAAGGCTCCAGTGCACCGGGGTGTTTTCCAGGGTTTTGAGCAGGTGCGCGCGCAGGCTGGCTTCCAGGCCCAGGCTGGCGAGCTGCCGGGGGTTGAGGATGGCGGACACGTCGCGCACCTTGGCCAGGGTCTCGTTCAAGGTGTTGCACAACACAGTGCACTGGCTTTGCAATTCATCCGGCAGGCGGCGCTTGAGCCATTCGCTTTGCAGCTTGGCGGCTGTCAGCAACTGGCCGATATCGTCATGCAGTTCACGGCTGAGGCGATGACGTTCGTTTTCCTGCACTTGCAGCAGACGATCGGCCAACTCCTGGGGCTGGAACTTGATGGATTTACGCGAGCGCCACTGTTGCAGGCCAACCACCACCAAGGTGGCCAGGTTGAGCAGCAGCACCAGCAGCGGCAACGGCGCGGAGCGGCTGTAGGCCCACAGGCTCAGCAGTAGCGAGCCGAGGCACAGGGCGAGGATCAAACGGCGTGCGTTACTGCGGGACGCGGACCTTGCGATGAATGTCTTGAGGCTGGCATGCATAGCGGATGGAGCCAATGAAGGTTCGCTGCGGGAAGACCGGTCGCGGCTGACCGGGCTCTGTTTGGAATACGTTCTTGAATCGTTCTCAAGCAGGCTGAAGTTGAGTCACTTCAAGCGGGTGCATAGTACCACCACTCTTACCGTTGGTCGCCAGGTGCCGTGCCTGGCGGGCCTATTTAAACGCGCAACAACTCGAGGAATGATAATCCCAGAGTTAATGAAGTGAGGTTGTATTATTTCAAAGGGTTTGTATCGTTAATGGCTAATTGATATTGAATCGCCATTTTTCTCCAGCGGATTAGTTGGAGTCGTCGTTTTTAGATAACCCCGTGCTTGAATGCGACCTGATAACGCTTCAAGACAAATGGTGCATACGTTGTTGCGGATTGTAACTGAAACCCTTTTGCGGAATGTGCAGGGTGACCGTGTCAATCAACTTGGTCTGTTCTTCTTTATCCAGGGTCAGCTGGCCTGTTTTTGCATCGATCAGTTCCAGCTGCCAGGCCAGCAATGTCAAGCAGTCATGCAGGGCTTCCAGGGCTTGATCATGTAACTGCAAAGGACTTTCGGCGTTGGCGATCACGTCCTGGATATGCCGCGAGAATTCGCTGATCGCTTGCAGGGCCAGGCAATCGGCCTTTTCGGCGAGCTTGATCAGGCTGATTTTCATGCAGTCGATGGCGTCACTGTCGTTGCGGATCAAATGCAGGTGGCTCAGGCATTCTTCCGACTTGGTCAGCAGCTTTTCAGCCTCGCGCAGGAACTCAGGAAGTGCAACTTGCCACTCGTTACCGTCGTTCATCATGCAAGTCTCCACAACATAAGGTCGGGTGATGAGAGGTCGCACCGGGTGAATGGCGTAAAACTACCGCTGAAAGATAACGGGAATCTGTAGGTTGCTTCTGAGTTTTCAGTAGGACGTTTATTTGAATGACGGCGACGGCTGTGCGTGGCCCCCGTGAGCGGGCTCGATTGCACACCTTCAGTTGCCGTCACGTGAACGTCTGGAAAACCCATAAGACGAGGGCTGGGGATGGCAAACAAAAGCCTGACTCCATTCATGCAATGAGAATGGCGTCACATTAATGGCTATTAGATATTGCGAACATCAGGTTGGGCCTGATTGTGCCTAGGGGAATCCCTTACATGACGGAACCTTGCGTCGATTTGAATGTCGCGCAACGTCGCTGCACCGCCATATGAACAGGCCTCAGCAGTAAAGCATGATGTCAGTGTGACATCAATGAATTTACGTGGCATTTTACCGGGGTCAAGGTCCGGCGTTTGCCGCCGATAACAAGCTAACTGCACAAACACTTCGCGCATTACTTTCCAGCGCACACCAGGAGCTCTTAATGGCCGGCATTCTCGACACGGTAGACCAACGCACGCAACTGGTGGGTGAGAATCGCCTGGAGATCCTCATGTTCCGCCTGGCCGGGCGGCAGCTGTTCGCCATCAACGTGTTCAAGGTGCAGGAAGTCCTGCAACTGCCCAAGCTGACCCTGATGCCCCAGCGCCACCCCTTCGTGTGCGGCGTGGTCAACCTGCGGGGCCAGACCCTGCCAGTGATCGACTTGTCCCAGGCCATCGGCATGCGTCCGCTGGTGCCGGGCCCCAACAGCACCATTATCGTCACCGAGTACAACCGCTCGGTGCAGGCGTTCCTGGTGGGTGGCGTGGACCGCATCGTCAACATGAACTGGGAAGCCATCCTGCCGCCGCCGACGAGCGCCGGGCGCCAGCATTACCTCACCGCCATCAGCAAGGTCGACGACCAGTTGGTGGAGATCATCGACGTGGAAAAAGTCCTCGCCGAGATCGTGCCGTACAACGCCAAGGTCTCCCGCGAAAAACTCGACGACCCGGTGCTGGAACGCGCCCGTGGCCGCGAAGTGCTGCTGGTGGACGACTCCAACGTGGCCCTGTCGCAATTGCGCGACACCCTCGGCCAACTGGGCGTGAAGATGCACATCGCCAGCGACGGTCTCAAGGCGTTGAATATGCTCAAGGCCTGGGCCGACGCCGGCCATGTGATGACCGACAAGCTGCTGATGATCTTCACCGACGCCGAAATGCCCGAGATGGACGGCTACCGCCTCACCACCGAAATCCGCAACGACCCACGGCTGCGCAAGCTCTACGTGGTACTGCACACTTCGCTGTCAGGCAGCTTCAACGACTCGATGGTGAAGAAGGTCGGCTGCGACAACTTCCTGTCCAAGTTCCAGCCGGACAAGCTGGTGGATGTGGTACGTCAGCGCCTGATGCTGGACGAAGCGTCCGCTTGACCTTAGGGTGACGGCTTTGCCCCTCAGGAATGTTGGCCCATGCTTCGTCTCAGCGCGTTGTACCGTTACCCCTTGAAGTCCGGCAAGGCCGAAACTCTGCAACAGGTCGGCCTGGATAAACTGGGGTTGGACGGCGATCGACGCTGGATGCTGGTGGATGAGGCCAGCGGGCGTTTCCTCACCCAGCGCGCCGTGGCAAAGATGAGCCAACTGTCGGCGCTGTGGAACAGCAGCGGCGGCCTGACCCTGAGTTCGCCTGGCTACGCGCCGCTGGATGTGGCGCTGCCCGGCAGCGCGGCTGAGTTACGTGGCGTGACCATCTGGCGCGACACCTTGCGTGTGCCGGACGCCGGCGACGAAGCCGCCGCCTGGGTCAGCGCCTTTATCGGCAAGCCCACGCGGCTGGTGCAGATTCCTCTGGAGCGGGCGCGCACTACCCAGGCAGGTTACGGCCGCGATGATGACCAGGTCGCGTTCGCCGACGGTTATCCGTTGCTGGTGATCGGGCAAGCGTCCCTCGACGACCTCTCGCAGAAAGTCGGCCGTCCCATGGACATGCTGCGCTTTCGCCCCAACCTGGTGATCGAAGGCAGCGACGCCTTCGCCGAAGACGGCTGGAAGCGCCTGCGCATCGGGGATGTGGAGTTTCGCGCAGTCAAGCCCTGCTCACGCTGCATTCTCACCACCATCGATCCGCACACCGGCGAGCGCAGCCCCGACCGTGAGCCTTTTGTGACGCTGGAGGCCTACCGCAAGACCGAGGACGGCGCGATTTTTGGCCAGAACCTGGTCAACGATGGTGTGGGCCGCCTGGAAGTGGGCATGCCGGTGATCATCCTCGAATAAACCATGGGCCCATAAAAAATGCCCGTCTCGCAGGAGACGGGCATTTTTTTTGCGGCGCAGCGATCAGCCGCGGTATTCGCACAGGTAAGCGGTGTCTACCGCGACCTTCAGCTGGAACTTGCTGTTGGCCGGTACGTTGAACTGGCTGCCGGCGGCGAAGGTTTCCCAGTCGTTGGCGTCGGGCAGCTTGACGCTCAGGGCGCCGGACACCACGTGCATGATTTCACGCTGGGCGGTGCCGAATTCGTATTCACCCGGGGCCATCACGCCGATGGTCGCCGGACCTTCTGCGGTGCCGAAAGCGATCGACTTGACGGTGCCGTCGAAGTACTCGTTGACTTTGAACATGGGCGAATCCTCGGAAAAAGTTGATGCTTTACGCTCATCCTGTAGGAGCGAGCTTGCTCGCGAAAAACCTGAGAGCGCCGCTGGGTGCCAGGTTTACCGCGTTATCGTTAACGACCTTCGCGAGCAAGCTCGCTCCTACAGTTGAGCAGCAAGGAAAAGGGGGAGTCAGTATGCCCAAGGCTTCGGGCGCTGCCTAGACCGGCAAAATCAGCGGCAGCAGGCGCGCGGTGTTGCGTGCATCTTCCAGCGCTCGATGTTGCTGGCCCTGGAACTGCATCCCCGCCAATTGCAGGGCGCCATTGAGCCCCAGGGGCTTGTCCAGGCGCCGGGCCTTGGCGAAGCGTTGCTTGAGGTTGACATGGGGCGTGGGGGCCATGGCGCTGGTCAGGCCATGGCGCTGCCACTCGAGCTCCAGCTGTACGCGATCGTAGTCACCCCAACTGGCCCAGCCTTCCAGGCGCGCCTGATGCTGGCCCAGCCAGCGCTCGAACAGCGGCCACACCTCGATGAACGGTGCAGCGCCGTCGATATTTGCCTGGGTGATATGGGTCAGCTGGCGACAAAAGGGCGTGAGCAAGGGGCGGCGCAGCGGCCGCACAAAGCGCTGGAAGTGGTCCAGCTCGCGGCCCTGGCGGTTCACCAGGCTCGCGCCGATCTCGATGACTTCCATCTCCGTCACGGGCCAGCCGCCTTCATCCGTTGTGGCTTCAAGGTCAATAATCAGCCAATGAGGCATCGCGCAGGTTCCCGTACTCGTCCTTTCCTGTTGGGGATAGAGCGTAGACCGGCCTTGTAGTTCCGACTAGGGGGTTATTCGATCTCCAGCAGAACCTGGCGATTGCGTACCTGATCGCCTGTTGTGACCTGCACGGCCTTGACCACGCCGTCCCTGTCGGCCTTGAGTGGATGCTCCATTTTCATGGCTTCGAGCACCAGCAGCAGTTGGCCTTTAGTCACCTGTTCACCGGTGCTGACGCGGACGTCGACGATGGCACCGTCCATCGGTGCCTTGATCGTGCCGCTGCCGGCGTCGGCCTGGCGCCCGGCAACCTGCTGGGTGCGGTTGGTGACGGTAAGGCCAGGCAGCCACAGCCGGGAGCCCTCCAGGTGATAGGCGATGCGACGGCGAACGCCGTTGAGCACCAGGGTGGCGCGACGGCCATCGGTGCTGAGTGGCAGGGCGGCGGCGGTGACGGTGTGGGTTTCGCCGTCGGCCTCCAGGCGAAAGGTGCAGGGAACACGGGCGTTGTTGCGCCATCCCGCGAGGCCGTGGGGATGCTGGTCGGCGCTGTGTTGGTAAAACAGCGCGGCGGCCAGGGCGAGTTGATCACTTGTCGCGGCCGGGCGCGGTATTTCGCTGAAGTGCTCGGCGATAAACCCGGTGCTGAAATCACCGTCGATAAAGCCTGGGTGCTTGAGCAGTTCAGCCAACAAGCGCTGATTGGTCGTCACCCCCAGCAACAGCGTGTCTTCCACCGCCCGCAGCAGCTTGCGCCGGGCTTCTTCGCGGGTGGCGCCATGGGCGATGAGCTTGCCGAGCATCGGGTCATAGAACGGGCTGATGGTTTCGCCTTCGCACAGCCCATGGTCAACCCGTACGCCCACGGCCGGTTCCCAGCGCAGCACCTCACCGGTTTGCGGCAGGAAGCCCTGGGCCGGGTCTTCGGCATAGAGGCGCACTTCCATGGCGTGGCCGTTCAGGCTCACCTGCGCCTGCTCGAGCGGCAGCGGCTGGCCGGCGGCGATTTGCAGTTGCCAGGCCACCAGGTCGAGGCCGGTGATCAGCTCGGTGACCGGGTGCTCCACTTGCAGGCGGGTGTTCATTTCCAGGAAGTAGAACCGGCCGTTGCGGTCGAGCAGGAACTCCACGGTACCGGCGCCGAGGTAGTTTACCGCGCGTCCGGCCTTGAGCGCGGCTTCGCCCATGGCCTGGCGCAGTTCGGGCGTCATCACCGGGCAGGGCGCTTCCTCGATGACTTTTTGATGACGGCGCTGGATCGAGCAGTCCCGTTCGCCGAGGTAAATCAGGTTGCCGTGGCGGTCGCCGAACAGTTGGATCTCGACGTGGCGCGGCTCGATCAGCGCCTGTTCGAGGATCAGTTCGTCACTGCCGAACGCATGCCTGGCCTCCGAGCGGGCGCTGTGCAGGCTTTCCAGCAGCGCCTCCGGCTGGTGGACCAGGCGCATGCCACGGCCACCGCCGCCGGCGCTGGCCTTGATCATCAGCGGGTAGCCGATGCGCTCGGCTTCACGTTGCAGGCAGGTGTCGTCCTGGGCGCTGCCCTGGTAGCCGGCGATGCAAGGCACCCCGGCCTCGAGCATGGCGAGCTTGGAGCGGCGCTTGCTGCCCATCAGTTCGATGGCCTCGGCGCTGGGGCCGATGAAGGTCAGGTCGGCGTCTTGGCACGCGCGGGCGAAATCGGGGTTTTCCGAGAGGAAGCCGTAGCCGGGGTGGATGGCATCGGCGCCGGTTTTTTCCGCGGCCTCGAGGATGGCCGGGATATTGAGGTAGGACTGTTGTACCGCCGCGGGGCCGATGCGCACGGCTTCGTCGGCCATCTGCACGTGCAGGGCCTCGGCGTCGGCGTCGCTGTAGACGGCGACGGTGCGGTAGCCCAAGGCCTGGGCCGTGCGTTGGATGCGGCAGGCGATTTCGCCGCGGTTGGCGATCAGGATTTTTGTGAACTGCGGCATTTTTTGCTCCGTGTGTATATCCGTTATTTAGGTAACGGCCACTTAGGGTTCCGCTCTTACAGCGGGTCACTTTTGGAAGGACCCAAAAGTAACCAAAAGGTCCTCGCCCCAACACTCGGCACCTCGCCTAGGCNCGTGGGCCGCCGCGATGGGCCATCCTTGGCCCAGCGCGGCTAACCCGGCGTCCTGCCGGGTTACCCACGCTCCAAAGCCTGCGTTCGGCCAGCGTGTTTGACGGGGCGATTTGAGATCAAAAGCCAAAGCGCGGCGGCCTTAGAGCCGACCGGAGTTGAGTCTGGTGTACTGGGTTAAAAATGTGGGAGGGGGCTTGCCCCCGATGAGCATAGGTATCTACACAACTCTTAAAGGCTGACACATAACTCTGTGGTGAGCGGGCTTGTCGAATCGTCGCACCGCCCCTCCCACATTTGGATCTCCATCCAGCAGGTAGACCTCAGGCTGCTTTTGCTCTGGCTTTTGATCTTGATCTCAGGCGCCCCGTTAACCACGCTGGCCGAACGCAGGCTTGAATCCGTGGGTAACCCGGCAGGACGCCGGGTTAGCCGTCCTGGGCCAGGGATGGCCCATGACGGCGGCCCACGGATTCAAGCCTGCGTTCGGGCATACCGAGCCTAGGCGAGGTACCGAGTGGTGGGGCGAGAGCCTTTTGGTTACTTTTGGGCTCTTTCCAAAAGTGACCCGCTGTAAGAGCGGAACCAATAGCAGCCGTTACCGCAGCAACGGATATGTACTCATTCCAACCGGTCAACTCCAACGACATGGTCGGCCCGAAGGCCGCCACGGGAGCAAGCGCCCGCGCCACAGATACCCATGCTCATCAGGGGCAAGCCCCCTCCCACATTTGGATCGGTGTGCATCAGCCAGCCCACCCCCAGAACTGCAACCACCAGCCATAGCCCACCAGCCCGTTGCTCAGCAGTACGCACAACCACCCCAGGCAGCGCGGTCGGGTTCCAAGCCCCTGGAGCTGCCGCCAGCCCAACCACAAGCACCAGCCAATCGCCGCGCTCAACACCAGTGCACGAGCCGGTTGCACCCACGTCAATGCCAACCCTTCATAGCGCAACAACTTCACCGTCGTCGCCGACAGCCCCAGGAACAGCCCTGCACCCCCCAGGGGCGTGAGTGTCAGTGCCAAGGGCCGAAACAGTGCGCGGTCGCCGGCCACAGACGCGGCCAGGCGCAGCAGCAGCCAGCAGCCACCGCCGAGCAGCAGTGCGCTGCCAGCCAGGTACAGCACGATGCACAGGCCATCGAGCCAACTGAAGCTGTCGTTGAGTGGCGGGTAGTGGGTGAGCAGCCACCAGGGCGCGTTGTCTTGCAGCAGCCATAGCCAGTCGCGGCTTACCAGCCATTCGGCGAGTGTTTGTTTGAGCGCGATAAACCACGGGCTTACGGTCCATTGGAACGCGCCCATGGCCAGGCCGATCACGCCAAACAGCAGCAGGCGCGCATCCCACGGTGAGCCGGGTTGATGGGGCGCGTGGAGAATCTCCTGATTGCATGAGCGGGCGATCAGTTGCACCGCGCCGCGTTGCCCGCTGCAACGGCCACAGGCGTGGCAGTCGCTGGCGCCTTGCAGGCGGCGGATGTCCAGGAGTGGCGCGCAGTTGGGCAGCGGCAGGCGCGGGGCGTCGTTGGCTTTCCAGCGTTGTTCATCCACGGCGAAATGCACCGGCGCCAGGCGGGCGAGCAGGGCGAACACGCCGCTCACCGGGCACAGGTAACGGCACCACACGCGCTTGCCGCGCACGAACAGCAGGCCGACCGCCACCGCCGCCAACGTCGAGCCGCCGAGGATCAGCAATGCTGCCTGGGCGTAGTCGTACACGCTGATCAACTGGCCGTAGAGCGTGGTGAGGCAAAAGCCCAGGGTCGGCCAGCCGCCCCAACGCAGCCAGCGCGGTATGCCGAGGCCGCGCCCGTGCTGGCTGGCCCATTCGCTCAGCGAACCCTCCGGGCACAGCACGCCGCACCACAGGCGCCCGAACAGCACCATCGACAGCAACACGAACGGCCACCAGATCCCCCAGAAGATAAATTGCGCGAGCAGCGTCAGGTTGTTCACCATGCGCGCTTGGCTATCGGGCAACGGCAGCACGGCGGGCAGCACCAGCAACACGGCGTAGACCAGCACCACCACCCATTGCGCAGCACGGATCAAGCGCCCATGGCGGCGCATGCCATCGCCCAGTTGCTGCAACCAGCTCATGCCGCGTGCCGGGCGCGACGCAGGCCGTTGCCCACCCATAGCCAGTAGCCGAGCAGTACCAACACGGTGATAAGGCTGGGGGCCGCCCGGTAGCCGGCAAAGTCGGCCAGCAGCGCGCCGAGGCCATGGCTGTCGCTGAGCAGCGCGCTGCTGTCCCAGCGGCTGTCACCGATTGCGGCGTAGACCCACTCGGGCATGTCCATACCCAGCAGTTGCCCACTGATACGGTCCACGGCCGCGATCAGCAAGGCGCCGCCGAGCAGCAACAGCAGCGCCTCGCTGAGGGCGAAAAACAGTGACCAGGAGATAAAGCGCCGACTGCCGTGCAACAGCAGCACGGTGAGCCCCGCCAGTGCCAGGCCGAGCAGGCCGCCAAGGGCGAACAGGCCTTGCGCCTCATCGTGCAGGCGCGCCCCGGCGCCATACAAGAACACCACGGTTTCACTGCCTTCGCGACTGACCGCCAGCAGCGCCAGTAACAACACCCCCCAGCCGCCCTGGCGCGCCAGGCGCTCATCGGCCTCGCGTACCAGGCTGTGTTTGAGCGTGGCCGCGTTGCGGTGCATCCAGAACACCATCTGCACCATCAAGCCGCTGGCCAACAGGGTCAGCGCCGCTTGCAGCCACTCGCCCTGTGGGCCGGTCATGGTGTCACCGGCCCACAGCATCAAACCGGCCAGCCCGGCCGAACACAGCAACCCCAGCAGCACCCCGGCCCAGAGGAAGCGGGCCAGTTGCGCATGGCCGGCCTGGCGGCTGATCCAGGCCTGCAGGATACCGATCACCAGCAGGGCCTCGACGCTTTCACGCCAGACAATAAACATCGATTGATTCATCAACGGCTCCTATTCGGCGAGGATGCTGCCTTCGGGCAACTGTGGGTTGAACTCGTCGAAGAACGGGTACAACCCCGGCTTGAGCGGGTGGATCACCACAAAGGTGGTCACCCCCGCAGACAACACCTTCTCGACCCGCAACGGCGTGCTTTCGAATTCGGCCGGGCCTTGGCCGATGTTCTTGAGCACGATCTTGAAACGCTCTTCGGCCTTGACCACCAGTTGTGGCGGGTCGAAGTGGCCGTCCTGCAGGCTCAACTCATAGGTGGGCAACGGCGCCGCCACTGCCGCACCGCTTAGCAGCAGGCCGCCGAGCAACAGGGCGCGGCGCATCAATAGCCGCCTTTTTTGCCGATGCCGGCGTAGACGAATTCGTAGTGCACTTCGCAGCGTTCGAACCACGGGGCGACCCCGGTTTCCTTGTCGGTATGACGGCCCAGGGAGTGGTGGCCGGTGGGCGGCAATACGCTGAAGGTGAGGGTGTATTTGCCCGGGCCTTGCAGCTTGACGTTATCGCCATAGTGCGGCCCGTCGTTGGCGACCATGGCGTGGAAGTCGCCGCTGATGGGCGTGTCGCTGCCTTGTTTCTTCAGGGTGAAAGACAGGTTGAGGTAGGGCACGAAACTGCCTTCCTGAAACCCTTGGGCGTTGTCCGCCGTGGCGCGTACATCGGCCTCCAGGTGCACATCGGAATCGGCCGTGGCGCGCATCATGCCGGCGGGTGCCATCTCGATCGGCTGGAGGTACACCGCGCCGATTTCCAGGCCCGGGCAGTGTTGCGGTTCGCCGATTGGATACTCCTTGGCAACTGCCACGGAGGTGCTCAGCAGCAGGGCAAGGCACAGCAAAGAAGGGGTACGCATGGAGGCTTCCTGATGGGTGTGGAGAGAGAACCCGAGTCTAGGAAGATCAGCAGTAAATAATAATGATTCTTGTCAAGTTCCGAGGATATTTCATCTTGGCCAGGCTTGATGCCGGTCAAGGTTGTACAGGCTGTATGGGGGTAGGTTGCAGGGAGTGTTCGTCGCCAGGGAGTCGACTCATGGCCAAGCCTTTTCCGCTGCACCCCAAGCATCCCGAACGTATCTGTTGGGGCTGTGATCGCTACTGTGCTGCCACCGACCTGGCTTGCGGCAATGGCGCCGACCGCACCATGCACCCGGCCGAGATGATCGGGGATGACTGGTACGAGCATGGCGACTGGGGGCTTGCGCCCGAGCCGCCGGTGGCGGATGAGCCGTCAGCTGCCTGAGCGGGGTTTTTCCTTGTCGTCTTTAGGGGGGGCAGCCGGCCTGACGGGTTTGCTCGGCGGTTTGGCGGTGTCCTTGGTTTTTTTGTCGCTGTCCGAGGGGCTGCTGGGGTAGGTCCCCGGTGGCAGGGCGGAGCCGGCGGCGCTGTCGCCACTCAAGGCGTTGGCGGCAGGTTCCGGGTTATCGCCAAAGGCGGCGAGGGCGGGGCCGGAGAGCAGGGCTGACAGGCCGACGATAAGCACAATCCGTTGGGACGATCTGGTCTTCATGACGCTATCCCCTATCGTGTAGATGTATCAGGAGCCTGGATGAATGCCAGGCTCCGGTCCTGCCTCGATCAAGCCGCCATGGGCTTGCTTGATTGCGACTTTTTATGCGCCGCTTTCATGGCTTCCATTTCGGCGCCCAACTCTTCAAGCAGCGCCTTGCCGAGCAGTTTTTTGGCCTGAGGGAACATCTCGGTTTCCTCTTCTTCGATATGGTGCTCGAGCAATTCCTTGACCACCTTGACGCGGCCGGAAAACTCGGTGGTCGACGGTTCGGTCTGCTTCAGGTCGGGCAGCACCAGGGCGTCGACGGTGCGGTGCTCTTCCTTGGCCTCGTGGTACATGATGTCCTGTTCCTTGCCGCCGGCCTTTCTGAACGCCGGGTAGAGGATTTCTTCTTCCAGCCTGGTGTGCAGGCTGATTTCCGCTTCCAGCTTGGCCAGCAGCTCCGTGCGCTTTTTCACCCCGCGTTCGGTGGACTCACTCAATTGAGTCAACAGGGCCTTTACGCGTTCGTGGTCGGCTTTGAGCAGGTCAATGGCATTCATCGGTGACACCTCACGGGAAACTCAGGGCGCGTCGATATGCACGCCTCGTCCCGTGCAGTGGTGCATCAGGCGTACCAACTTGAGCGATTTTAAATTGGCCTTTTAATTCAATTGGTTGAAGAGGATTGCAGAGAGCGCCTGTCGTGCAGGTTGCATGGTCGGCCTGGGGGGAACGTTGCATTCCACCACCCAGGAAAATTTAAATGAACCCTCGCGGCCGATGCTTGAACTAACGCATACGACCTAGGAGGTGAAGCATGGAAATTCAATATATCTGGATTGCGTTGGCGGTAGTTCTGCTGCTTTTGGAATTGTGGGCGATCAATATCGTATTGCGCAGCACCAGTGGCTGGGAGACCAAGGGCTTATGGCTGGTGATCCTGATCTTCGTACCGCTGGTGGGCCTGATTGCGTGGGCTATGTTCGGGCCCAAGCGGGAGATGCCGGAACAGCGTAAAAGCTGAGTGGCCGGGGTAACGCAAAACAGGCGCCGAAAGGCGCCTGTTTGCGTTCAACGTTGGCGGTTCAACCAGCGACAGCCTGGGCAATCGCCTCGTTGAAAGCAGGCAGATCGTCCGGTGTACGCGAGGTGATCAAGGTCCAGCCATTGGCCTGGCATTGCTTGACTTCGGTATCGACCCACCCGGCCGCGCCAGCGTTTTCCAGGTCGATGCGCACGCTTTTGTACGAGGTCAGGGTCTTGCCCTTGATTACGCCGGCGTCGATCAGCGTCCATGGGCCGTGACAGATCGCCGCGATGGTTTTACCGGCTTGGGCAAAGTCCTTGATCAGGCGCAGCGCCGCCGCGTCCTGGCGCAGGGTATCGGCATTGACGGTACCGCCAGGGATCACAAGGGCGTCAAAGTCGCTGCTGGCCACGTCCGACAGTTGCACGTCGGATTCCACGGTTTTGTCCTTTTCGGTGTCGCCGACAAAGGTCTGGGTGGAGCCGCCTTTGCTGGACGCGTGGGTCACCGTGGCGCCATAGCCACGCAGTGCTTCCAGGGGCTTGAGCAGTTCGTCGCGCTCGATGCCGGTGTTGGAGGTGATGACCAGAATCTTCTTGCCGTTGAGTTGCGAACTCATGATCGAATGTCTCCTTGAGTCAGGAATGAATTAATGGTCGTGCTTGGCTTGCAGCTCCTTGGCCATTTTCAAATGGGCTTCAAGGGTTGGCAGCGTCTTGGTGGCGAAGGCTTTCAGCTCGGCATTGTCCGAGGAAGCAGCTTCCTTCTTGAACAGCTCGACGGTTTTTTCATGGGCGTCGACCTGGTTGTTGGCGTAGGCCTTGTCAAATGATTCGTCGCGCAGTTCCAGGATGGCTTTCTTGGCCTTGTCAGTCAGGGCCGCGTCATCCGGCACTTCGATGTCGAGTTTTTTTGCCAGGGCCATCAGTTCCTGATTGGCCTTGGTATGGTCGGTGACCATGTGCTGGGCAAACGTCTTCACGTCGGCCGAGCTGCTTTTTTCGAGGGCCAGTTTGCCGGCTTCCACCTCGGTGATACCGCCTTGGGCTGCGTCATCGACGAAGCTGTTGGAGGTGGCGGCCATGGCGTTGGATATTGCGCCCGCAACCAGTACGAAAGTCAGGCCCATTTGTTTCATCAGCAGAGTGGTCATGATGGAGCTCCTTGAAAGTGGCGGGATGCCGTTACCTGACTGTTGAGCCGAGGCCGGGGCAAAAGGTTTAAATTTTTTTGTTCCTGTTTGTCCGCGGCAATTTCCTTGAACTATCGACATTCACAGGCCTCTGCTGCGTAAGTGCCCGCCGCTTTCGCGAGCCTTCAACTGCCAGGAGATTTCACTGTGACTGCCGATAAAACCCCAGACCCGATCAGTTCCGAACAGGCGCAAAAAGGTACTGATAAAGCCGCCAAGGGCCAGCCACTGGAACGCCCGAATCCCAGCACCGAAACCGTCGACAAAGTGCTGACACCCACCTCGATCAAGGACACCGAACGCCAGGCCGACGCCATCAACGAACGGGCGGATGATGCCGAGCGCAAGCTGGGGCACTGAGCATGGCCAAGTCTATTTCAGCGGCTGAACTGGGCATCGATCTCAAGCCTGGGGATGACGCCAGCCTGTTCAAGTGGCTTGTCGCCAGCTTCCTGATGGGCAAGCGCATCCAGGCGCCGATTGCGGCGCAGGCCTACAAGGTGATCGTTGAGGAAGAGGGGCGCGATACGGCGCGCAAGCTGCAACATTGCACCTCCAAGGAATTGGTGGCGATGTTGGGGCGTGGCCACTACGTGCGGTACGACGAAAGCACCGCACAGCGCCTGCTGGACCTGAGTGCCAAGCTGAACGCCGAGTACGCCGGCAAGATCAGCCACATCCGCAGTGCCAGCGAAAACCGCCAGGCGTTCGAACAGCGCCTGGGTGAATTTGACGGCGTGGGGCCCAAGACCATCGAGATTTTCATGCGCGATGCGGCCAAGGTGCTGTCGTGGTGAGCAGGCTTGTTGTGGCTAGTGAGCTTGCTGTGGTGAGCAAGCTTTTTTGGGGTGAGTGAGCTTGTTGTGGTGAGCGGGCTTGCCCCGCGCTGGGCTGCGAAGCGGCCCTAAAACCAGTCACCGCGTTCAGGCAGGCAGGATAATGACGGTGGCCTTATGAGGGGCCGCTACGCGCCCCAGCGCGGGGCAAGCCCGCTCACCACAAAAAAAGCCTGCCAGCCACACCGCCATTTGATGCCCTGTACCTACTCGACCTCGACCCGCAACACCTCCACCCCTAACTGCTCATACGCCTCCACACTCGGCACATGCCACTCGGTGATCAACGTGTGAATACGGTTGCACGGCGCCACCACAAACGGTTCAACCGCACCCAGTTTGTCGGCCATGGTCACCGCCACCACATGGGAGGCGCTGTCGAGCAGGGCCTGCTTGACCGCGACTTCATCAAAATGCAGCGAGCTGATGCCCACTTGCGGATGCAGTGCGCATACCCCGGTAAACAGCAGGTCGGCCTTGATGCCCTGGATCAGGCGCACCGCCTCGTGACCGCTGGTGGACAAGGTGGCCGGGTTGAGTTGGCCGCCGGCAAGTATCACTTTCACATCGCGGTGGTCGGCCAGGGCGATGGCGATCATCGGTGATGGCGTGACCACCGTGAGGCGGATCGAATGCGGCAATGACTGGGCGATCTGCAAGGTGGTGGAGCCGGAATCGAACAGCACGATCTGGCCGTCTTGCACCTGGTCGGCGGCGAGTTGCGCGAGTTGACGCTTGGCTTCATTGGTCTCGCCGACGCGGGTGAAGAAGTCCTTGCCGGTGTCCTTGGGCCGGGGCAGGGCGCCACCGTGCACGCGCTGCAACAGGCCGGCGGCGGCGAGTTCGCCGAGGTCGCGGCGGATGGTGT
This sequence comes from Pseudomonas sp. CFBP13509, assembly GCF_005233485.1. Classification (NCBI taxonomy): domain Bacteria; kingdom Pseudomonadati; phylum Pseudomonadota; class Gammaproteobacteria; order Pseudomonadales; family Pseudomonadaceae; genus Pseudomonas; species Pseudomonas sp. CFBP13509. Next base: position 324,928 of record NZ_QGAA01000006.1, read on the forward strand.
CCTGGGACACGGCGAAGTGCTCCACCAGCTCCGAGGCAGTGACTTTGCCGTCGCGTTCCAGCAGTAACAGGATCTTTTGTTTGCGCAGGGAAGGCAGGTCGATGGCGTGATGGGTGTTGTGCATGTTTGTGCGCTTTTTTGCGGGTTTGTGCGAGATTAGTCTGCAGTCGATATAAACGCAATGGTTGGTTGCCCACCCGTGGGGCGGTTACTCTCTGCGCTCAGTTCAGGGAGAGGTGACCTAGATGTCGTTGATTACAACCATCGAAGATTTACGCAAGCTGGCGCAAAAGCGGGTGCCACGGATGTTCTACGATTACGCCGATTCCGGGTCCTGGACTGAAAGCACCTACCGCGCCAATGAAAGCGATTTTGCCCGGATCAAATTCCGCCAGCGCGTGGCGCGCAATATCGATGAACGTTCGATCCGCGCCACCATGCTCGGCCAGGACATGGCCATGCCCGTTGCCTTGGCCCCCACCGGTCTGGCGGGCATGCAACATGCCGATGGCGAGATTCTTACCGCCCGGGCCGCCGCCGCGTTTGGCCTGCGCTATACCTTGTCGACCATGAGTATCTGTTCGTTGGAGGACATCGCCGAACAGGTCGGCAAGCCGTTCTGGTTCCAGCTGTATGTGATGCGCGACCGTGGCTTTGTCGAGCAATTGATCGAGCGTGCCAAGGCGGCCGGTGTGGACGCACTGGTGCTGACCCTGGACCTGCAGATCCTCGGGCAGCGTCACAAGGATTTGATCAACGGCTTGTCGGCACCGCCCAGGTTGACCTTGCCGAACCTCCTCAACATGGCCACCAGGCCGCGCTGGGTGATGGGCATGCTCGGTACCCGGCGGCGTGGCTTCGGCAATATCGTCGGGCATGTGAAGGGCGTCGCGGACATGGGTTCGCTGTCATCGTGGACCGCCCAGCAATTCGACCCGCGCCTGAGCTGGGACGATGTGGAATGGATCAAGCAGTGCTGGGGCGGCAAGCTGATCATCAAGGGCATCCTCGATGTGGAAGACGCGCGCCTGGCTGCCAATTCCGGGGCGGATGCACTGGTGGTGAGCAACCACGGTGGCCGCCAGTTGGATGGTGCGCCGTCGAGCATCAGCCAGTTGCCGGCGATTGTCGACGCGGTGGGCGAGCGCATTGAGGTGTGGCTGGACGGCGGCATTCGCTCCGGCCAGGACGTGCTCAAGGCGATGGCACTCGGCGCCAAGGGCACCATGATCGGTCGCCCGCATTTGTATGGTCTGGGCGCGATGGGCGAAGCAGGGGTGACCAAGGCGCTCGAGATCATCGCCCGTGAATTGGACGTGTCGATGGCGCTGTGTGGCTATAACGATATACGCGATGTGAATCGCGAGATTCTGCTGCCGGGTACATTTCCAAAAATCGTTTAATCAGCAAAAAAATCGTAAAAAAATAAAAAGAGTTGTCCACGAAAACCGTGGGTATCTCTGTGGATAACTTTGCGAACGCCCGGCAGGGTTGGCGATTTAACCAAAGGTTAATATTTGATCAACTGCCGGCGAGGGCCAGTATGGGCAGGGTTTGCGCTTGACAGCCAAGCGCGAACCCAGTGCCGAAAAACGGATTTATGACTCGTTGTCACGGCCGGTTGCGTGGGTGACAACCTGGGCGGGCATCTTCGCTTGCATCAGGTTGTCGAGTGCCTGGCGATAGCTGCGACCGGCCAGGCTCATGCTGTTGTTGTGGCTGGCACCCGGCACCAATAAGAGGCGTTTGGGTTGCCGGGCCGCTTCAAATAGTTGCTCGCTGAAGCGGGGCGGCACATAGCGATCATCCAGGCCATGCACCACCAGCAATGGCATATGGATATCGGCGATCTTGTCGATGGAGTCGAACTTCTGCGACAGCAACCAACGCACCGGCAGCGAAGTATTGGCCACCGCCGCGGCTACATCGGCCAGGGAGGTGAAGGTGGATTCGATGACCAGCCCACGTACCGGCAGTGGCGTTTGCTTGCCCAGTTCGGCGGCCAGGTCGATGGCTACCGCGCCGCCGAGTGAGTGCCCGTAGATCAGGCGCTTGCCGGGGTCCGGTTGCAGCACCTGGAAGCGTTCCCAGGCGATGCGCGCGTCTTCGTAGACCGTGGTTTCCGAGGGCAGCTCGCCGTGGCTCTGGCCAAAACCGCGATAGTCGATGGCCAGCACCGAGTAACCCAGGGCGTGCAATTGCTCGATGCGAAACAGCTGCCCGGTGAGGTTCCAGCGCACGCCATGCAGGTAGAGGATCGCCGGCGCGTCCTTGTTGGCTGCCGGGTACCACCAGCCATGAATGTTCTGCCCCGATTTGAAACTGGCGGGCTTGAGCTCGAATTCCTGCACCGCCTTGGGTAAGCCGCTGTACCAACTGGCGGTGCCGGGCTCGATGCGAAAAACCAGCTCGCGCTCCTTGTGTTGCAGCACCGCGCAGCCCACGGGCAGGCCGACGATCAACAGTGCCATGCACAGCAGGGGAAACCAGCGCAGGCTCAGGCGCGATAGAAAACGAGAGGGCATGAAGATTCCAGGGCAAAGGTGAAGTGGGGGTTTTACCAGATGGCCTACACAGGCAGGTATAAATTCGACGGCCGCCCACGGCGATTGCTTGCAAAGTGTTACAGCATTTGACGCCATTGATGCCAGCGCGACATGCTCGCGCTCTTTTGAGCAAAGGACTGACCATGGACAACAGCCCCGTTCGCATCACCGCCGAAGAAACCCTCTCGGACAACTGGTACCTGCTGAAAAAATACAGCTTCGACCTGCGTCGCCGCGACGGCAGTTGGCAAGCCCAGACCCGCGAGGTGTATGACCGCGGCAATGGCGCGACCATCCTGCTGTACAACCGCGAGCAACGCACCGTGTTGCTGATTCGCCAGTTCCGCATGCCCACCTTCGTCAATGACTATCCCGGTTACCTGATTGAAGCGGCGGCGGGGTTGCTGGACAACGCCAGCCCCGAAGAGCGCATTCGCCTGGAGGCGGAGGAGGAAACCGGTTATCGCGTCGGGCATGTGGAGAAGATCTATGCGGCGTTCATGAGCCCCGGGTCGGTCACTGAGCGGATTCACTTTTTCCTCGGCGAGTACCAGCCGGGGGACCGGGTCGGCCATGGCGGCGGCCTGGAAGAGGAGGGCGAGGACATCGAGGTGCTGGAGCTGGGTTTTGAGCGCGCGCTGGCCATGGTGCAGAGCGGCGAGATCGCCGACGGCAAGACCATCATGCTGTTGCAGCACCTGGAGTTGCGCATGCTGAAAGAAGGCTGGTGAGCCCTTTCCAGCCATCCCCCTCAAACAGCACGTACATGCAATTTTCCTGACGCTGTCCTCGGCAAACTCCCCTCATCGCTGAAATTTCAAGGCAGAGGGGCATACCATGGACCCAGCACCACAGACAGGGCCCGACGAAGTCGTCACCCTGGTCGTCAAACACCTGATCAAGGCCGGCCGCGAAGCCGACTACGAAGCCTGGCTACGCCGCACCGTGCGCATCGCCGGCGAGCGTCCCGGCCACCTCGGTGTCGACGTCGTGCGCAGCAAACAGAACGGCCTGGCGCTGTTCACCTGCGTATTGCGCTACCGCTCTACCGATGACCTGGAAACCTGGCTCAATTCCCCTGAGCGCAACACCTTGATCGCCGAAGCCACGCCGATGCTGGCCGACGGCGACAAGACCGAAATCGGTGCACTCAACGAATTCTGGTTCACGCCCCTGGCCGACAGCGCCGCCAAGCCGCCGCGCTGGAAGCAGGCGGTGGTGACCCTGTGCGTGATCCTGCCGCTGACCCTGCTGGTGCCGATCGTGTGGGCCCCGATCCTCGGCCTGCACCCGTTTCTCTCCAACTACGTGGTCGCGACCTTCCTGGTCACCGTGACCATCGTCCTGCTGGTGGTCTACCTGCTGATGCCGGCGGCTACCCGCCTGTTCGCTCCCTGGCTTGAAGCCTCTGTAAAGGAAACCCTATGAACGCCGATCTGATTCTGTTCAATGGCCAGTTCCACACCGTGGACCGGGAAAACCCGCGGGCAACTGCCGTCGCCATCCGCGAGGGGCGCTTCGTTGCCGTCGGCACCGATGGCGAGGCCATGGCCCTGCGTGGCAGCGGCACCCAGGTCATCGACCTCAAGGGCCGTACCGTGATCCCTGGCCTCAATGACTCGCACCTGCACCTGATCCGTGGCGGGCTGAACTACAACCTCGAGCTGCGCTGGGAAGGCGTGCCGTCCCTGGCCGATGCCCTGCGCATGCTCAAGGAGCAGGCCGACCGAACCCCTACGCCGCAATGGGTGCGGGTGGTCGGTGGCTGGAACGAATTCCAGTTCGCCGAAAAACGCATGCCGACCCTGGAAGAACTCAACCAGGCCGCACCGGATACCCCGGTGTTCGTGCTGCACCTGTATGACCGTGCCTTGCTCAACCGCGCCGCCCTGCGCGTGGCCGGCTACACCAAGGACACGCCGAACCCGCCGGGCGGCGAGATCGTGCGCGACAGCCACGGCAACCCCACCGGCATGCTGGTGGCGCGGCCGAATGCGATGATCCTCTACTCGACCCTGGCCAAAGGCCCGAAACTGCCGCTGGAATACCAGGTCAACTCCACCCGCCAGTTCATGCGTGAACTCAATCGTCTCGGCCTGACCAGCGCCATCGATGCCGGCGGTGGTTTCCAGAACTACCCCGATGACTACGCGGTGATCGAGCAACTGGCCAAGGATGAGCAACTGACGGTACGCATCGCCTACAACCTGTTCACCCAGAAGCCCAAGGAAGAACTCAGCGACTTCAAGAACTGGACCGGCAGCGTCACCCTGCACCAGGGCGATGACTACCTGCGCCACAACGGTGCCGGTGAAATGCTGGTGTTCTCGGCGGCGGACTTTGAAGACTTCCTCGAACCCCGTCCCGACCTGCCGCTGACCATGGAGCAGGAGCTGGAACCGGTGGTGCGCCATCTGGTGGAGCAGCGCTGGCCGTTCCGCCTGCATGCCACCTATGACGAGTCCATCTCGCGCATGCTTGATGTGTTCGAGAAGGTCAACCGCGACATCCCGTTCAATGGCTTGCCGTGGTTCTTCGACCATGCCGAAACCATCACCCCGAAGAATATCGAGCGGGTCCGCGCCCTCGGTGGTGGTATCGCGATCCAGGACCGCATGGCGTTCCAGGGCGAATATTTTGTCGAGCGCTACGGCGCCAAGGCCGCCGAAGCCACGCCACCGATCAAGCGCATGCTGGCCGAAGGCGTGCCGGTAGGGGCGGGCACCGATGCCACGCGGGTCTCGAGCTACAACCCGTGGACTTCGCTGTACTGGATGGTCAGCGGCCGCACCGTCGGTGGCCTGGAGCTGCACGCCGAAGGCCTGCCGCGCCTGACCGCGCTGGAACTGTTCACCCATGGCAGCGCCTGGTTCTCGTCCGAGCAGGGCAAGAAAGGCCAGATCAAGGTCGGCCAATTGGCGGACGTGGCGGCGCTGTCGGCGGACTTTTTCAGCGTCGATGAAGAAGCCATCAAGTGGATCGAATCGGTGCTTACCGTGGTTGGCGGCAAGGTGGTCTACGGCGCCGGCGACTTCGAAGACTTTGCACCGCCGCGGGTGCCCGTGCTGCCGGACTGGTCGCCGGTGGTCAAGGTGCCGGGGCACTGGCGTCCGAGTTCGCCTGTGCAGGCTCAAGTTCACCAATGCAGCGGCCCGTGCGGCGTGCATTCCCACAGCCACGAAAAGGCGCGCCTTTCCAGCGTGCCGGTCAGCGACTTCCAGGGTTTCTGGGGGGCGTTTGGCTGCTCGTGCTTTGCGTTCTGATACCTAAACCCACAAAGGAGTTAACCCATGACTTACAAGCGCTTGAACAAAGATGACGCCGTGGTGCTGTTGGTGGATCACCAGACCGGCCTGATCTCCCTGGTGCAGGATTTCTCCCCCAACGAATTCAAGAACAACGTATTGGCCCTGGCCGACGTGGCGAAGTTCTTCAACCTGCCGACCATCCTGACCACCAGTTTTGAAGGCGGTCCCAACGGCCCACTGGTGCCGGAACTCAAGGCACTGTTCCCGGACGCGCCGTACATTGCCCGTCCTGGCCAGATCAACGCCTGGGACAACGAGGATTTCGTCAAGGCGGTCAAGGCTACCGGTCGTAAGCAGATCATCATTGCCGGTGTGGTGACGGACGTGTGCGTGGCGTTCCCGACCCTGTGCGCCCTCGACGAAGGCTTCGAGGTGTTCGTGGTCACCGACGCCTCCGGTACCTTCAACGAAACCGTGCAACAAGCCGCCTGGGCGCGTATGACCGCCGCCGGTGCGCAACTGGTGAACTGGTTCGCCGTGGCCTGCGAGCTGCAAGTGGACTGGCGCAACGACATGGAAGGCCTGGCCAACCTGCTGTCGCCGCGCATCCCCAACTACCGCAACCTGATGAACAGCTACTCGGCGTTTACGGCCAAGTAACCGGTTTTCAAGTCTGTAGGCAATCCCCTGTGGGAGGGGGCAAGCCCTAATGCCTAGTCAGTTAAGCGTACATCGCCTCCTGTAGGAGCGAGCTTGCTCGCGAAAAACGTCAAAGATAACGCGTGCTTCCTGAATGAACGCGGCGCCTTTGAGTTTTTCGCGAGCAAGCTCGCTCCTACAAAAAGCCTTAACTGACTGGCATTAGGGCAAGCTCCCTTCCACATTTGATTTGTGGTGTTGCGACCATCCAGTTATAAAACAGCCCATCGTCTACCGAGAAGCGACAATGAACCCCTTCGAAGACATGCGCCTGTTCTGCCAGGTCATGGAATCCGGCAGCTTCACCGCCGCCGCCGAACAATTGGGCCTGTCCAAGCAATTCGTCAGCCGCCGCCTGATCCAGCTGGAAGATCGCCTCGGCGTGCGCCTGCTCAACCGCTCCACGCGCCGCCTGGATGTCACGCCCCTGGGCCAGAGTTACTACGAGTCCGCCTTGCGCCTGCTCGGCGAAGTCGAGCAAGTGGAGCAGGGCATCGCCGGCCAGAACAGTGAACCGCGCGGCACCATTCGCCTGAGTGCGCCGTTGTCGTTCGCCATGGCGCACCTGGGTTGCCTGTTGCCGGTGTTCTTGCAGCGCCATCCCCAGGTCTCGGTGGAAGTTGACCTCAGCGACCGCCCGGTGGACCTCATCGGTGAGGGCTACGACCTGGTGCTGCGCATCGGCACCCTGGAAGATTCCACCCTCATCGCTCGCCGTATCGCCAGCATCGAGCGCGTGTATTGCGCCAGCCCCGAGTACCTGGCACTGCGCGGTACGCCGCTTAAACCCGAAGACCTCGCCGAACACGACTGCCTGCCCTACGGCCATGGCCGCCAGGTGCAATGGCGCTTCAAAGGCAAGCTGCAAGCACTGAATGTCACCGGCCGTATGCGCGTGAATAACGGCGAGTTGCTGCGCGATACCGCCGTCGCCGGCCTGGGCGTCACCTACCTGCCGACCTTCATCGTCGGCGACGCGTTGAAGGACGGGCGCCTGGTCACGCTCCTCGATGATTTTGCCCCCGAAGCCCTGACCCTGTCGGCGGTGTATCCCCAGCATCGGCAAAGCTCACGGCCGGTGCAGGCGCTGGTGGAGTTTCTGCGCGAACGCCTGGCTAGCGGCTGTTGAACAGCTGGCGGATCAGGTTCGGGGTGCTGCCGGTCCAGCGCTTGAATGAGCGCCGGAAATTCGCCGCATCGTTGAAGTTCAGGTACGCCGCCACTTCATCATTGCTGTAGCCCTTGACCTGGTACAGGTGCAACGCCACCTGCTTGCGCACTCGGTCCACCTGCTGTTGAAAACCGGTGTCGTGCTTGTGCAACTTGCGCTTGAGGGTCGCCGGGCTCATGGCGAAGGCCTGGGCCGCCTGTTCGAGGCTGGGCGGCTGGCGCACCTGGTCGCGCAGGTACTCGTAGAGGCAGTCGAGAAAGCTGCCGGCAAAGCCCAGCTGCTCGATCTGCTCGCGGGCTTGCCGACGTGCAACCTGGCCGGCCGTGGTCGAGGCGCCCGGCCAGGTGCGGGTGAGGTATTCGCGCGGGATCGTCATCATGTCCAGCGGGCGCTCGAAGCGCGTGTCTTCGCCCAGATGCACCCAGTACTGCTCGATATAACGCGGTTCGGCATGGCTGAAACTGCACGCCCACGGCAGGCGTTCGCCGCTGAGCCATTGGCTCATGGCAACCAGCGAGGTCATGCTGGCTTCCAGCAGGAAGCGCCAGTGTTCGCCGGCGCCGCAACTGTCCAGCCAGTACAGGTAGGCGTGGTGCTCATCCAGCTCCAGTTGCAGGGTGGCCAACGGGCTGAGCAGCACCTGTTGCTGGATCAGGATATCCAGGGCCTGGTGCAGGTTCTGCGCATGCCCAAGGGCGTGGCTGGCGGCGCCGTAATAGCCCGGTAGCAGGCGCTGGCCAAACAGGAAGCTGCTGTCGTCGGCGTCCAGTAACTTGCGGCTGTTGCCGATCAAGCCGAAAAACTGCTGCGGGCTCAGGTGCGCGGTGCCGGCCAGGATGTCCTCGTGAAACAGCCCGGTGCCGCGCAGCAGGCGATGGCTGTCGATGTCGCGGGACAAGGCCAGGTCGATCAGCGTGGCGGGTTGGTAATGCCCTGGGATAAAGCGGCTGTCGGCTTCATACCAGCTGGTTTTCACGGCCATCTCAGGCACTTTTCGCAAGGGGTTGCTTGGCCCTGGCCAATGCCAGGTTCAGGCGCTTGAGCAAGTCCTGGGGCGGTTCTTCAAGGGCCATGACCACGGCGGTGGTCGCCGCCAGTTGCAGGCGTTCGCCCTGTTGCCGGGTCTTGTGGGCCAGGCCGCGCACCGCTTGCTGCAACTCCAGCGCCAGCTCCTTGGCCTGGCGCTCGCCGGTATTGGGCAGCAGCACCACAAAACGGTCGCCGGCCAGGCGGCACAGCAGGTCCTGGCGGCGCAGGTTGAGCAGCAGCAAATGGCTGAGGGCCTGCAACACCGCGTCGCCCTCGGCATGCCCGTAGGCCTGGTTGATCGCGGCGAAGTTGTCCAGGTCCAGGGCCAGCAGCGACAGCGGTTGTTGCTGCTCGCGGCTGTCCTGCAGGCTGTCGGCCAGTTGGCGCTTGAGGTAGTCGGCGCCGGCCAGCGGTGTGAGTTTGTCGAACAGCCGATGCTCACGGAACAGCCGCTCGCGTTTTTCCATCTGAGCGCTGATCGCCAGTTGTTCGCGGTGCCAGTGGTAGATGCCGATGGTCAGCAGGATCATGCCCACCGGCATCGGCCCGGACTCGAGCCAATGGTCCCAGGTGATGCTGTCGGGCAGGCGGATAAATTCGTCGAGGCTGTCGATCCACCAGGAGAAAAAGATGCACGACAGGCCCAGCGCCAGGTAATTGGTGACGCGCCCGGCGGGGCGGCTTTTGAGCACCAGGCCCAGCCATACCAGAGCGAGCAGGGCGGAACCGCCTTCGCCGAAGATATCCAGCCACACCCATTCGCTGACGCTTTTCAACTCGCCGCAGGCCAGGTGCAGGATCAGCCCGAGGTTGGCCGCGATCAGCAGCAACGAGAGTTTCCAGCGGTGGGGCTTGAGCACGGAAAACATGGCCGCAGGTCCTTGGGCAAATGAGTGGTGGGCGCCAGCACAGCAGATGGATGTGACCGTTGGATGACGGTGGAGGAGGGTCGAATCAGCTCAGCTCAAACACACGGGCGATCAAAAAATGTGGGAGGAGCTTGCTGTGGTGAGCGAGCTTGATGTGGTGAGCAGGCTTGCTGTGGTGAGCGGGCTTGCTGTGGTGAGCAGGCTTGCTGTGGTGAGCGGGCTTGCCCCGCGCTGGTCTGCGAAGCAGGCCCCCCGTATCCTCAGTGAACCCGTCGGAGGACAAGCCCCCTCACCACAGCAAGCCCCCACCCACATTCGATCTACTGAGGTCATTTCAGCTCATTTCAAACCGGAAATCGGCTAAACCCCCCGGTTTATGGGCCTGCCACAGACCTGCTGTCACAGAACCGTCATCCCCCACCCCTAGCGTGCCCTCCCAGTTGCCGGGCCCCTTGCCTGGCGCCAACGGATTCTTGGGGAGGATTGCATGTACAAGCGCACCGGGCTCGTCAGCTTTACGCTTACCGCCTTGGCCCTGGCGATGGCCAGTGAACGGTTGAGCGCCGCCGAAGCGAGCGCCACCGAGCACGTCGAGGTGGTCGGCCAGGCTGCCGCCATCGACCAGGCGCTCAAGGAGCAACGCAGCGCCGACAGCATCAAGAGCGTGGTGCATGCCGACGGCGTGGCCCAGTTGCCGGATCAGAACGTCGCCGAAGCGGCGCAGCGCCTGCCGGGCATCAGTGTGGAGCGCGACCAGGGCGAAGGGCGTTTTGTCAGCGTGCGCGGCCTGGGCCCGGACCTCAACAGCGTCACCATCAACGGCACCCTGGTGCCCGCCCCGGAAAGCGCGCGCCGCGCCGTGGCCCTCGATGTACTGCCTTCGGAACTGGTGCAATCGCTGTCGGTGATCAAGACCCTCACCCCGGACATGGACGCCAATTCCCTCGGCGGCACCGTCGATGTGCAAAGCCTCTCGGCCTTCGACCATAAAGGTTTGTTCTACACCGGCAGCAGCGAAGCCAGCTACGACAAGAACACCCACCAGACCAGCCCGAAATTCTCCGGCGCCGCCAGTAACCGTTTCAGCCTCGGCGACGGCATCGACAACTTCGGCGTCGCCGCAGCGCTGAGTTGGCAGAAACGCGACTTCGGTTCGGACAACGTCGAAACCGGCGGCGCCTGGGACTTCACCGACGGCGCCCGGCTCAACGAGTTCGAACAGCGCGACTACGACATCAGCCGCGAGCGTGCCGGCGGTGGCCTGAACTTCGACTACAAGCCCGACGACCTCAGCAGCTACTACCTGCGCACCCTCTACAGCCGCTACACCGACACCGAAACCCGCAACTCCACCAGCATCGAGTTTGCCGACCCCCAGGCCCCGGGCCAACTGGGTGATGCCGAGGGCAAGCGCAAGCTGAAAAACCGTGAGGAAACCCAGGAAATCCAATCCTATGTATTCGGCGGCGAACGCATGCTCGGCCTGTGGACCTTAAGCGGCCAGGCCGGCTACAGCCAGTCCAGCGAAGACAGCCCGGCGCATATCGCCGGCGCCACCTTCGACGGCGGCGACTTTGCAGGCAGCGGTTTCTACGACAAGGACAAACCCCGCCCGATCATCGGCAGCGGCTTCTACGACGCCAGCAACTTCAGCCTCGACAAGGTCGACTGGGAAAAACAGAACACCACGGACACCGAGAAAAACCTGCGCCTGGACCTGGCTCGCGACTATGACCTGAGCGGCTATGCGTCCCAGGTCAAGTTCGGCGGCAAGGTCAGCCGCCGCAACAAGGACAACGACCTGGAGGCCTGGGTCTACGAAGACTTCGACACCCTCGGCTTCAGTGCCGACCAACTCAACCTCAGCCGCTTCCAGAAGGGCAGCGTCGACTATCGCCTGGGCAACTACGGCCCCGGCATCAGCCCCGGTGCCATCAAGCAGCTGATCGGCAGCCTCAACCCGGCGGACTTCTATGACGAGACCGAATCGCGGGTCAACGACTTCACCATCCGCGAGGACATCAACGCCGGCTACCTGATGAACACCCTCGACGTTGACGACTGGCGCTTTATCGCCGGGCTGCGCTACGAAGGCACCGAGTTCGAAGCCAAGGGCACCGGTGCCACCGATGGCGTGTTCACGCCCACCGAGACCAAGCGCCGCTATCACCATTGGCTGCCGGGCCTGCATGCGCGCTACCAGATCGACAAGAACACCCAGGTGCGCGCGGCCTGGACCAAGTCGGTGGTGCGCCCGACGTTCGGCCAGCTGGCGCCGGGTTTTGTGATCGACGATGACGAAGCCACCTTCGGCAACCCGGACCTCAAGCCCCTGGAATCGAGCAACCTTGACCTGGGTATCGAGCACTTCATGGGCCGCGCCGGGACCGTGTCGGCATTCGTGTTCTACAAGGACATCAAGAATTTCGTCTACAACACCGACCTCGCCGGCACCGGCGCCTGGACCAATTTCTCCGAGGCTCACACCTATGCCAACGGCGACAGCGCCAAGCTCTACGGCCTGGAACTGGCCTACTCACAGAAGTTCGACTGGCTGCCCGCACCGTGGAACGGTTTGCTGATCGGCGCCAACAGCACCTTCAGCCGCTCCAGCGCCGATATCGAAGGCTTCGACGCCGCCAGCGGCACGAATCGCAAGCGCAACATCAGCCTGCCCAACCAGTCGGACACCGTCGGCAACCTGATGCTCGGCTGGGAGGACGACAAGCTCAGCCTGCGCCTGTCGGCCAACTACAAGTCGGCCTACCTGTATGAACTGGCCTCGATCAACGACAAGGCCCACGACCTGCACGTCGACGCCCAGACCTTCGTCGACTTCAGCGCGCGCTACTCGCTGACCAAGAACCTGCAAGTCAGCTTCGAAGCCCAGAACCTCACCGATGAGTCGTACTTCGTCTACACCGGCCACCGCAGCTACAACGGCCAATACGAAGAGTACGGCCCGACCTACAAGGTGGGACTGACCTTCACTCATTTCTAACTCACACCTCGATTCCAATGTGGGAGGGGGCTTGCTCCCGATGAGGGGGGCCAGTTGTGCATCCTTCACTGATTGACCGCTATCGGGAGCAAGCCCCCTCCCACATTGGAACTCCATTGTTTTCGAAGGATTTGTTTGTACATGAGAATTTCCAAGCTGTACTTGCTGATATCGGTGTTGACCTGCACTCATGCACTGGCTGCCGATCTGACCCTGACGCCTTGGGCGCCATCCTTGAAGGCCGAAGCCGTGGCCTTCCTGCCCAACACCACCGAGCGCCTGGCCACCAGCACCCGCGACGGCCTGCAACTGCTCGACAGCCAGGGCGCCGAGCTGGCGCGATTCAAGGGTAACTTCAGCAGCCTCGACACCCGCGCCGCAGGTGCCCAGGTGCTGGTCGCCAGCCTCGACAACGAGCGCCAACAGGCGCTGCTGATCAGCCTGGACAGCGCCAGCAAAAGCTGGGGCAAACCGCTGTACCTGCCGACCCGCGGCTACCCGGTAAATGGCTTGTGCCTGTACCGCGACGCCGCGGCCAATCTGTTTGTGTTCCTGGTGGGCGAAGAGGGCAAGGGCGAGCAATGGCTGGTGGGCAACGGCGCGACGCTGCTCACCGACCCCCAGCGTGTACGGGGTCTGCCGCTGCCGCCGTCGGCGCAGTTCTGCCAGGTGGACGATGCCACCCAGCAGTTGCTGGTGAATGAAGAGAATGTCGGCTGGTGGGCCTACCCGGCGCACCCGGAAGCCGAGGTGAAACGCACGCCGGTGGCGCTGTTCGACACTCCCAAACGCGAAGCCGGGGCCATGGCGCTGGTACCCGGTGGTGTGGTTGCCCTGGACCCGAAGACCGCCCGGTTACACCTGTTCCAGCACACCGGCGAGCGCTGGGTGGAGCAACCGAGCCTGGGCCTGCCGGGCCTGAAAGAGCCGGAGCAATTGGCGCTCAATGGCCGCCAGCTGCTGGTGCGCGATGATGACAGCGGCACGCTCTACCAGGCCAGGCTCGACTGGCAGGCCACGCCCGTCGCGGCGGCTGCGGTGCTGCCGGAAGTCGCGGCCTTGCGCCAGAGCGACCCGGTCGGCCGCCAGGGCGATGCGGCGGATGACCCGGCGATCTGGATTCACCCGCAAACCCCGGCCAACAGCCGTGTGCTCGGCACCAACAAGAAACAGGGCCTGCTCGCCTACGACCTCGACGGCAAGCTGTTGCAGGAACTGGCGGTGGGCCGCCTGAATAACGTCGACGTACGCCCCAACTTCAAGCTTGGCGCGCAAACGGTGGACCTGGCGGTGGCGAGCAATCGCGATCACAACAGCCTGAGCCTGTTCAGCATCGACCGCCAGAGCGGCGAGCTGCGAGAGGCCGGTGAAGTGCCCACGCCGCTCAAGGAAATCTATGGCATTTGCCTGTTCCAGCCCGCCAGCGGCGAGATCTACGCGATTGCCAACGGCAAGGACGGCACCTTCCTGCAATACCGCCTCAGTGCGCCGGACGGCCGTGTGCATGGCGAGCTGGTGCGTCAGTTCAAGGTCGACAGCCAACCCGAAGGCTGTGTGGCCGACGACCAGCGCCAGCGCCTGTTTATCGGTGAGGAAGACGTCGGCGTGTGGGCGGTGGATGCGCGCGCCGATCAACCGGCGACGTTGACCAGCGTGATCAAGGTCGGCCCGCAATTGCATGCGGATGTCGAGGGCCTGGCGCTGTACCAAAGCGATAAACATGACTACCTGGTGATCTCCAGCCAAGGCAATGACAGCTACCTGGTGGTGGATGCCGAACCGCCGTTTGCCGTGCACGGCGGCTTTCGCGTCGGCTTGAACGCCGCCGCCGGTATCGACGGTGCGTCGGAAACCGATGGCCTGGAAGTCACCGCCATCAACCTCGGCGGGCCATGGAGCCAAGGCATGCTGGTGGTGCAGGACGGGCGCAAGCGCATGCCCGAGCAAACCCAGAACTTCAAGTTCGTACCCTGGGCCGAGGTCACCCGCGCATTGAAATTGCCGTGAACCGTCATCAACCGGTCATCACTTTTTAATCGAATGGGAGATTCACTATGCACGCGACGATGGAACATATGACGATCTGGGGACTGATCAGCGACGCCAGCCTGTTGGTCAAGGCTGTCATGCTCACCTTGCTGTTGGCGTCCTTGCTCAGCTGGTACCTGATTATCCAGCGCGGCAGTGTGCTGCGCCGCCTGGAGCGTCAGTTGAACGGTTTTGTGCAGCGCTTTCGCGCCGCGCCGGATCTGCAGGCACTGTCCCGTGAGATCCAACAGGCGGGCGAGGGCGGCATTGCGCCGATCTTTATCGCCGGGGTCCAGGAATACCAGCACTTGCACAGCCATGACCCGGCGGTGCTCGAAGGCGTGGAGCGGGCCTTGCAGGTGGCGATCACCGAGCAGGAAATCGAGCTGGAAAAGGGCCTGCAATTTCTGGCGACCGTGGGTTCGGTCAGCCCGTACATCGGCCTGTTCGGCACGGTGTGGGGCATCATGAATTCGTTTATCGGCTTGTCCCAGGTGCAACAGGCGACGTTGTCCACCGTAGCGCCGGGCATTGCCGAAGCCTTGATCGCCACGGCCATCGGCCTGTTCGCGGCGATCCCGGCGGTAATCGCCTACAACCGCTTCGCGGCGCGCGGCCAGACCCTGCTCACCCGTTACTACGCGTTTGGCAATGAGCTGCAGGTACGCCTGCACCGCACCCTGCGCGGTACGTCGATCAACCTGGCCGTCGCCGCCTGAAAGGAGCAACTCCCATGTTAGTCAGGCCGCAACGCAAGCACGGGCCCAAGGCCGAGATGAACGTGGTGCCGTATATCGACGTGATGCTGGTGCTGCTGGTGATCTTCATGGTCACCGCGCCGATGCTGACCCAGGGCGTGAAGATCGACCTGCCCAAGGTCGCCGCCGAGGCGTTGGCCACCGACACCCGCCAGCAGATCCTCACGCTGTCGGTAAAGGCCGACGGTGGCTACTACTGGAACCTCGGCGGCGAACTCGATACCCAGCACCAGACCGACAGCGCCGTGAGCCTGGATGAAATGGGCGCCAAGGTCATGCAGGTGGTGGCGGCGCGCAGCGACACTCAGGTCTATATCCGTGCCGACGACAACGCCGGTTACGGCCGTGTGGTCGCGGCCATGGCGGTGTTGCAGAAGGGTGGTGTCAGCAACCTGGGGCTGGTGACCGAGGCCCCGCAATGACGGCGATGATCATGCACAGTCCCACCCTGACGATGGCGCCCCGGGATGCTTCGGGGTTTTGGAGAAACAGCCTCGCCGCCAGCCTGGCGGTGGCGCTGCACGTCGGCGTGCTGGCCGCGTTGATGCTGGGCTGGTCGACGCAAAAGCCCGTGGTGGATGCCCCTCGGGTGATGCACACGCAGTTGGTCATGCTGCCACCGGCGCCAGCGCCCGAGCCTGAACCGGTGGTGGCTGCCCCCGCACCGCCGGAACCGGTGGTGATACCGGTGCCGGTAAAGCCCGTGGTCGATCCACAGGTCCAGGCGCAAAAACTCGAGAAAGCCGCCTTGGCGCGCAAACGCGTCGAAGACAAGAAGATCGAGCAGCAGCAGGAACGCCTGGCCACCGAACAACGCAACCGCGAGCTGGAACAACAACGCCTCGATCAGCAACGCCTGGCCGCTGAAAAAGCCCGGGCAGCCACCCCCGCGCCAGCCCCTGCACCGGCCTTCGACAGCCGCCAATACCAACCCCTGAGCAAGGAGGCACCGGACTATCCCGAGCGCGCCCTGGACAAGAACATCGAAGGCGACTGCACCTTGGAGTACAGCGTCAACACCCAAGGCCGCGTGGAAAACCCCAAGGTGCTGGACGGCTGCCACCCATTGTTTATCCGGCCTTCACTGGCGGCGGCGAACACCTTTCGCTACCAGCCGAGGATCGTTGACGGCAAGGCCGTGGCCGTACCGGCGGTGCGCAATACCTTCCACTACCGCATCAAGTAACGCACTCAGAGGTCATAGCGCACCGACAGCAACAGCGTGCGCGGATCGTTGACCGAGTAATAACGGGCGCCGCTGGACGGCACATAGCCCACCGATTGCGGGTAAGCGCGGTCCAGCAGGTTTTTCACCGCCAGGGTGGTGGTCCAGTGGCCGTCGCCGCTGATGTAGCGAGTGTTGGCGTTCCATAAGGTTTGCTGCGGCACTTCCTGGATGTCGTCGTTCAGCACGTTGGCGTAGGACTTGGTCTGGAACTGCGCATCCGTGCCCGCCAGCCAGGTGCCCGGCAGGCCTGCGGGAATGGTGTAGATCAGGCCGACACTGGCGTTCCAGCGCGGCGAGAACACCAGTTGCTTGCCATTGGCATCGACCCCGGCACCGCTGGCGTTCTGGAAGTCGTCGTACTGGCTCTCCAGGTAGCCGAGGTTGGCGCTCAGTTGCAGGTCGCGGCTCAGGGCGGTGAGGGTTTCCAGCTCGACGCCGTAGGTGTGGGCCTGGCCGACGTTGGTGCGCAGGCTCACCCCCAGCGCCGGGTCGTAGGCGTTGGTCTGCAGGTCTTTGTAGTCGTTGTAGAACAGCGCGACGTTGGCCCGCAGGCGCTGGTCGAAGAAGTCGCCCTTGAAGCCGGTTTCCCAGGTGGTCACGTCTTCCGGCGAAAACGCCTGCTCGGCGGCGGCGCGGGTCGGCGCACGGTTGTCGTATCCGCCGGCCTTGAAGCCCTTGGCGACGTAGGCGTACTGGTTGAGGTGCGGCGTCCAGGCATATTCGAAGCCGATTTTCGGGCTGGTGGACTGCCAGGATTTGCTCGACTCGGCCGCGAAGTTGGTGCCGGTAATCTGCCTGTCGGTATTGATCGCGTAATTGGTGAACTCGAAGTTCTTGTGTTCGCGGGTAAAGCGCAGGCCGGCGATCAGCGACAGCTGCGGGGTGATCTTGTAGGTGCCCTGGCCATACAGCGCGTAGCTTTCGGTGTTGGTGGTGCTGTACTGGCCCTGGCCGATCACCCGGTTGCGTGCGATGGAGTAGGTGAGGTTGTCGCGGTCGGCATCGAAGCGTTCGCGGTACAGGTACAGGCCGGTGCTGAAGCTGAAGTAGTCATAGTCGCCGTTGAGCTGGAATTCCTGGGTGGCGTAGTTTTGCTTGTAGAGGATCAGGTTGTTCTGGATCAGCGCGGCCTGGCCAGAGTTGTCGTAGTCCACCGGCTGGTTGAAGGACGACCAGGCAGTGACCGATTTGACATTCAAGTGATCGTTGATCGCATAGATCGCGCGCAACACCGAACTGCCCTGGTCAAGGCGGTTTTTCGGGTCGAGGCTGCTGTAGCTCTTGAACTTGTCGAAACGGCCATTGGCGTCGAACGGCGAGTAGCTGGTGGTGTCGCCACGGTCAAAAGTGCCGGCCAGGGTCAACTGCACATCCCAGGGTGAATCCTCCGGCTTGTAGCGCAGCTTGCCGCGGTAGGACTGGATATCGACGTTGTTGACATCCTTGCCCCGGGTCGGGTTGGACACCGTGCCGTCTCGGCTCAGGCGGATCGCCGAAAAGCTGCCGAACAACGCGTTGTCCACCAGCGGGCCGCTGATCAGGAAACGGCCGTTCTGCGCATTGTAATTACCCGCACCGAGCTCGACGAAACCACGGGTTTCCTGGTTGGGGTCGCGGGTGATCACACGGATCGCCCCCGCGCTGCTGTTGCGCCCGTACAGGGTGCCCTGGGGGCCGCGCAGCACTTCGACGCGCTCGACGTCATTGAAGTCGAGCATCGAGGAAATCGCCCGTGGGATGTACAAGTCGTCGGCGTACACCGCCACGGCGGCTTCCTGGATCGGGTCGGTTTCACCGATGCCGCGAATGCCATAGGTCTGGGCGCTGTAGGAGATCGACTGGCGGCTGAGAGTCAGGTTCGGCACCTGGCCCGACAGATCGCGCACGCTGCGGATCTGCTTGTCGTCGAGGCTCTTCTCGTCGAAGGCGGAAATCGCCAGCGGGGTTTTCTGCAAGTCTTCACTGCGGTGCTCGGCCGTGACATTGACCACCGGCAGCGCGGCGTCATCGGCGTGGGTGTACGCGCCGAACAGGGCGAGGGAGACAGCAAGGGTGAGGCGATTGGGCGCGGCGATGTGGCTCATGGTAGGACCCTGAGAAAGTGGTGGTTCAGGCAAGGCCTCCACCTGGTCAGGGGTCGGTGCTGGACATAACAATATGGATAGGAAAGGCGTTCGTAAAAGTCCGTTTTGTTATATGTTAATTATTAAAAATATGCAGTTAATAGTTATTTATAATGCGTATGTCTGATGATGTTTTTCGCCTGGTCGTATAACCAAATGTGGGAGGGGCGGTGCGACGATTCGACTTGCTCCCGATGGCGGCCTTCGGGCGGACCATGTCGTTGGATTTGACCGAGTACATATCCGTTGCTGCGGTAACGGCTGCTTAGGGTTCCGCTCTTACAGCGGGTCACTTTTGGAAGAGCGCCAAAAGTAACCAAAAACGCTTCGCCCCAACACTCGGCACCTCGCTTAGGCTCGGTGTGCCCTCACTCCGGCTTTGGAGCGTGGGCCGCCGCAATGGGCCATCCATGGCCCAGTGCGGCTAACCCGGCGTCCTGCCGGGTTACCCACGCTCCAAAGCCTGCGTTCGGCCAGCGTGTTTGACGGGGCGATTTGAGATCAAGAGCCAAAGCGCGGCGGCCTTAGAGCCGACCGGAGTTGGGTCTGGTGTACTGGGTTAAAAATGTGGGAGGGGCGGTGCGACGATTCGACTTGCCCCCGATTGCAGTGGGTCAGTACCAAATCCATCAACTGACACTCCCTCATCGGGGCATAGGATCAACTCTTAAAGGCTGACACATAACTCTGTGGTGAGCGGGCTTGCCCCGCGCTGGGCTGCGAAGCGGCCCCAATAAGGTCACCGCAGAGTGCCA